>NZ_JBEIAC010000014.1:0-122511 GCF_040240335.1 Brenneria sp. L4-2C | reverse complement strand
TTCTTCCCGCTGCCGCTCGACTTGCATGTGTTAGGCCTGCCGCCAGCGTTCAATCTGAGCCATGATCAAACTCTTCAATTTAAGATTTGTTTGATTCGCTAAGTTAATAGCTGTGCTCAAAGAATTAGTAACTGTTCATTCGTAATGAATTTACTGCTAGTCACTCTTCAAGACTTTTTTATATCGTCAGCCGATAGGTCTTGTGAGTGCCCACACAGATTGTCTGATTAAATTGTTAAAGAGCAGTGCCACGATATCCCGTGGCGTGGGCCGCATATACTATGCTTTTCCGCTGTGAAGTCAAGTGATTATTGCCTGGCTTCTTACTGTCATCGTCAACGCGTATTCGCCGTTGCCGTGTCAGTGGGAGCGCATTATAGGGACTTCCCGCCGGCTTACAAGCGCTAAATGCAAAAAAATCATCAAGCGCTCAAAAATAAGTCAAAACCCCATTTATAGACTGGGTTTTGTACTAAAAATGGGGATTATCTACACAAAGAAAGAGAAAACGGGAGAAATAGGCTATTTCCCCCGTTTGATTCTCGTTAAAAAGCGACATTATTGACGAGCAATGATGTTCTCGCCATCAACATCCAGAGTAACCAGTTTGCCTGGGATTAACTTGCCGGACAGAATCTGCTGAGCTAACGGGTTTTCAATCAGTTGCTGAATTGCCCTTTTAAGCGGACGAGCGCCATAAACCGGATCGAACCCAATTTCACCCAACCGTTCCAGCGCGGCATCCGTTATTGTCACCTTGTAGCCGCGCTCTTCAAGGCGCTTGTACAAACGCTGTAGCTGGATCTTGGCGATCGATGCGATGTGTTTTCTTCCCAGTGGATGGAATACCACCACTTCATCAATACGGTTGATAAACTCAGGACGGAAGCTATGACTAACGACTTCAAGCACCATCCCTCTCATCTCTGCATAACTCCGCTCGCCAAAACGCTCCTGAATCAGATCCGATCCCAGGTTCGAGGTCATAATCACAACCGTGTTGCGAAAATCCACCGTACGCCCTTGTCCATCGGTCAAACGCCCATCATCCAATACCTGCAACAGAATATTGAACACATCTGGATGCGCCTTCTCGATTTCATCCAGCAAAATAACCGAGTAAGGACGGCGGCGGACGGCCTCAGTCAGGTAACCCCCTTCTTCATACCCGACATATCCCGGAGGCGCGCCCACTAAACGCGACACCGAGTGTTTTTCCATAAACTCAGACATGTCGATACGCACCATCGCATCATCACTGTCGAACAGGAAAGAGGCCAGCGTCTTACACAATTCCGTTTTACCCACCCCAGTCGGCCCAAGGAACAGGAAAGAACCGATTGGACGATTAGGATCGGACAGACCGGCACGACTGCGTCGGATAGAGTTCGCCACCGCTTCGACGGCTTCATCCTGTCCGATTACCCGCTGATGCAGCGCCTCTTCCATTCTTAACAGTTTTTCACGTTCACTTTCCAGCATCCTGGACACGGGAATCCCCGTCCAACGCGCGAGCACTTCGGCAATTTCAGTATCCGTAACGCGGTTACGCAACAGATGCATGGTTTTGCCTTCCAGTTGGGTTGCCGCCGCCAGCTGTTTTTCCAACTCGGGAATTTTGCCGTATTGAATTTCGGACATCTGGCCCAGGTCACCCTGCCGACGCGCTTGCTCCAGCGATATTTTTGCCTGCTCCAGCGCGGCCTTGATATTCTGAGTGCCGGTGAGCGAGGCTTTTTCCGCTTTCCACTCTTCTTCCAGTTTGGAGTACGCGCGCTCTTTCTCTTCAAGCTCGGTATTTAGCAGTTCCAAACGTTTTTGGCTGGCTTCATCCGACTCTTTCTTCAGCGCCTGCTGTTCCAGTTTTAACTGAATGATACGGCGGTCGAGACGATCCAATGGCTCAGGTTTCGAGTCAATCTGGATACGAATACTGGAAGCGGCTTCATCAATCAGGTCAATCGCTTTGTCCGGCAGCTTACGATCTGCGATGTAACGATGAGACAAGGTAGCCGCCGCGACAATGGCCGGGTCAGTGATCTGCACATGGTGGTGCAACTCATAACGTTCTTTAAGGCCACGTAAGATGGCAATGGTATCTTCTACCGTAGGTTCAGCGACAAATACCTTCTGGAACCGTCGTTCCAGCGCGGCATCTTTTTCAACATACTGCCGATATTCATCCAGCGTCGTGGCGCCGACGCAATGCAATTCACCGCGGGCCAGGGCCGGTTTCAGCATGTTGCCGGCATCCATGGCGCCGTCAGCTTTCCCGGCGCCCACCATCGTATGAAGTTCATCGATAAACAGGATAACGTTCCCTTCCTGTTTGGATAAATCGGTAAGCACGCCCTTTAGCCGCTCTTCAAATTCGCCACGATATTTAGCGCCGGCAACCAGCGACCCCATATCCAGGGAGAGAACGCGCTTATTTTTTAGACCTTCCGGTACTTCGCCGTTAATAATACGCAGCGCCAAACCTTCGACGATGGCGGTTTTACCGACCCCCGGCTCGCCGATTAAAACAGGGTTATTTTTCGTTCGACGTTGTAATACCTGAATGGTGCGGCGAATTTCTTCATCACGGCCGATGACCGGGTCAAGTTTGCCCTGTTCCGCGCGTTCGGTCAGGTCGATGGTATATTTTTTTAATGCCTGCCTCTGATCCTCAGCGCCTTGATCATTCACTTGTTCTCCTCCTCTGATTTGATCAATTGCTTTGGTAACGCTTTCCTGCGTTGCCCCCGAATTTTTAATCATGTCGCTCAACGTGCTGCGCGAATCCAGCACCGCCAACACAAAAAGTTCAGAGGAAATAAAGGTATCGCCACGCTTTTGAGCCAGCTTATCGCACACGTTTAAAGTGCGAACCAATTCGCTGGATGGCTGGACATCCCCACCGGTGCCTTCTACCTGAGGTAAACGCGCGATTGCGTGGTCGATCTCATTTTTCAGATGGGGAACGTTGGAGCCAGCCGCTGTCAGCAGCGGGCCGACGGTACCGCCTTCCTGATTAAGTAAAGCACTCATCAGGTGAAGGGGTTCGATAAATTGATGGTCTCGTCCGAGGGCAAGAGATTGGGCATCGGAAAGAGCCAGTTGAAACTTGTTGGTAAGACGATCCAGACGCATAACACCTCCCATGAAACTGGTCAAAACTGCTACTGGAGATCAGATGAGGTCAACCCTCAAGATTTCAAGGTTATTTTGCCAATAGCGATGGGATTAAATTGTTATTTGCCGTGGATCGCCTTAATTCAATAGGTTATATCAGCCAGATTAAACTTGCCATACGGCCCGTCACACCATCACGCCGATAGGAGAAAAATCGCCGCGCATCGCTGACCGTGCAAAACTCGCCGCCAAAGATCTGCGTCACGCCGCCAGCGCGTAAACGTAAACGCGCCAGTTGGTATATATCGGCAAGAAACTTATCACCATTAGGTCTGAATGCCGATATCGCCGTAACGTCATGTTGAATAAAAGCATCCCGGACTTCCGGCCCGACCTCGAATTTTTCCGGGCCGATGGCTGGACCAAGCCACGCCATAACCTGAGAGGGTTCGGCACGAAAGCAGGATAACGTCTCCTCCAATACGCCCGCACACAACCCGCGCCAACCGGCATGCGCCGCGGCGACTTCATCGCCAGCGACGGAGCAAAACAGAACCGGTAAACAGTCGGCGGTCATCACGGCGCAAACCGGCCCCTTGCGATCGGTGTAAACCGCATCCCCGCAGACAGTAGACGGCCGGTCGCCGCCAATACGAATAGTTTGCGTGCCGTGAACCTGTTCCAGCCAATGGGGCATCGAGGGTAAGCCGGCCTCATCCATCAGGAGCTGACGGTTCACCCTCACTTTTTCAGCCTCATCGCCCACATGGTTTCCCAGATTGAGCGCATCATAAGGCGGTAAACTGACGCCGCCGTAACGGGTTGTGCTACATGCCCGGACACACGCCGGGATAGGCCAGTCAGGATGTATCAGCATTATTTAATCACCAATCGAGTTGATCCTGGAACGCTTCCGTATCTGCTTTTAATGCATTAATGAGATCGACCATGTCCTGCGGCAAAGGCGCATGCCATTCCATTTGTATCCCGCTGATTGGGTGATATAAACGCAACATTGTGGCATGCAGCGCCTGCCTATCGAAACCACGCAGCGCGGTAATAAACGCATCTGAAGCGCCTTTCGGCGGGCGCGGACGTCCGCCGTAAAGTTGATCGCCCACCAGGGGATGATTAATGTGCGACATATGCACACGAATCTGGTGAGTACGTCCGGTTTCCAGACGCAGGCGCAATCTTGTATGCGCGCGGAAGTGCTCCATGATGCGGTAATGCGTGACCGCGGGTTTCCCCATAGGATGAACCGCCATATGCGTGCGTTTGGTCGCATGACGCGCTATCGGTTCCTCTACCATTCCCCCCGCGGTCATGGTGCCGATCGCAACGGCTTCATATTCACGCGTAATTTCACGCGCCTGTAATGACTCGACCAGCCGGGTCTGCGCCGGCACCGTTTTCGCGACCACCATCAATCCCGTGGTATCTTTGTCCAGACGGTGAACAATCCCCGCCCGCGGCACGTCCGCTATCTCAGGATAGTAATGCAATAACGCATTAAGCACGGTGCCGTCGGGATTGCCGGCGCCAGGGTGAACGACGAGTCCTCTGGGCTTATTGATGACCAGAATATCCGGGTCTTCATACACGATATCCAGTGCGATGTCCTGTGCTTCCCAACGCGACTCTTCTTCGATAATTGCATCAATATCAACCAATTCGCCGCCCAGCACCTTCTCTTTTGGCTTATTGATTACATTACCGTTAATCTGTACCCGGTTCTCCAGAATCCACTCTTTTATACGAGATCGTGAATAATCAGGGAACAATTCGGCCAAAGCCTGATCTAAACGTTGTCCGAGTTGGGATTCGGCCACCGTTGCGGTGAGTTGTACTTGTTGTGCCATAGTTGCAGCTTCTTCGTTAACGTTGGGTTTTCACGGCGACGCCGTTTAAAATAATGTACTATTGTAGCTGGTCTAAATCGGGAGCTTAACGGACAGTTTCCCGGAATAACACTCTGAGGATAATCAAAACGTCATGACGCGTATGAAATATCTGGTGGCTGCTGCCACGTTGAGCCTGGCGCTGGTTGGTTGCTCCAACGGTTCCAAAGATGCGGTTCCTGATAGTCCGCCATCGGTACTGTATGCTAATGCTCAGCAAAAATTGCAGGACGGTAACTTTAGAGCAGCCATCACGCAGTTGGAAGCACTGGATAACCGCTATCCATTCGGCCCTTATTCTCAGCAGGTGCAGTTGGATTTAATTTACGCCTACTATAAATCTGCCGAGCTACCTTTGGCCCAGGCCTCCATCGACCGCTTCCTTCGATTAAACCCCACGCATCCAAGTATTGATTATGTCTTGTACATGCGTGGATTGACGGATATGGCTCTCGACGACAGTGCATTGCAGGGATTCTTCGGCGTCGATCGTTCCGATCGCGATCCTCAGTATGCCCGCACTGCTTTCCGAGACTTTACCCGCCTGATTCAGGGCTATCCAAACAGCCAGTATGCGACCGACGCGAATAAACGGCTGGTCTATCTGAAAGAACGTCTGGCCAAATATGAACTTTCAGTCGCGCAATACTACACGAAACGCGGCGCTTATGTGGCGGTAGTTAATCGTGTGGAACAAATGCTGCGTGACTATCCGGATACTCAGGCAACGAAAGATGCTTTACCGTTGATGGAAAATGCTTATCGCGAGCTTCAGTTGGCAGCGCAAGCGGATAAAGTCGCGAAAATCATCGCCGCCAATCCAGCTTAAAACAACCAAACGAAAAATCGCCAAACGGCAGCTTCGGTTGCCGTTCTTTTATACGGTATGACAGGAAGAGAGGAGGCAATCACAGGCCAGGCGGGGCCACCTATCCATACAATAATGACATAGCCCTCATCCCCCCTCAAGCACTTCCCGTCGATTCTCGACCTCGCCTCACAAATCATGTTTTTTTGACAAAAAGTGACAAAAAAAAGTGATCATAATCACGATTTTTGTCTTCACTCGCGCTATGCTGAAATTATTCAAGACGGACAAAGGCAGAGAGGTAAGTTATATGACTATCAATATTACCAGTAAACAAATGGATATTACCCCCGCAATACGTCAGCATGTCGAAGACCGTCTTTCAAAACTGGATAAGTGGCAAGCTCACCTGATTAACCCGCACATCATTCTGTCAAAGGAGCCTCAGGGTTTTGTTGCCGACGCGACAATCAGTACGCCGAATGGTCCCTTGGTCGCCACTGCCAAGCATGAAGATATGTATGCCGCTATCAATGAACTTATCGCCAAGCTTGAACGTCAGCTAAACAAAGTTCAGCATAAAGGCGAAGCGCGTCGTGCGGCGGCAAGCGTCAAAGACGCCAACCTGCAAGTTCCGCAAGAAGAGTAACTCATCGCTACTCTTACTATCTAACGCGCCTTTGGGCGCGTTTTTGTATGGCGGACATTCTTGAAGAGCCAATATAGTGCGCCGCTCAACCATCTTCTCCGGCAATTTTGTATTGACAGAATGAAAAGCCAACGGTTACTGTTTCGTACTCATTTCTTATTTCATACTGGGTCAGCATGACTAACACATCGTTCTTCTTCGTATTCTTTTTCACCTTCCCCTGAATTTGGGAGGCGATTCGTCGTAAGAGTTGGAATACGAAGACGAACAAAAAAGCCTCCTGAAAACAGGGGGCTTTTTTTATGGCGGACTATCCCTGCCTCTGGCGGGCCGTCGCCGGCGACGTTGAAAATCGCGCCCGGCGATTATTATCAGGACAAAAACAGGTAACAATACCATGACCGATAACCCACTACTGGTTCTGCGTGAACGCATCAGTGAACTGGATTTAAAATTACTGCAATTACTGGCAGAAAGGCGGGAACTGGCGCTTGAGGTTGCACGCAGTAAATTACTGTCTCATCGCCCTATCCGAGATAAAGAACGCGAGCGGGATTTATTGGATAAGCTCACGACCATCGGGAAAAAATATCATCTGGATGGTCACTACCTTACCCGTTTATTCCAGATTATTATCGAAGACTCGGTGCTGACGCAACAGGCGCTATTGCAGCATCACCTCAATCAGACCAGCATTCATTCCGCGCGGGTTGCCTTTCTTGGGCCAAAAGGCTCATATTCACACCTGGCGGCCCGCCAGTACGCCGCCCGGCATTTTGAGCAACTCGTTGAGTGCGGTTGCCAGAAATTCCAGGATATTTTCAATATGGTGGAAACCGGTCAGGCTGACTATGCCGTATTACCGATTGAAAATACCAGTTCAGGATCCATTAACGACGTCTATGACCTGCTACAACACACCGGGTTATCCATCATCGGCGAACTGTCGAATCCGATTAATCACTGCGTTTTAGTGGCTACCGATACCAGCCTGGATCAAATAGAAACGGTGTATAGCCACCCTCAACCATTCCAGCAGTGCAGTCATTTCATCAATCGCTACCCTAACTGGAAAATTGAATATTGTGAAAGTACCGCCGCAGCAATGGAAAAGGTGGCTGCGCTCAACTCCCCCAAAGCCGCGGCGCTGGGCAGTGAAGCAGGCGGAATGCTGTATCAACTGAAGGTGCTGGAACACAACCTGGCCAACCAATCCCAAAACATTACCCGCTTTATTGTGCTTGCCCGTAAGCCCATTGAGGTTTCTGAGCAGGTTCCGGCAAAAACCACGCTGATTATGGCCACAGGGCAACAGTCCGGGGCGCTGGTTGAAGCGCTGCTGGTGCTGCGCGAGCACGGCATCATTATGACGAAGCTGGAATCCCGACCGATTAACGGTAATCCCTGGGAGGAAATGTTCTACATTGATGTACAGGCGAACTTGCGCAGCGATGCGATGAAAAAAGCCCTAAAAGAGTTAGCGGCGATTACGCGTTCATTGAAAGTTTTAGGCTGCTACCCCAGTGAAAACGTCGTTCCCGCAGACGTCGCCGAGTAAAAAAAACCATCCCGGCTAACGGCCGGGATGGCTGAATGTGAAGATGATGAATCGCCTGCGCGGCGCTTATTGGCGGATGTCGTTGGCCTGACGTAATAACGTCCGGCTTTCGGCCTGGAATCGACCCGCATAGTCGCCAAACCAGTGCTCAACTTTTTTGAAGCTATTGATAAACTCGGCTTTATCGCCCTGTTCCAGTAGCTCGATAGCCTCGCCAAAGCGTTTATAATAACGCTTAATCAACGCCAGATTATTCTCGGAAGACATAATGATATCCGCATACAGTTGCGGATCCTGAGCAAACAGCCGTCCTACCATTATCAATTCCAGACGATAAATCGGCGATGACAACGCCAGCAGCTGTTCGATCTGCACGTTCTCTTCCGCTAAATGCAGGCCATAGGCGAAAGTGGCAAAATGGCGCAGCGCCTGAATAAACATCATATTCTGATCGTGCTCCACCGCGCTAATACGATGTAGCCGCGCGCCCCATACCTGAATCTGCTCCAACAGCCATTGATAGGATTCTGGCTGACGGCCATCGCAATAGACCACCACCTGTTTCGCCAAACTGCCGCTGTCCGGCCCAAACATCGGATGCAGCCCAAGCACCGGTCCGTTGTGCGCCGCCAGCATGGCCTGCAAAGGCGCATTTTTCACCGAGGCTAAATCCACCAAAATACAATCGTCAGGCAGCTTAGGCAGACGGGCGATAACCTGCTCAGTCAGATGAATCGGTACGCTGACGATCACCATACCGGCGTCAGCCAGCAGGGTTTCCGCCTGCGGCCAGTCCTCTTGTTCCAGGATCTTGACCTGATAGCCCGACAGCGTCAGCATTTTTTCAAACAACGACCCCATTTGCCCACGCCCCCCCACAATCACTATCGAGCGGAGTTGCGGACATAGCGTTTTAAATCCCTTCTCATTCTCACTGGAATAGGACTCGCGCATAACCCGGCGCAGGATATCCTCAATCAGGTCGGGCGGCACGCCTAATTGGGCCGCCTCTTTACGGCGCAAACTGAGCATTGTTGATTCACGATCTGGCACATAGATAGGCAAGCCGTAACGGCTTTTGACCTCACCTACTTCCGCCACCAAACGCAACCGGCGTGACAATAGCGTTAACAGCTCTTTATCTACCTCATCTATCTGATCACGCAATGCGGTCAGTTCAGCTACCATTACTGTTACTCTCCTGAAAGTTTTACCCGCTCTGCGCCGATTTCCTGATGAACGGAACGCAGTAGCGTTTCTGTATTTTCCCAACTGATGCAGGCATCCGTTACCGATACGCCATAGCGCATTTTCGAACGCGGCTGTTCTGATGGCTGGCTGCCTTCATTAAGATGACTTTCCAGCATCAGGCCGATAATAGATTGGTTGCCTGCCTTAATCTGCTCGACTGCCGACTCGACCACGATAGGTTGCCGACGGTAATCTTTATTTGAGTTGCCATGGCTACAATCTATCATCAGGGAGGGTTTCAGTCCCGCCTCAAGCATCTGTTTTTCACATTCTGCAACATCTTGCGCACTGTAGTTCGGCTTTTTACCGCCGCGCAAAATAACGTGACCATCGGCATTTCCCTGCGTGTGCAACAGGCAAACCTGTCCGGACTGGTTGATTCCCATAAAACGGTGCGGCATAGACGCAGCCCTCATCGCATTAATTGCCGTTCCAAGGCTGCCGTCCGTACCATTTTTAAAACCGACGGGCATTGACAAACCAGACGCCATTTCCCGGTGCGTTTGTGACTCCGTGGTGCGGGCGCCAATTGCCGACCAACTGAACAGATCGCCCAGATACTGCGGATTATTGGGATCCAGCGCTTCAGTCGCCAGCGGTAACCCCATATTGACCAGTTTGAGGAGTAATTCACGAGCGATATGCAACCCGGCTTCCACATCGCAGGAACCATCCATGTGGGGATCGTTGATTAACCCTTTCCAGCCGACCGTGGTGCGTGGTTTTTCAAAATAGACCCGCATAACGATATACAGCCGATCGCTCAACTCGGCGGAGAGGGATTGCAAACGACGACCGTATTCCAAAGCCGCATCGGTATCGTGGATGGAACAGGGGCCGCACACAATCAGTAAACGGCGATCGCGTCCATGAATGATATCGGCAATCGTTTCGCGCGCGCGGGCAATCGCTTTTTGTTCGTCATCACTCAGAGGAAATTTGGCTTTTAACTCATCTGGGGTGATAAGCACTTGTTCTTCAACAATATTGATATTATTAAGCGAATCTTTTTGCATGTTCATATATTCCTGATAAATCCTGTATGACGTGATAGATGAATGCGCTCTATGCATTATGGCTACACCATATCACGAACCGTAAATTTTTCAATCCATAGATGTAAACTAAATTTACCACCACACAAAAACATCTGAAAGAGAGTCCCCTGCTCTTTACTGCTGTTTTTCATCATTCCAATCCCTAACCTGAATAATGCTAGAATCAGCGGAATATAAAGGGGGTTACGATGCTGAAAGCCATCATCATTGATGACGAACTACCCGCTCGTGAAGAGCTTGCCTTACTGCTGGAAAATGAACCTGACATAACGATCCTGGCCCAATGCGGCAACGCGCTGGAGGCGATACCGGCCATTCATCGCTTGCAACCTGACGTGATTTTTCTGGATATCCAGATGCCGAAAATCAGCGGACTGGAATTAGCCGCAATGCTGGATCCGGAAAACATGCCGTATGTCGTGTTTGTCACTGCCTATGATGAATATGCCGTGCGCGCGTTTGAAGAACATGCGTTCGACTATCTGCTAAAGCCACTGGACTCGCAGCGACTCGGCAAAACGCTGACGCGTTTACGTCGAGGCACAAGTGTAAATAAAAATATACAGCTAATTACCGAACCCTACCTGCGCCACATTCCATGCAACGGCCATAACCGCATTTTTTTACTTAAGGTCGATGAAGTGGAATATCTCAGCGCTGAATTGAGCGGAGTACATGTTGTTGGGATAAATGAGTCAGGCTATACGCAACTTTCTCTGAAAACGCTGGAAGAAAAAACGCCTTTCGTCCGCTGCCATAGGAAATATATGGTCAATACGGAGCTACTGAAAGAAATTAAGCTCCTGGAGAACGGTGCGGCGGAAGTGCTCACCAACACGGGAAAACATATTCCTGTCAGCCGACGCTATCTGAAATTATTAAAAGAAAAATTAGGCATCGTATAAAAATAGTGTGATTTTTATGATAATGCCCACACTGACGAAAGGTCTCATTATGAAATGCAGTTACGTCCTGGCTGTAATTCTTATTATCGCAGGGTGCCAAAATAACGTCTCTACGCCAATGGCCAGTGGAGAAAAAGACTTCTGGTATGAGGCCGGTTACCAGGACGCCGTGTCGGGCATGGTCGTCAAAGACAATAGCGTGCTGGAGGAGTGGTTCGGCAATCCGCAGGTCGATCGCGAGTCCTATTTGCGTGGATACGGCGCGGGACAGGCGAATTTTTGCCGAATCGACAACATGCGTGCGTGGGGGAAATCCGGCAAAAGTTTCCCCGCCAGTTGTGATGGCGTTGCCGAGGCCGAGAGCCTGAAAAATCAATGGCAACAGAGTGTCGAGTAATCCCCTGCCCCGTCATATCCAACCGCACACGCTCTGGCACAATTTCAGAAACCGCTGAATGCCATTGTAATTTCAATATGAGATAATAACGAAGGTAAAACAACCAGCGGAATAGTTAATTACTAACGGAGTAGTAACATGTCAAAAACCAATCAGCCCGGCGGCGCAACCCCTCACGCCGAACTGTTATCTCACCAAGATTCCTCTTTTGACCACCATGATGCCCTGATGGAATCCGCCAGAGACAGGATCCGTCAGTCAGGCGATCTTCCCGCCGCGTCCATTGAACAGCAACTCGCCATCCTGGAAGAGCTTGCCACCTTCGAACTGGGACGCTTTTTATTGCAGCATAATGGATTGAATGCCTACTGGACGCATCATCTGGTGACATACCGCGACGATGGATCCGCTGCCAATTTCAGCGGCCAGCTTGAGGCGCTTATTCACCAGCAGTTGCCTAGCGTACTGGCGACCCGTGAACGGTTCGGCATTTTCCGGCAGCAGTTGCAGCAGTTATTACGTCCCGGTATCGTTATGGCATCCGTTCCCTGCGGATTTATGGGCGATCTGATGCTGCTCGATTATAGCCATCATCAGGATGTCAGCTTAATCGGGGTCGATCTGGATCAGCAGGCGCTGGAAGGCGCACGACAACTGGCGGTTCAACGGGGTCTTGAAAAACAGTTATCGCTCTATTGCCATGATGCCTGGTCACTCAATCTGGGAACCCACGTCGATGTATTAACCAGCAATGGGCTGAACATTTACCAACCCGATGACGAACGCGTGACCGCATTATATTGTGCGTTTTTTGATGGATTGAAGCCCGGAGGTACGCTGGTGACCAGCTTCCTGACGCCGCCGCCGGCGCTGTCAGCAGACTCGCCCTGGCGAGAGGCCGACCCAACCCTGCTGGCGTTTCAGCAGTTGCTTTTCTCGCGTATCCTCAATGCGAAATGGACATCTTTTCGCACCCACGCGCAAACGAAGTTCCAATTGAGAAAGGCAGGATTCAGCGACATAGAGTTTATCAACGATCGCATGCACATGTTCCCCACGGTCGTCGCGCGCAAACCTCGCTAAGTATTCAATCTCGTCACATAAAAAAGGGCTTAGCCATTGGCTAAACCCTTCATTCGTAACAACTTTCGGATGTTGCGAAAGCGCTATCTTAGTTAAGACGCTCTTTAATACGGGCAGACTTACCAGTGCGTTCACGCAGATAGTACAATTTGGCTTTACGTACGGCGCCACGACGTTTAACAGTAATGCTATCCACTACTGGAGAATGTGTCTGGAAAACACGTTCTACACCTTCGCCGTTGGAAATCTTGCGAA
The DNA here is from genome assembly GCF_040240335.1 of Brenneria sp. L4-2C. Taxonomy (NCBI): domain Bacteria; kingdom Pseudomonadati; phylum Pseudomonadota; class Gammaproteobacteria; order Enterobacterales; family Pectobacteriaceae; genus Brenneria; species Brenneria sp. L4-2C. The sequence goes on along the minus strand of NZ_JBEIAC010000014.1, from coordinate 109,532 downwards.
CAGTGAATGCAGAATGCAGACCGCGGTTACGAATAGCGATAACCACGCCCTCGAATGCCTGCAGACGTTTTTTGCTACCTTCAACAACCCATACCTTCACTTCTACGGTATCACCCGGACGAAATGCAGGTACGTCCTGCTTCATCTGTTCTTGTTCAATTTGCTTAATAATGTTGCTCATAATATGTCTCTTACCCTAGGTAAACTGATATCTGGGTTCGTCTGGTCTCGCCAAAACGACCACCTAATACTTTTGCTGCTCAGACTGATATTCCTTCTGGAACTCAGCCAGCAACGTTGCTTGCTCGTCAGTCAGAGCTAGGCTTTTCAGAAGTTCAGGTCTTCTAAGCCAGGTTCGGCCCAGCGACTGCTTCAAACGCCAGCGACGTATTTCAGCATGGTTGCCTGACAGTAAAACTGGCGGAACATCCATACCGGCCAACACTTCAGGACGAGTAAAATGAGGGCAATCCAACAATCCATCAGCGAAAGAGTCTTCTTCTGCTGAGGCCTGATGACCCAGAACACCCGGTATAAACCGGGAAACAGAGTCAATCAGGGTCATTGCCGGGAGCTCCCCACCGCTGAGAACGTAATCGCCGATTGACCATTCTTCGTCAATTTCGGTTTTAATTACGCGCTCATCGATTCCCTCGTACCGACCACAAACCAGGATCATTTTCTGATTCGTCGCGAGTTGGCGCACGCCTTCCTGATCTAATTTACGACCCTGAGGCGATAAATAAATCACTTTGGCACCTTCGCCTGCCGCTTCTTTTGCCGCATGAATCGCATCCCGCAAGGGTTGCACCATCATCAGCATACCGGGACCGCCGCCATAAGGGCGATCGTCCACGGTGCGATGCCGATCGTAAGCGAAGTCTCTCGGACTCCAGTACTGTACGTTCAGCAGGCCATTTTTAACTGCCCGGCCAGTGACTCCGTAGTCAGTAATTGCGCGGAACATCTCTGGAAACAGGCTAATAACCCCAATCCACATAGTCTCGTTCCACTTCGTACTACCGGTCAATTCAGAGTTCAAAAACCAGGATCCCAATCTACTTCAATAGTTTGAGCAGAAAGGTCAACATGCTTGACAACCTGTTCAGAGAGGAACGGAACCAACCGCTCCTTGACCCCAAAGGCATCTTTCAGGTTAGCCCTTACCACCATCACGTCATTTGAACCGGTTTCCATCATATCGATGACTTTCCCCAGTTGATAACCTGCTACGGTCACGACCTGACAGCCAATAAGATCTTTCCAGTAATAATCACCTTCATCCAGCGCGGGCAACTGCGACGAATCGACGTTAATCTCGCAATTAGTCAGTAGATTTGCCGCATCACGATCGTCAACACCTTTGATCTTGATGATCAGATCCTGATTGTGATGTTTCCAGCTTTCAATCTCGACAAGCTGCCAACCACTTTTTGTCTGGATAAACCAAGGTTGATAATCAAAAATGCTCTCGGCATCTTCGGTGGATGAAAACACTCTGAGCCAACCTCGGATGCCATAAGTAGACCCCATCTTACCCAAGATAATCGGGTTAGCGGGTCCCGTCGGGCTGAGTTGCTTGCTCATTGTCACCACCGCAACAGATTATGCTGCTTTTTTAGCGTCTTTGATCAGCGAAGTTACGCGATCAGAAACAGTTGCGCCCAGACCGACCCAATGTTCGATACGATCCAGATCCAAACGCAGCGCTTCTGCCTGACCGGTTGCGATCGGGTTGAAGAAGCCTACGCGCTCAATGAAGCGACCATCGCGCGCATTGCGGCTATCGGTCACGACAACTTGATAAAACGGGCGTTTTTTAGCGCCGCCACGTGCCAAACGAATTGTTACCATAACATCCTCTTTAGTGAATAAAACAACCGGGCCCCATCGAGGAACGGGGCCCAGTGTCATATAAAAAGCCCCAAAATTTTACTCATTTTGGCGCAAAAAGCAATCTAAAGCGTATAAGCTTGCGAGACTTTGTCTATTCGCCGGGTTTTCCGCGCTTAACGTCCCGGAAATCCTGGCGGCATCATACCTTTCATGCCACGCATCATTTTCGCCAGACCGCCATTTTTCATTTTCTTCATCATCCGTTGCATATCATCGAACTGTTTGAGCAGTCGATTGACATCCTGAACCTGCATCCCCGACCCCATCGCGATTCGACGTTTGCGCGAACCTTTAATGATTTCAGGTTTTGCCCGCTCTTTATGCGTCATGGAGTTAATAATCGCTTCCATACGCACCAGAACTTTGTCATCCATCTGCGACTTAACATTATCGGGCAACTGGCCCATACCCGGCATCTTACTCATCATGCTGGCCATACCGCCCATGTTGCGCATCTGCTTCAACTGTTCCAGAAAATCGGTCAGATCGAAGCCGTCGCCTTTTTTCAGCTTCTTGGCCAGTTTCTCAGCCTGCGTGCGGTCAACCTTGCTTTCAATATCCTCGATAAGGGAAATCACATCTCCCATGCCAAGAATACGGGAAGCCACGCGCTCGGGATAAAATGGCTCAAGCGCTTCCGTTTTTTCGCCTACGCCGAGGAATTTGATTGGTTTGCCGGTAATATGGCGGATAGACAACGCCGCGCCGCCGCGGGCGTCGCCGTCAATTTTGGTCAGGATCACGCCGGTCAACGGCAGCGCTTCATTAAAGGCTTTGGCCGTATTCGCCGCATCCTGCCCGGTCATGGCGTCAACGACAAACAGGGTTTCCACCGGATTAATCGCCGCGTGAACCTGTTTGATTTCGTCCATCATGGCCTCATCGACATGAAGACGACCGGCGGTATCGACCAACAACACATCATAGAATTTCAGCTTGGCGTGCTGAAGCGCCCGATTGACGATATCGAGCGGCTTTTCCTGGGCGTCTGAGGGGAAAAAATCGACCCCGACGCTTTGCGCTAGCGTTTCCAACTGTTTGATGGCCGCCGGCCGATAGACGTCGGCAGAAACCACCAGTACTTTTTTCTTTTGTTTTTCTTTAAGAAACTTGCCCAACTTACCAATGCTGGTGGTTTTACCCGCCCCTTGCAGGCCGGCCATCAAGACCACGGCCGGCGGTTGAGCGGCAAGGTTCAGCTCCGCGTTAACCTCGCCCATGGCGCTGACCAGTTCATTTTTAACGATCTTGACGAACTCTTGCCCTGGGGTCAGGCTCTTATTGACTTCGTGGCCGACAGCCCGCTCTTTTACCCGGTTAATAAAATCCCGCACCACGGGTAAGGCGACGTCAGCTTCGAGTAACGCCATACGAACTTCACGCAGCGTTTCTTTTATATTGTCTTCAGTCAACCGCCCGCGGCCGCTGATATTGCGCAATGTGCGCGATAGTCGATCGGTTAAATTTTCAAACATATCTCATGCTCAATGTAAGACAAAGCCGCTACCGCGACGCGAATGGAACGGATTATAACACGAAAGCCGCGGCGATCTCTGCGCCGCGGATGGAGAACAGTTGGTGCCTATCACGACTAACGCTATACTGACTGCTCACTTTACTCAGTTGATAGTTAATAACCTACTCGTATGTCTGTTTTCGCTATTGTCGCTTTGGTCGCCTACACACTAAGCCTTGGACTGATTATTCCCGGTCTGCTGCGCAAGAACAGTGCATATCGTCGGCTGGCAATACTTTCGGCCAGCGTTGCGCTTATCTGTCATGCGGTAGCGCTTTATCAACGTATTTTTGATGTCCAGGCCGGACAAAATCTCAGCCTGTTGAATATCGGCTCCCTTGTCAGCCTGATTATCTGCACCGTGATGACCATCGTGGCTTCACGCAATCGCGGATGGTTCCTGCTGCCCATTGTGTATACTTTTGCGCTCATCAACCTGGCGTTTGCCAGCTTTATGCCTGGCGAATTCATTACGCATCTGGAAACGACGCCGGGGCTGTTGTTCCATATCGGCCTGGCGCTATTCTCCTATGCGACGCTGATCATCGCCGCGCTCTATGCGCTACAGCTGGTATGGCTCGATTATTTGTTAAAAAATAAAAAGCTGCGCTTTACTGCCGATATGCCGCCGTTGATGAGCATCGAGCGTAAGATGTTCCACATCACCCAGGTTGGCGTGGTCCTTCTGACCCTGACGCTGTGTACGGGGTTGTTCTATATGGATGACCTGATCAACAACAAAGAGAATCTGCACAAGGCAATCTTTTCGTTGTTTGCCTGGTTCATCTATATCCTGCTGCTGTGGGGACACTACCACGAAGGGTGGCGCGGACGCCGCGTGGTCTGGTTCAGCCTGGTTGGCGCGCTGCTACTGACATTGTCCTACTTCGGCAGCCGGGTGATACAGCATTTCGTGGCCGCCTGACGACGGTCTAGCATCAGATAAAAAAGAGAGCCGTAACAGCTCTCTTTTTTATTTTGCCGATCAGATATGTAGTTCCGACAGCTTCTCTTTCGGCAACGCCAGTTCATCATTATGGTTGATGCCGATATCGCGATCCAGAATATGCCGGGCAATCTCCTGGGCTTCGGCCAGCGAATGCAGTTCATACGAACCGCACTGATATTCGTTAAGCTCAGGGATTTTACGCTGGTCGGTCACTTTCAGCACATCGGCCATAGCGGCTTTCCAGGCATCGGCGACACGCTGCTCATCAGGCGTGCCGATTAAGCTCATATAGAAGCCGGTACGACAGCCCATTGGGGAAATATCAACGATCTCTACGCCATCGCCATTCAGATGATCGCGCATAAAACCGGCAAACAAATGCTCCAGCGTATGAATCCCTCGTTCCGGCATCACTTCGATATTCGGGCGGCAAAAACGCAGGTCAAATACCGTGATTGTATCGCCATGAGGGGTTTTCATGGTTTTGGCAACCCGGACAGCGGGCGCAGCCATACGAGTATGATCTACAGTAAAACTATCTAGTAATGGCATCAGGCCACCTCCTCATAGAAAAAATTCATTTTTTCTCATTTCCGGGAACTTTTCTTTTTCATGCAAGTCTGAATACTTGAAAGACGCGCATTTATCATCATCATCCCTATTCGAGATGTTCATTTGGCCACATTGATATGTGGCCTTTTCTTTTTTATTGCGCCGCCAGGTACGCTTCAAAACTTATCTTATCATCTGCTTCGATCTGCCGCTGACGTCGCCATGAGCGTTCACTTTCCGCCGCCAGCTGTTCTTCTGTCAATATCTGCAACGGTTCATCGCACAGCATCTTACGATATTCTTCCGCCAGATGAAGTCCGACCCCGCGATTACCGCCCTCTTTCATCAAGTTCAGCAAGCGACCAGAGAAGGTGCTTTCCGGATCGTCAAAACCAATAATCAGTTCATCGCAAACCTGCTGATAATAGGGCTGAGCGTTGCCGTTATCCAAAACTTCCGCAACTCGACGTAAATCGTTAAACAATGATTTCCCGACCTTGGCAATAGCATGCTGCGCTGTTTCACAGCCCATGCCGATCGTCTGCCCCGGTTTACGGCCTTCCAGTATCACCCGATTCCAGTTTTTACGCGTGCATAACAGTTCATCCGCACTCATCTCCGGCGCGTCCGCCAATGCGCACCAGATCAGGAATAAATCGAGGAAACGCACCTGACTGGCATCAACCCCGGTAGGCGAGAAAGGATTGATATCCAGCGAACGCACTTCAATATATTCAATCCCGCCGCGCAACAAGGCATCAGAGGGCGATTCACCGGCCCGGGTCACACGTTTCGGCCTGATTGGTGCATAAAGCTCATTCTCAATCTGCAATACGTTGGTGTTTAATTGCAGGTAGCGCCCCGCTTTCTTCATCCCAATCTTCGCATACTCTTCCGAAGGGGTTTTGATCGCCTGTTTCAGCGCCGCCACATAGGTGTTCAAATCGTTAAACGTAATGCCCAAATTGCTTTGTGACTTATTAGTGTAGCCGAGATCGCTCAGGCGCAGAGATGTTGCATAGGGCAGATAGCACAATCCCTTCTCGGTACGTTCAAATGGCAGCGACGTTTCGGCGCCTTGCAGGAAGGAAGAACAAATAGCGGGTGACGCGCCGAACAAATACGGAATGACCCAGCCAAAGCGGTAGTAATTTCGGATCAGGCGAAAATATCCGGCGGAAACTTCCGCTTTACCGCTTTCCATATCGCTGACGCCGGCTCGGGCTTGCCAGAATGACACCGGCAATGAAAAGTTATAGTGTACGCCGGAAATCGTCTGCATCAGCGCGCCATAGCGATTCTTCAGCCCTTCACGATAAAGAGTTTTAAACCGCCCGATATTGGATGAGCCATATTGCGCCAGTTCGATATCTTGTTCATTAGCGATAAAGCACGGCATACTCAATGGCCACATCAGTTCGTCGCCCAAATTACGAGCGACGTGACGATGAATATCGCGCAAAAATGCCAGCAGATGATCGACATCTTTATCGACCGGCGTAATGAACTCTAACAATGCTTCAGCAAAATCCGTGGTAATCCATGGATGTGTTAATGCCGCACCTAATTTCTCTGGATGACTGGTTGCGGCAAGCTGTCCATCTGCCATAACGCGCAAAGTTTCGCGTTCAATTCCACGCTGGATACAGTTCACTGCCTGAGGATTATTTTCCAGCCAGGAAAGAGCCTGTGATATATCCGGGATCAAATCGACCTCCCGATGTTAAATGTAATGTTTGTAAGCATAATTGAAACTTGATGGACCGCACCAGACCTCATTTTCCGGTTAAGACCACCATGCGATGCCTTGTAAGGTTATCCCTGTCAGGACGATATAGCGCAGCGCTTTGCCAATACAAATAAAAATCGCCGAGCTCATCCAAGGCATGCGTAACCAACCCGCCAATACACACAACAAATCGCCAACTACCGGAACCCAGCTAAATAACAATGCAGCCGAACCGTAACGCTGCAACCAGCGTACAGCCAGACCATATCCCATCTGTTGTTTTGGTTGAGGTAGCAAGCGCCCTATTAAAACATTGGTTAATCCGCCCAGGGTATTCCCCACCGTTGCGACCATAATCAGCAAAAAGGGTCTGGCGCTTTCAGAAACCAACAAAGAAACCAGCACGACTTCCGAACTGCCGGGCAACAACGTCGCACTCAGTAGGCTACTCCAGAAGAGAGAAAAAGCGGCCCATAACTCACTCACCGTTTACGAACATCGACCACGGCCATTTTTGCCCTTACGGCAGCTTCAATGCCATAATCCGCATCTTCAAATACCACGCAGTTTTCCGGCGCGACGGCGATCAATTCGGCGCAACGTAAAAAGGTATCGGGAAAAGGCTTATGATTATCTACGTCATCCGCCCCTACGATAGCATCAAAATAATCGCGTAAACCAAGGTGGTTCAGGAGCTTGTCAGCCAGACCATGGGTACTCCCGGTGCCAACCGCCATCGGACGGCGTCCCCGATAGTCTTTAACGATATCGATCAACGGCAACGGTTTTACCGTATCCAATAACATCTCCTCCACCACCGCCGCTTTTTCGGCCGCCAGTTGGTAGGGGTCGATATCAACCTGATGACGACTAATAATAGCCTGAGCAATTCGCCAGGTGGGCGAACCGTTAAGCGCGGTCATCGCAGCGGCATCATAGTTAACCCCATATCCCGCCAGCACTTGCTGCCATGCTTTCTGATGCGTGGGTTCCGTATCGAGGATGGTGCCGTCCATATCAAAGATCAGCCCTTGATAGCGATCGTACATCATGACTCCATGATCACTGAAAAAAGAGAGATCTACTTTAGCGTAAAGTGAAAACATTGTCGCTCACTCAATAACCATATAAGAATCATGCCATTAGCCGTGCAGATAATAGTTTTGCCGCACGAATGCCGTGAACGCCACGCGGCATCACGCAAAATAGGGAGTTAATAACACAGGTAAGTGTAATACACACAAGCCGGTAGGCCGGACAGATGGCGCAGAATATGCGGACGCTTGAAATGTTTAAGCGATGTACAACAAGATTAACGCAGAAGAAAAATGTAACCGTTCGATACAGAAGTGAAAAAAGGAAGAAGAAGATATAGACCAGACGAGGCGTGCTGCTGTTCCGATTAAAGATGGTGCATCCGGGAGGATTCGAACCTCCGACCGCTCGGTTCGTAGCCGAGTACTCTATCCAGCTGAGCTACGGATGCATCGGAATGAAAACGTCTGTTTAGTGAATCAGCGCATGGCGGTTAAGCCAGATAACCCAAGGTATTCAAGAATGGTGCATCCGGGAGGATTCGAACCTCCGACCGCTCGGTTCGTAGCCGAGTACTCTATCCAGCTGAGCTACGGATGCATTAATAATTCTTTGTATAGCGTAGTGTTTGCTTGTCACTATCGGCATCAGGGATACCGTTTATTACCTGCCATTTATAATATGGTGCATCCGGGAGGATGACTCGGCAAAGCCTCGCCCTTCGGGCCGTTGCTAAAGCAACGTTATCCTCCCTTGTCATGATATGCCGCTAAAAGCGAAACAGATCAGACTGGGTTGCTGCCATTCCAACTTAGTATGGTGCATCCGGGAGGATTCGAACCTCCGACCGCTCGGTTCGTAGCCGAGTACTCTATCCAGCTGAGCTACGGATGCAAAATAAATGGCGGTGAGGGAGGGATTCGAACCCTCGATGCAGCTTTTGACCGCATACTCCCTTAGCAGGGGAGCGCCTTCAGCCTCTCGGCCACCTCACCAAACCTTACCTGCGATTGTCATCAGATGTTTCTTGCTGACCCTCACCGGTACTGCGTGGCGCACATATTACTTTCCCGGTCTTATAAGTCAAATACTTTTTCCCAAGTTATGTTTGTTTGCGCAATTCGCACCCAAGACGAGCAGATTCACAGCAAAAAGGGCATTTTATCAACAGAAAAACAGACGCTTATCTTGTCGTAAGAAAAGATAATCAAAAGCGCCAGGGCGTATTGATAAACATGCGAAGAGGGAAAAACACGGGAAAGCGACAATAGCGTCTCGTTTCCGCGAGACGCTTTGTCAATCAATAGGATGTCGGTTGCGATTTTTCTGCCTGAATTCGCTGATAGATTTCTTCACGGTGGACAGAAACATCTTTAGGAGCGTTAACACCAATACGCACCTGATTGCCTTTTACCCCTAGTACGGTAACCGTTACCTCATCGCCGATCATGAGGGTTTCGCCAACTCGACGAGTCAAAATAAGCATTCTTTGCTCCTTGAAAGATTATAAAGAGTCGGGTCTCTCTGTCTCCCCGTCATCATCCATCATGTGCCGTGAAAACGTAAACCTAGATGGAGGATATCACCCTCGCCATCTCACTCATAGTTTGTCGCTACTGTTAGTTTAGTCGATATAAGTAGCTTGTGCCTTTGTTATCACAACAAGACTTGCAAGCCGATTCAACTTCCTAACATCGAAAGTAGCCTCGTATTCATCTTGCTTGCCGGAAGCCTTTTCGGCAAGACAAAAACGCCAAAACCAATGAAGTTATGGCGTTTTGTTAGGATAACACTCTGATTTAATATTTATAGCTTATCAGCCACCCAAGGTTCAATGCTGGCCAATGCTGCGGGTAACGCGGCGATATCGCTGCCGCCGGCCTGCGCCATATCAGGGCGCCCGCCGCCTTTACCGCCTACCTGCTGAGCGACAAAGCCAATCAACTCGCCGGCCTTCACGCGATCGGTCAGATCTTTCGTGACGCCGGAGATGAGACTGACCTTACCTTCCGCCGTCGTTGCCAGCACAATAATGGCCGATCCTAATTGGTTTTTCAGATCGTCCACCATGGTGCGGAGCATTTTAGGCTCAACATTGTCCAACTGAGTGACCAGCAGTTTCGCACCGTTAATCTCTTTCGCTTTGCCTGAAAGCGAGGAGCTTTCCTGCGCGGCCTGCTGTGCCTTCAACTGTTGGAGCTCTTTTTCCAGCAGACGAGTACGCTCAAGTACAGACCGTACCTTATCAACCAGATTATTACTATCACCTTTTAGAAGCTGAGTGACATCCTGTAGGACGTCGCTCTGGCGGTGCAACGCAGACAGCGCGTTTTCCCCGGTAACCGCTTCAATACGACGGATGCCGGCCGCCGTACCGGACTCGGAGACGATCTGGAACAGGCCGATATCCCCCGTACGACCAGCGTGAGTCCCGCCGCACAGTTCGATGGAAAAATCACCCATGGTAAGAACCCGGACGTGATCTTCATACTTCTCGCCAAAGAGCGCCATCGCCCCTTTTTCCCTGGCATCCGACAACGCCATTACCTCGGTCTGTACGGCCAGGTTACGGCGAATCTGCGCATTGACGATATCTTCCACCTGGCGAATCTGCTCCGGCTTCATCGCTTCCGCGTGCGAGAAGTCGAAACGCAGGTAGCTGTCATTAACCAGAGAGCCTTTCTGAGCGACATGATCGCCCAAAACCTGACGCAACGCGGCATGCAACAAGTGAGTAGCGGAATGATTCAGACGAATGCGATTACGGCGTTCGTTATCAATAACCGCTTCCACGCTGTCACCGACCTTCAGCGTCCCCTGAACCAGCTTACCGATATGACCGATGGCCTGCCCGTATTTCTGTGCATCCTCAACGGCAAAGTTAACGTTGGCGCCTTTTAATTCGCCCCGATCGCCTACCTGACCGCCGGACTCGGCATAAAATGGCGTTTCATTCAGAATAACAATGGCCTCCTGGTCCGCGTTAATCTGATCAACCGCGTTGCCATTATGGTAAAGCGCGATGATTTTCGCCTGTTGCTGGTTTTGTTCATAGCCGGAGAACGGCGTCTTCACATCGACGCGCACAAGATTATTGTAATCGACCCCAAAGCCACTGGCCTCGCGCGCGCGCGCGCGCTGCGCATCCATGGCGCGCTCAAACCCTTCTTCATCGACTTTCAGACCACGTTCACGACAAACATCGGCCGTCAGGTCAAGCGGGAAACCATAGGTATCATACAGACGGAAAGCGGTTTCTCCGTCCAGCGTATCCCCTTTCAGCGCTTTGATTTCTTCATCCAGCAGGGCCAGGCCGCGCTCCAGCGTACGAGCGAACTGCTCTTCTTCCGTCTTCAGCGCTTGCTCAACCATCGTCTGCTGGCGCTTTAATTCATCAGCGGCGGAGCCCATCACTTCAATCAGCGGAGCGACCAGCTTATAGAAGAACGTATCGGTCGCGCCAAGCATATTGCCATGTCGAATCGCTCTGCGAATGATACGACGCAGAACGTAACCCCGGTTTTCATTTGACGGCATCACGCCATCGGAAATCAGGAACGCGCAAGAACGGATATGGTCGGCAATAACGCGTAGCGACTTGTTGTCCAGGTCAGTTGTTCCCACCGCTTTGGCAACGGCGGCGATCAGCGTTTTGAACAAATCAATTTCATAGTTGGAGTTCACGTGTTGCAACACCGCGGAAATACGCTCTAAACCCATGCCGGTATCCACGGAGGGCTTGGGTAGCGGCAGCAATGTGCCATCGGCCTGACGGTTGAACTGCATAAAGACGAGGTTCCAGATTTCTATATAACGATCGCCATCCTCGTCCGGACTTCCCGGCGGCCCTCCCGCGATATGCTCGCCGTGGTCGTAGAAAATCTCGCTACACGGGCCGCAAGGGCCGGTGTCGCCCATCTGCCAGAAGTTATCTGAAGCATAGGGCGCGCCCTTATTATCCCCAATGCGGATAATACGTTCATGAGGAACGCCGATTTCGTTGGCCCAAATGTCATAGGCTTCATCATCGGTGGCGTATACCGTTACCCACAATTTCTCTTTCGGCAGATTAAACCATTTGGGATCTGTCAGCAGTTCCCATGCATTGTGGATAGCATCGCGCTTAAAATAATCGCCGAAGCTGAAGTTACCCAACATTTCAAAGAAGGTATGGTGACGAGCGGTATAGCCGACGTTTTCCAAGTCATTATGTTTACCCCCGGCGCGCACGCAGCGTTGCGACGTAGTCGCCCGTGAGTAACTACGTTTATCCAGCCCAAGAAACACGTCTTTAAACTGGTTCATACCCGCGTTGGTGAATAGCAATGTTGGATCGTTATTCGGCACCAGAGAGCTGCTAGCAACAATCTGATGTCCCTTACTGTGGAAAAAATCGAGAAACGCTTGACGGATCTCAGCGGTGCTCTTGCTCATAATTGTCCTGGAATCAAACTAAAAGAACAGATCGTGGGCAAGGTTAGTGCAGCATGCTGACGCTACCGTGCAACTCACGAACAAAAAGTGGGAATAAGATAAATTTTCTTCGATGGGAAGTAAAATCCCGTATGCACTCAATCTGAAAAATTAGTGTAAATGGAGTTGATTTCTTCATGGGAAAAGCCGCGATATTGCAAATATCGTTGAAGTTTTGCTTTTTCTTTCCATTCGACAGGCAGGAGAGGCCCGAATTTTCTTTCTGCTGCGACTTTAGCCAGTTCGAACCAGTCAATATCACATTCGTTTAATGCAACAGCGATCGTCGTCTTATCGATGCCCTTCTGACCTAACTCTGCTTTGATACGCTGGGCGCCATAGCCTTTACGACTACGGCTACCGATATAACGACGAGCATAGCGCTCATCATCCAGCCAGCCGTGCTCCGTACAATAAGCGATAGCAGATTCGATTTCCTCCACAGCAGCGCCGTCCGCCATTTCATCACTCTCTGGCTCCGCAGTGATCGCTTTTTGCAAATACGCCGCAAGCTTGCGGCGTATTTCAACTTCACTATGGTCGCGGACGGAAAGCACATTCATCGCATAACGTAATGGTTTACTCATTCACAAATCCGATGAACACCGTTGCGGTAAACAACTTAACCAACTTTAAAACTCTTTATCGCCTTCGCCGACGGCGACTTCATCAAAAGCATCGCCATCAATCGCCGGGGATAAATCGCTGCTCTTATGCAGCAGCATTCCACGCAGTTTTTTATCCAGTTCATCCGCAATAGCAGGATTTTCCTTCAGATAATTGCACGCATTGGCTTTACCCTGTCCAATCTTGTCGCCGTTGTAGCTGTACCAGGCGCCCGCTTTCTCAATCAGCTTATGCTTAACGCCCAGATCGACAAGCTCGCCGTAGATGTTAATCCCTTCACCGTACAAAATCTGGAATTCGGCCTGTTTAAAAGGCGCGGCCACTTTGTTTTTCACGACCTTAACGCGGGTTTCGCTACCGACGACTTCGTCGCCGTCTTTGATCGAACCTATACGGCGAATGTCCAAACGAACCGACGCGTAGAATTTCAGCGCGTTACCCCCCGTCGTCGTTTCCGGGTTACCGAACATCACGCCAATCTTCATACGAATCTGGTTGATGAAAATCAACAGCGTATTGGCCTGTTTCAGGTTGCCGGCTAATTTACGCATCGCCTGGCTCATCATACGCGCAGCCAGTCCCATGTGCGAATCACCGATCTCACCTTCGATTTCAGCTTTCGGCGTCAATGCGGCGACGGAGTCGACAATGATGACGTCAACCGCGCCGGAGCGTGTCAGCGCGTCGCAGATCTCCAACGCCTGCTCGCCGGTATCCGGCTGAGAACACAGCAGATTATCGATATCGACGCCCAGTTTCTTGGCGTAAATCGGATCCAGCGCGTGCTCCGCGTCAATAAAGGCGCAGGTTTTGCCTTCACGCTGAGCCGCTGCAATCACCTGCAACGTCAGCGTTGTTTTACCCGAGGACTCCGGGCCGTAAATCTCGACGATGCGTCCCATCGGCAAACCGCCGGCTCCTAATGCAATATCAAGAGACAGGGAGCCGGTAGAAATGGTTTCAACATCCATTGAGCGATCTTCGCCCAAACGCATGATAGAACCTTTACCAAATTGTTTTTCAATCTGACCCAGCGCTGCTGCCAGTGCCTTTTGTTTGTTCTCATCAATAGCCATTTCTGCTCCTGTCATACGGCGTAAAGCTGTCTCTCTACCGGCCGTTTAGTCATGGATTACCGAGTAATTGTCGACATTATACTGTATACGCATACAGCATCAAGATTATTTTTGCAGAAACTCATCCAATAGCGTTTGCAACGCAAAATGGACCGACTGCAAACGCACGGCGTGCCTGTCTCCGCTGAATAACGCTTTGCGCGTAAAGGCCCGCCCCTGGTTATCAGTAAATCCGAACCAGACGGTGCCGACGGGTTTTTCATCCGTTCCGCCATCCGGCCCGGCGATACCGCTGACAGAGACGGCGAAATCCGCCCCGGCGACGGTCAACGCGCCGGCGGCCATTTCCCGCACGACCTCCGAACTTACGGCGCCGTAGTCAGCCAACGTCTTTTCATTCACACCGACCAGCACCTGTTTGGCCTGATTACTGTAGGTGACAAACCCGTAATCAAACCAGCCGGAGCTACCGGCCACATCGGTGATGGCTTTCGCCAGCCATCCGCCGGTACAGGACTCCGCGCAGGTCATCTTGGCGCCGCGGGCCTTCAGCCGATCGCCGACCAGACCGCTTAATCGTGAAATATCAGTTTCCGTCATTGCTCCATCATCCTAATCAGGCATAGATAAGTGAGGGTAACACTTTTCCCCGGAGAAAGAGGTCTTGCCATCAGAGTTGCGAACCCCATTGCAGGAAAATCGCGCATGTTGCATAGACCTCATGCCGTCTTCCGACTTTGCTTAATGGTCAATATTAGTCACAATGGCGTTAAAGATGCTCTACGGACCAAAAATTCATTAGGAGGACTCTTGTTAAGACCGCCTTTTCTAAAAAATATCGGGGGTAGCGGCAATAGCGGCTCGGATGAAATTCGTAGCAGCATTACGATTAATCGACCTGCTGAAACGTTGTTTGCGCTCTGGCGCAAGCCTGAAACGCTGCCGATTCTGATGAATCATTTCGCCACCATCGATATTCTCAACCATACCGACTCACGCTGGCGTGTGAATACCCCCTTCGGCGCGCTCATTGACTGGCGGGCGAGAATTGTTGATGAAAAACCGGGGGAATATATCTATTGGCGTTCTCTGGAAGGCGCCCGCATCCCCAATGAAGGCAGACTATCATTCAAACCCGCCCAGCCTGGCCTGGGAACCGAAGTGACATTGATGATTCGCTTTGATCCTCCCGGTGGTTTGCTGGGGAAAAAAATCAGCCAGATGTTTGATATTTTCTCCAAAGACATGCTGACAAAAACGCTCCGCCGCTTTAAAACCCTGGCGGAAAATGACGAGACAGCCTGAAAAAAACAACTGCAATTGCAGTAAGATAGCGCCAGACCATCTTTACCTTAAAAAGGAAACTTGCAGGCCAGCCTTGCATTGTTCATAGCCAACAGGAGATTAAATGCTGGAGTTAATTCAGACAATCGGAGTGGGTTTAGTATTAATTTTACCTCTCGCCAACCCTCTGACAACAGTGGCGCTGTTCCTCGGGCTGGCCGGGAGTATGAGCTACCGCGAACGGAACAAACAGATATTTCAAGCATCCCTGTATGTTTTCATCATTATGACCGTCGCCTTTTATAGCGGGCAACTGGTCATGAATACTTTCGGAATTTCTATTCCCGGATTGCGCATCGCTGGCGGACTGATCGTTGCCTTTATCGGCTTTCGCATGCTGTTTCCGCAGCAGCAGCCAGAGAACTCGCCTGAAGTGGCAAGTAAAGCCGATGAAATCCATAACAGCGAATCCTCCAGCGCGGTCAATATCGCCTTCGTTCCGTTGGCGATGCCCAGCACCGCAGGCCCAGGTACCATCGCGCTTATCATCAGCTCCGCATCACAAATCAAGAGCGGTTTAGATATTACGCCATGGGTGCTTACGGTCGCGCCGGTGCTGACGTTTCTGATTGTCAGCCTGATTTTGTGGTTGAGCCTGAAAAGCTCAGGATTCATCATGCGGCTTGTCGGCAAAAGCGGTATCGAGGCCATTTCCCGCCTGATGGGTTTTCTGTTGGTGTGCATGGGCGTTCAGTTCATCATCAATGGCACATTAGAGATTGCCACAAAGATTCATTAATGCATGAACCGACGCCCCGGCATTAAGGGCTTCTTGTCCTTCCTGCGCTGTACGGGGCGAGCCGCCCCATGATATCCGAATTCAAGCGGCGGATTAGCGTATGAACACATCATCGCGCGGCAATCATCCGGTGCCGTTATTTTCAATCATTGAACGGCGGAGAAAGATCTTATCTACCCTTTCTCATGCACAATTAAATCAGGCCACGTCTCAAGCCAGCCCTTACTATTTATTCGCTGGTTAAACGCTTCAAAACTGCTCTTCACGTTAAATGTAATTGTTTTGTTGAATAGACGCTCAAGACCGAACGGCGCAATAAATTGAATATCGTCATTTATCCATCTTACAGCGACGGCCGTCTCGATCTCAGGCCAGTATGACATGGCTTCCAGCGTGCTGTTATATTGCGTTTTCTTTAACTTACCGTGCATTCTCGCCTGATTTTTTACCGAAAAACCAAGCGACGCGTTTGTTAATGCGCGTAGTTGCGATTCATAAAATAAATCCGCTGACTTATCCGTCTGTTCTGCATCGTAATAAATAACATCGATATCATTCAATGGGGTGGAATATGAATAACGATGTAATTTATCCCAGACCAAATTACGGATAAACCCGGCGGCGACCCAACAATCAGAAAGGGTTAACGAGGATACGGCCTTGATGACGTCAAGTCTCATTTCATCTTGCATTAGCCATAATCTAATTTGCGCTTCATAATCCACCTGCACCCTCCTGGAACACAATCAATCCCGATTAATAATGATGCATAACGTCGCTTTTAAGCGCGGGATAGCCATACTAAGACGGATATAACAACGTGATTAATGCGACCGCCCACAACGCAAGCGTGGCAAACATCGCCCGGCGAAATAACCGGCGCGCGCCCAGCCAACGTTCCGCCAGCGTACGCGTTTTATCCTGTTTCATCGGCCATAAATAGGCCATTCCCTCGTCAAATGAAGCGAGGTCGCCTTCATTATCCAGCAACAAAAAAAGCCGCTCATCAAGCCACAAGCGCCAGCAAAAATAATGGCTAATGAAAAACAGAATCAACAACAATACGCTTTGCAGGGAATATGCCGAATTAAAGGCGATGCCTAAAGGCGGCAGCGTCAGGAATGCGAAGTAACGCCAACTTGAAAGATGGATCTGCATGATACGGTTCGTCAGCGCGATGTTCGGCATAAAGTTTCCTGCAATTGTTCCAGCACAGCAAGATGGGCTGGCGTTAACACTACCTGCGGACGCCGAGTTCTTATCAGCTCAACGGCCTGCTTAACGTTGGCGACTTTCCCCTGGGCCAGCAACCAGGCCGCGACGACAACCGCGCTACGTGATAAGCCGAGCGCGCAACAAACCAGAACAGTATCGTGCGTTTGTCGCAAGCGGCCAAGTTTTGCCAGCGCATGCAAAATGCTTCGCGCATCAGGCGCCGCTAAATCCATTAACGGATACGCGCACCAGGGATGGCGAGTCCCTTGATGAAACTCAGCCGTCAAATCCAGGATGGCGCTTTGCTGCACCGCAGCCTCAGGGAAACCGCCGAGATAGAGCCCGTCGCAAATCGCAGACGTTTTAGGGATGGTGCGAGAAAACCAGCGCATGGATAATCTGGCGCCCGCTAAATAAGGCCACAACAGGATCCGGGCGGAAAGCGATAATTTCCCTTGCGCGTTTTTTTGGAAAACCGCAACGCCTAATCCCGCATAACCGGCAGCGACCAGAAACAGTGATATCGCCGGCCATAACAATATCTCGCCATAAGGTATGATGAAGCCGGCAAGCAGAAGCATAACGCCGCCGCCCGCATATTTTAAAGACAGGCGGACAGAGTGAGAGGATGGGCGCCGCCAGCGCCATTTCCCCGCGATCGGAATGGCGTAGCTAATCAAAACCGCCGCGATAAAACCGCTGAATACGTCGATAAAATGGTGTTGCCATGTGGTTAGCACAGACGCCGCGATCAGTAAAAACCAGCCTCCCGCCACTATTCTTGCATTTCTGCTCAAATGCTGACGAAAACGTAACCACAGCAGCCAGGTGAGAATAATATGTAATGACGGCGCCTGATTGTAAGGCAGGTCGAATTGCTCCAACTGACGAAACAGCCAACCGAATATCCCTTCGGTTTCCGGGCGAACAAAAGTGAATTTCAAAGGGAATAATAAAAAAACGGCGCAGGCGGTCAGCGATGCCGCCAGCAACCGGTAGCCGTGACGCGTCAGTTCCTGCTTTGAAGTACAAATAAACAGTGAAATGCCATACAGAATATCGATACTCCAGTAAGGCACGATGGTCCACGGAATAAACGGAATCGCATGTTCCCAGCTAAAGACGATCCAGCCGACATCCTGCCTCGTCGCCGTGAATTGGTTGACCTGCCCGTAGGTCAGAAAAAACAGCGGCCCCAGCAATAGCAGCCAGCATAGCCCCTGTTTCCAGAGGCTGAATGGATTTCGTGAGATTGCCGACTCAGTCATGCCGTTTTCTCACCGCCAGCGACACGGTAAATATCCCGTACTCGTCAATAAGCTGTCCGCACTTTTCAAAACCGGCCTGCTCCACCAGCGTATCCAGCTCTTTCTGGCTGCGAACCCGCATCATCCAGGGAATGCCGTTCTGGTGGCTGGTTAAGGTATAAGCGATGGTTTTTAACTGCGGATGCCAGGGCTGCCCGGTGTAAACCAATACGCCGCCCGGAGGAATCGCCGCCGCAAGCCCGGCCAAAGAAGTTCTAAGTAAGTCATTATCCGGGAACAGCTCATACAGGCCGGAAACAATCCCCAACGTCGGGACCGGATCAATTGACGCCAGAGAGTCATAGTCGAAAGCATTGCCAGTCTTGAACTGCGCAATCCCGCTCAGCCCCCGCGCTTCAATCATGGCCTGACCTTTCGCCACATTCAGTTCGCTGTAATCGCGCAGCAGAATACATTCAATATCGGACTGTTGTTCCAGCGCATCCAACACATAGCGGCCATGCCCGGCGGCGATATCGACAACGCGAATCGGCATATTTTTTTCGCGCAATGTCGCCAAAGCCCGTTGGATCATCTGCTGTATATGAACTTTACGTAGCCGAATGCCGCGCCAGCCGATACTGTTAAGATAATTACGGTCAATGACGCGTCCAAGGAAGCCCTTGCCTTCCGGTTCGTTGCGATAGACATAATCAAGCGTGCTGCCGGAATCAAAGCCGGTATCATAGCCCAGTTGCATCCCTGCCGAGCGCCGGCCGAGGGTGTTCATCGCATAGCTCAACGCGGAGTAGTACAGCCCTTCCGGCGAGAGTGATTTCGGCGGCGCCTGTAATTCACGATAGGCGTCGGCGCTTGGGCTCCAGCGATCTTCATGGCGGTAATCAAATGCGTAAACTTCGCTGCCGTAAAGTCGCGAGATAAAATCCTTCATCTTATCGAAAGCAATACGGCGGTCTTTCTCGCCCAACGTATCATGGTAGAAACCCGGTAAAATATGCTGTTCTTTTATCGCGCTGCGCAACCCTGCATAAAATTGCTTTTGCGGTTTAGCATGTACCACGAAGTCATCGCCGGAAATAAGCAGTTGGGTAGGCAACGTTATCGCTGAAGAATCCGACACAATACGTTCAGCGGTTTTATAGAGATCCAGCAAAATATTGACGGCGATTTGGCGCGTGATTAATTCATCCTGTTCAAAGCTGGCGATACGCGCTGGATCGTGACTGAGAAACTTCCCTTTCACGTAAGAGTTTACATAAAACAGGCCGCGTATCCGCTGCAATAATCCCAAACCGGCTCGAGCGAAAGGGACATAGAGTTTGACCTTAAACGCCGGCGACGCCAGCACCATGCCCCGAATTTTGGGCGCATAATCATGAACCCAGGCGGCAACCAGCACCGCCCCCACGCTTTGTGCAATGACGATGATATCTTCGCTGCCTACATTGGCATCCGCCGCCGCAAAGCGTACGAACTCATCGACATCCCGCACGGATCGCGCCAGGCTGGGGCTGTAGCCGCGATCGCCGGGAGACTTTCCATGTCCGCGCGCATCCCAGGCATAAAAATGCGTGTCCGGCATGTTTAGTTCATCGACGACATGCTGTAGCCGCCCGGAATGCTCATGCCCGCGATGAAACAACACGATCACTTTACGGCTATCGCTTTCCATCGCGGGCCAATGACGAAAATATAGCGATATATCGTCACTGGTTAAGAATGTCCCTTCCTGAAATAAACGCGTTTCCTGACTCATCATATTTTCCTTGTGGCATGTTGTTGTAATGCAAGAAAGCGGTTTAATAACTTATCTTTAAAAGACGCTTTGTCGGCGTTGAAAAATAACGGGTCATCAATGTAAATATCGATAAAAAACGGTACCGGTATTTTTTGGCCTTTCCCCATCGAACGATCCAACCCATGCATATAGACGGGAATGATAGGGACTTCAGGGCATTGCTGACTTAAATGCCAGATACCTGACTTAATATCCGAGAGTTTTCCCGGTTCGCCACGGGTTCCCTCGGGAAATAGAATGATTATTTTATTTTCAGCTAATGCATCCACACAGGATTGCAAGGGATTCGCCTGATGAGCGCCACGATAAACAGGAATGATGCCGATAACTTTAAGGGCGAACCAGGCAATCAGTTTATTCTTCAGAAAATAATCGGCCGCGGCCACAGGCTGCACATTAACAAGGGTAGACAGAGGAAACAGCGTAAATAATGTCAGCACATCCAGATGGCTATTGTGGTTCGCCACAATAATCGCCGGACCACCGACCGGTAGTTTTTTTCTATTGGAAATGGAAACCCCAAGCCAAATCCATACCACGGGATAAGCGATACATAAGGTAAACAGCCAGCGCAGCATCCGGTTCATCAGCGCTCCTTAGACATAGAAATAATAATAAAAGTGGAAAAATAGCGGCGCGGTATAAATCAGCGAGTCCAGACGATCCAAAATACCGCCATGACCGGGCAGCAGTTTGCCGGAATCTTTGACGCCGAAATCCCGCTTGATGGCGGACATCACCACATCGCCGCAAAATCCGCTTAAGCCGATAAGCATGCCCGCGCCTAATGAATGCGCCCAGTCCATCTGCGTGAGCATCGGCCCCAGTAAGGTCGCCAGAAGCGTTGTGGTGCATACCCCGCCGAGCAGTCCCGCCAGCGTTTTATTGGGGCTGACTTTCGGCGTAACCTTGATTCTGCCCAGCGACTTCCCCCACAGATACTGAGCGATATCATTTATCTCGGTCAGAACAACGAGGAAAATAACCAGCAGCGCGCCTGCTTTAACCGCCTCTCCCGGCAACGCCAGCAAAAAAGCGACGTGGCTTAATGCGAAGACGGTCGTCATCATGCCCCAGTGCATAATCGACGCCGAATGCAAAAAACCTTTGGTATCGCCAATGATCACCATTCGAGCGGGTAAAAATAAAAAGACATAAATAGGAATAAAGATAATAAACATGCCGTACCAGGACATGCCTATCCAGATGTACTGCAATGGAATAGCGGCATACATCCATAGCAAGGGGACATTATCCGAACGCCGCGTGGGGGCCAACGTTAAATATTCTTTTAAGGATAAGAAACTGATAAATCCGAAGAAGGTCAGCGCCAGCCATTTTGGCGACAGCATCGCCAGAGAAAACAGACAAACAATCACCCACCAACTGTTGATGCGCTGCTGCAACTCAAGCCAGTCACGTTGAGGTCGACATTTTTTCAATATGAATATCGTGATTGTCGCCAGTACCAGGACACTGAAAATGCCGCCCAGACAATAATATAAAGCTTGCGCGCTATCAGACATGCTCCGCCTCCAATGCGCTACGGCAACGGTTGATGCAGGTCCAAACCAATAATACCGCGGCAATAATAAACACAGCATTGGCAACAGCCACATACTGCGGCCATAAAGCAATCCCCAGACCTAACGCCCCGAACAGAAATGCACGATCGCTTTTGCCGAGCGGGCCTCGATAGTTTCTTTGACGCGTTAACGTTTGCGTGATGACGCCGCAAAATTCAGTCAGCCAGGAGAGCAAAACAACCAAAACCACCAACCAGGGCCATACCCCTGCCAGGAAAGCGAAAGCAAGGTAAAGCGCGGCATCTGAAATAATATCGCCTACTTCATTAAGCATCGCGCCTAAGGTTGTCTGTTGGTTAAACTCTCTCGCCAGCATGCCATCAATCGCGTTGAGCGCCATACGGAAAAATAAATAAATCGGCAGAGAAATAAAAAAGAAAGGCACGGGGAATAACATCAACAATCCCCCCAAAATCACCGATATCAACATCGCCAGCAGCGTCACCTGATTTGCTGATACCCCCCAACGATGCAGTTTGACGACTATCGGTCTTAATAGGTTTTGAAATTTAGGCTTAATCTCATATAACGTCACTTGACGGCTCCTGTCGTTTTTTAAAGTAATGCATCCCTGAATGGGTTCAGAATCAATGTTGCATGAGTACAACTGATATTACTTAAAAAAGATTGGTATGGAAAAGCTTCCGCCGCTGTAAAAATAGATCTATCGAGTATGAATCTCGGATGAATCTTTTTGGATGCGTTTTTCGGTTCTCATATTAAAGGGTTGTCATCCAGTGTATCCAGTAACGAATCTTACTCGCAAACAATGATTTCCGACTTACTTTGGTGAAACCGTTCGAAAACGCTGTGGATAAATAAGAATAAATGCGGTGATGTGGATCAATTTTTTGCGGGATGGGCTGAGAAACATAATCCGTCGTGAATGTTGATTTTAATCGACAGACTACGCCTTGGATTATACGCACTACGGCTCTAAAAGCTAACACGACGCAGCTATTGAGAGCCTTCAAAAAAACGCACGCCCTTAACCGTCGCAGACCATGAATACCCGGTCAAAGCGCTGAGCACGTTTTTCTTTACCTGCGATACGGTATTTCATGCGCCAGCTTTTAGTGCCGTTTGGGAACACCTCCAGATACATGCCCCACCATCCGCTAACTTGTAGGGTTTATCTTTAGGCTTGGCAGTCTCGACTTGTCTGGCATTGAGCTTCATCCGGGGGTATCTCCTCTAGACCGAACACGACATGCCCCCATTGACACCCCCAAATCACCGTAGATTTCAGACAATAGTAGTCAAACGCAACACCATAAATAATTGTTTTTAATAAATATATTTAGTTATTAAAAATTCATTTATACACATCGGCGCTTGAGCCCCGTTAAAGTGGATACAAAATCTCAAGTAGGCAATATGACGCTTCCCCAATAAAATTATTTTTCTAAAAACTGTTCACCCTCTTCACCTTGTATTTTTTATCTTTATTTTTAGCGAGTTAAGTGGTGAGCAGCCAATGAACAGGTGATGAGTAACTCACCACCCTTGCAGGTAAGGTACGCCCAGGCCGTGATTGTGGTACTCTTTATCGCATATATATGCGGATTAAAGGTGAAAGCACATGCGATATGAAATGGCGGTACTCGCGGCTCTGGTACAAGAGGATTCCCCTAATACGCACTCTATCGTAACCGCTACAGGTATCTCTGAAAGAAAAGTACAGGAAGTGTTAAGCACGCTCCAGTCAACGATGGATATCAGCATTACTCGTGTAAAAAGTGGCAAACGGCAAGCCCTGTCTATCTCGTCATGGGGTGTGTTCGGTGACGGGGAACGGCTGGTTGAGAAACTTAAAAATACCGACCTGTTGATATTCAAGCAACATCGGAAAATAGCGCCAAAAACGTTGCCAAACAAAACGCGCTCCCCACGTATGGTGACACTGGAAGAAAAGCGCGATTACTACAATCAGGTGAAACTCAAAAACTACCGGGACAGTATGCGTCTTGAAGGATTCAGCGTTGAGGATACGCCGCTTCCCGCAGACAAACAGGAAAGGGAAGCGCTGAGAAAAAACCTGATTGCCATGTATAAGGCGAGTGGTTATGTCTGATAAATACGGCTCAGGGCAAGATCCTTACACCTACCCCGATAGCGATGTTCTGATAAACAAGCTCGGCATCAACGATAACAGTAAATTCGACTATGCGGAGCGTCAGTTATCCGAACTGGCCGTTCTCGATATTGAATTTGAAGAACCACCTTACGACCTGCATTACTGGTGCAGGCTGCATGGGAAAATATTCGGGGATTTATTCGATTGGGCAGGAGAAATACGGCATATCGATATTTCTAAAGGCCAGACACGTTTTTGCACCGTATCCCGTATTGCAATTGAAGCCAATAAAATTTTTACACAGCTATCCAATAATGATTTTTTACAAGGCCTTGAGTGTCCGGCTCTGATAACTCAGTTAGCAGAATACTATTCAGATTTGAATGTAATTCACCCGTTTCGGGAAGGTAATGGACGTTCTCAGCGTTTATTGTTCGAGCATATAATTATCAACTGTGGCTATGGTGTCTCTTTTGAAAAGATCGGCGTTCAAGAATGGTTAGCGGCTAACGTGGCCGGATACCACGGCAATACTCGGCCATTAGCCGATATTTTTGAGAAAAGTATTCTTTGACCTCCCAATAAAAAGATTTTTCACAAAACTGATCACCCTCTTCACCACGGATTTTTATTTTTACTAATCAATAAATTAATGGGTGATGAGTCGGTGAACAGGTGATGAGTAACTCGTCACCCTTTGACGTTTTTTGGCGTAAAAAAACCGGCCGGAGCCGGTTGTATCGTTGCTGGCGTCTATCTCGCCACCTCACACTTGGGCAGCCAGTCGGCATCCGATTCATCTTTCAGCTCAAGGTTAGTCTGTCTGCCCTGTTTGGTTCTGCCCTTGAGGTACACCTGCCCGTATTCCGACATCATATTAGGCAGCACCTTGCCAAAAGCCGTCAGACTGATGGGTTTTTGATGGCCGTGTGACTCCATAAACGACAGGTAGGCGTGGTACAGGTATTTTCGCGGGTTACGCGGCGTGATGTTAGCGTTGTTGATGGTCTCTGCCGTGGTGTTGTCCTCCCCGGCCAGCATAGTGGCAATTTCGGCCAGAATACGCGCCTGTTTATCCGCGTTGTTCCCTGCCGCACGGGTCAGCCAGCGCCAGAAGTGCGGGGCGTTGTCGGCAAGGTTTTCCCCGGCCTTAAACGGCGTGTAGTCCACGTCGTTGACGGTATGCAGCCAGTGCTCGCGGCGATGGGGTTTAAACGCCCCGCTGACGGTATCGAAGGTGGAGCGTAGCGACATCCGCAGTTAGCAGTTAGCAGTTAGCAGTTAGCAGTTAGCAGTTAGCAGTTAGCAGTTAGCCCTTCACAGGGATGAACGAGCCATATGTGATCCCCTCACGGGAATGATGATGCCTTGTCATGGCCTCTTATCAGGTAGCCGTTGTGATCCGGTGGCTGAAACCGGGGCAGAGCCGGATTCTTTCCCGATCCGGTTAGTCTTCCCAACATTAACGCCTGTTTATTCGCTGCAACGTCATCGCGACGTGTTGCATCATGGAGCGCAGCACGAAGCGCGAGCCACATTGACAAGGGGTCTGGGAAAAGATTAGATACGCTGGCGACGTCATCGGCTTCAAGTTGTTGGTGGAACGATGCGACGGTTCACACTTTGTACGTGTTTGAGCCTGGAAACGACACGCCGCTATGAGTTAATATCCCAATTGCCACTATTAACCACAGCGGCAACTGTTACTGAAAGAATCACTGAGAAAAAGATCGCATATTGAGAGAGAAAACCTCTTCAATTGATTGATTTATAATGATTTTAATGTGATGGTGCGATAATAGGAATGAAACCTAACCCACAAACTACTGATAAAGATGAATATTTAATGTTTCGAATAATCACATGCCCCCAATAATGCCCCCACTATCACCGAAGCTCAAAAACACGCATAACATATGCACCAATGCCCCTATCATCTCGAATCTGGTTTTGGGCGAGCTTGTAGCTAATGGTATGCCATTTAGTAGAAACATCTGGTCCGTTTAGAATTGAAGCACTTCAAGCTATAGCTATACCTCTACACTTCAAAGAAGATGAAATACGCCAGCGCTCTTCAAGTCCTATAGATTCTTCTTGCGATATCACTCTATGTACGTATGTCCTCTGATTGCCGAGGCAAGATACTTCAATAGTTTTCTGGCAACTCAAAAGCGAGCACTCAAAATCCCCTGCAAAAGCTTTTTGCCATTACCTTGATGATTTAATGAAGGTAAGAACCTTATAGCTTCAAAAGGGATAAAGAGGTTGAAATTGCTTAAAAAATGATCAATTTTGTTGGGGGTTTGTTCGCTTTTGACTGGTCGGAGAAAGTGTAATGGGTGATGAAAGTCAGAAAAATCATAAAATTAGAGTCGCTCAGTATCTGAGGATGTCCACAGACCATCAACAATTCTCAATCGACAATCAGGCTCTTTATCTAAAAAAATATGCAGAAGATCACAATATGGTGATTGTAGAAACTTATGATGATGAAGGTAAAAGCGGAGTCTCCGCTTCAGGTAGAAAAAACTTCAACAGACTAATAGAAGATGTCGTTACAGGAAGAGTAAAAATAGAAGCTGTTCTTGTTTATGATGTCAGTCGATTTGGTCGATGGCAAGATAATGATGAGGCAGGGCATTATAGTTATCTACTGAAATATCATGGGGTTAGGATTATTTATTGTGCTGAGAACTTACCAGATGAATCGCCTGAAATCCAAATGCTTACACTTCCTGCTCTTAGATATGCTGCTGGAGCTTTCAGTAGGAATCTTTCAGTAAAAGTTTTTGCGGGACACGTAAACCTTGTTAAAAGGGGATACTATCAGGGAGGAATACCAGGATATGGATTAAGAAGAAAGTTAATTGATAATAACAATAGACCAAAAATGATACTTTGTCCTGGTGAAAGAAAGAGCTTGCAAACTGACCGAGTAGTTCTTACCCCTGGTACAAAAAAAGAAATAAAGCTGGTAAAAAAGATATTTAATATGTTTATTTTTGATGGATTAAATGAATATCTTATCGCAACAAAACTAAACAGAGAGGGGTATGCATATAGTGATAAAACAGAATGGAACAGGAGCAGAATACATTCAATTCTAATTAATATTCGCTACACAGGGAAATACACTTATAATCGTACTTCACAGAAATTGAACGCCCAAAGAATTCAGAATCCACAAGAAGAGTGGATCGAATATGATTCATTTTTCAAGCCTATAATTTCACCAGAGAAATTTAGATTAGCTAAAGAAATCATTGATAATCGTTCAAAAAAAATGACCAATGAAGAAATACTTAATTTTTTGAAAAAAGTTCTCATTAAACATGGTAAAATTTCAGGTTTTATTATCGATGAAGATGATAATGGTCCGTCGAGTAGTGTCGTAGCAAGTCGTTTTGGTGGGCTTTTGAATGCCTATAAACTCATCAATTACACACCAGAAAGAGATTATCGATTTATAGAAATAAACTCAGCCTTAAGGGTTAAACATGCCGACACTATTAAGACAATATGCAAGGAAATTACAAATAGTGAAGTAACAATATCTGAAAACAAACTCATTACGATCAATAAAAGCTTAACCTTTACCATAATACTTGCACGCTGTAGAAAAACCTCTACAGATAAATGCAGATGGATTGTGAGATTAGACAGAAGCATTAATTCTGACATCAACATAATTGTAAGGATGAATAGTCTTAATAGCGTCCCCCTTGATTACTATATCCTCCCTTCTATTGATTCATTTGAAAATGAATTAAACCTAAAAGAAAATAACAGCCTTCTCTTTGAGATGTATCGATTCGACGATATCAACATATTTTTTAAAATGCTTTCGACCAATAAAAAGGAAGTAGCTTAAATGAAAGATGATCAAATCCACATGATTAAGATATCCGACATAAAAGTAGTCATCCCACGTTCACGAAATAAACTTCGACATTCGGAAATTACTGAAAGTATCGACACAAGTGGACTGAGAAAGCCAATAACCGTACGTCGAATCGTGGACAAAAAGTATCAATTCGCTTTAATTTGTGGTCAAGGAAGGCTCGAATCATTGACAGCTTTAGGAGAAGAATTAACACCAGCAATCGTACTTGATATAGATGAAAACAAAGCCTACATAATGAGTCTGGTTGAAAATATGGCAAGAGTAGTTCCTCGTGCTGGTGAACAGTTCCAACGTATAAAGGAAATGACAGAGCAAGGATTAACCAATAAGGAAATATCTAACTCGACTGGATTATCATTACACTGGATAACAAGTCTGACAATGCTTATCAGTAAAGGTGAAAATAAATTATTATCCGCTGTAGAATCAGGAAGCATACCTATCTCGCTTGCTGTTGAGATTGCAAGAGTCGATTTTGAAGGTGGTCAGGAATTGTTAATTAAAGCATTTGATAAAGGTCTAATAAAACACAAAGATGTAGGAAAAATACGTGAAATACTTGACTCACGAGATGAAGGCTTGAAAGGATACCTAAATAATAACTTTGGGATAACAAAGAAAAAGAAAAAAATGACTACAGATGAATTAAAAAAAATCTATCAAGATAACATTTCTCAGCACAGAAAGATTAAAAACAAAGCAGAATACGTTGAGATGAATTTGTTGATAGCAAATCAAATCTTTAAAGAACTTGTCAATGATGAAGAGTTTTTACGGATATTAGATGAAGAAAGCCTAAATGAAGTAGTAAATATTATATTTAAAAACACGACCAATTGAGGTGCAAAATGATTAAATATTGCTTTAGTGAAAAAACAATCACTTTCAAATTATCTGATCTTGTTCATACTAAAAAGCTGCCTACTAACTTCAAAAATAGTAAAAAATATTCCCAGATCAAAAGCACCATATCAGCGTTGGGACTTGTTGAACCGATATTAATTTACATCGATCAAAGTGATAAAACTGCTAAAATAATCGATGGACACCTTAGAGTCGAAGCACTAAAAGATATTGGGGAAGATAAAGCAAACTGCCTAATTTCAACTACATATGATACTTATACACCGAACAAAAAAGTTAACCGTATAACAATTATACAAATACAGAGAATGCTGAAAGAAGCTGTAAGAGTGGGAGTTCCTGAAGAAATGTTATGTACATCACTAAATATAAGTATAGATTCTCTAAGAACCAACATGTCCGTATTGAAAGGGATATGCCCTCAAGTAGTTGATTTATTTAATGATAAAGATATTCCCATAAATACTTTTAGAGTTTTAAAAAGAATGGTTCCTTTCAGACAAATAGAATGTGCTAATTTAATGATAAGGTTTGATAATTACTCAAAACTTTTTGCTGAGTCTCTATATCATAGTTCCTCCCCTGAGTTGTTAATTGACAAAACTAAAAATAATATAGATACAAAAACTGGTAATAGAAAAGCTATTGAACGACTTGAGAAAGAAATGGCTCAGGTTCATTTTGACACGCAATCAATACAAGAGAGTTATGGCTCAAATAGCTTGAAACTGACAATTCTCATTTCTCACATTAAAAAACTTCTTGAGAACCCTAAAATATTTCACTGGCTCCTTAGGAACAAAAATGAATACCTTAATGAACTGACTAAAATCTCTGACATTGATAAATTAAATTGAATCTTATTTTTTTTGGGGTTTACAAATTTTCTTTTTATAAATTGTGGGGTCTACATCTATCTTGCAGATCCTAACTTCGTATCCGAAATTAGAAATAGTTTTATTAAAATTCTTCAAATTTATCTTAGAAAACAAAGGCAAGTCATCTGGGAGGTTTTTACTTGTGGCAATCGCGAAAACTATTTTGTATTTCTGAGCCTCTGGCCTTAATGTATGGTCAGCTAATTTTATATGCGCTGGCAATTTTTCATTAAGCTTCCATCGAAATTCAGAATCGCTTATGAAAAGTTCAGAGCTTATAAATCCTTGTGAAAATAGATGGCTCATGCTTTGCGCACCGCTATAATATTTCACATGAATAAAATCAGTTGCACCTCTAATAATATCGCAAAATTCAATTTTACTTCGCCCACCACCATGATATATGAACTTTTGATCCATATGAGTAAAGCTTTGATCAGCAAGACAAGTTTCTTTATTGTATTGCTCTTCTCTTTTATAAGAATAAATCGGGAATTTGTCGGCTTCCTCATACAGCTTAATTCGTTTAATTTCATTATCAATGGTGGAAACAAACTTTCTATCAGCCACGTACCAAATTGAATCTCTCAGGATATAGTTTTGATCACCTTCCTTTATCTCAGCATACAGACATCTATAAAGAGACCATTTTTTTAAAGACTGATAATCTGCATCTAAAACATGCAAACTGCTTCCTTTGAGATCATTTAAAGTAATTTCAATCTTTTTGCTTTCAAAATACTCACAAATATGACTAACCGACAAACTTTCATAAATCATGCTTCTTTGCCGCTTCTCAAAACAATAGCCTATCTGATTCTCCCAATCTACAATTTCAGGTTCACCCAGCCATATGTCATTAAAATCTTTTGCTTTTATTAAATCGACCAGAATTGAATCAAGTATCTCAACTTCTGCTTCATCTGCCTCTTTTATATTATTAACCCATTCAAACTCTTCAGGGAGAGGCTGAGAATAAATGGAGTCTATTTTATTTAACAACTCCGGGATGGATTTCAGGTCA
This sequence comes from Brenneria sp. L4-2C, assembly GCF_040240335.1. NCBI lineage: Bacteria > Pseudomonadati > Pseudomonadota > Gammaproteobacteria > Enterobacterales > Pectobacteriaceae > Brenneria > Brenneria sp. L4-2C. The sequence continues at coordinate 78,982 of NZ_JBEIAC010000014.1, read as the reverse complement.
ATATCAGGCATAATTACAAATGCATCTTTACCCGTTATTTTATTACCTAAAACATCTTCAGTGGAAGTCCCTGTCAGAGTGGTTAGTATATCCATCTCGGAATCAATTTTAAGGTTAAAAATATCAACCTCTTTACTACTTTGACTACGAGTTAATAGATTTGTTTCATTATGGCTGCCTTTATCCAAACTACGAATTTTGTTATGTTCAATACAATTAAGTGTAGTTTTAAGACCAAAACCTTTGACAATACTATTATCATTAATTAAGTGATGCCCTGTCCCGAAAGGAATTAGATATCTTGAATTATTCATTTCAACAACCAAGACTGCACCAGTGCTACTATTTTTCCCGAAGAAATTATGATCCAATTCTGGCTTTTGGCTTGTAAATAAAGTTGTCCACTCAGGAGGCTTGGGATCTAAGAATTGTTTTGCATACAAATACACCCTAGCCTCATCTATGTTGAACTCAATCGGATTTCTCACTCTCTCCAAATTCAAAACTTTTTCAATATCATCATTGAATCTTTTTGCTTTATATATTGAGAGTTTAATCTTCATTTCATTCCATCCTGAAATCTTTAGCGGGCCAGAATATTTAACGAGTTCAATAATTGAGTATCCAGTGTTTCAGTTGCAGGCGTTGGTAGTCCCTTCGCAATTCGGTAATTTTTTATAGACTGCCTTGTGGAGGGCCCCATTATGCCGTCAATATTCCCGTTGTAATAACCTTTGTCCAGCAAAGCGAATTGAACCCGCATGATTAAGCGCTTACGCTTCTCTGTACCAGAAGTCAGCCCATTACTTGCACGGTTAGCTTCTGTAGTTCCAACAGAATTCGTAGTAGTAGCGTTGTTATTGTCGTTAGAACGAAGCGAACGCACAGAGGAAGAGGACGATGAGGAACTTGTTCCTGAACTTGAAGACCCAGATGAGCTTGGTGAGCTGTATGTTTTTGGATAATAAGGAGTGCTGCCACCATAGTACCCGCCACCTGATGATGATCGGTGAGAACTATGGCTTCGATGGGAGCTATGACTGCGATGCCCTGCAATGTAGAATGGAACTTCGGTGTTAAGTGGGGCTATCACTAAATCATGTTCATTAAGAGTCATACCAGGCAAATCACTTGCTCCGGTGGATGAATCACTTGCCCATACAGAATTATTGAGCGCCAAAAATCCCGGAAGTAGAGCAGCAAAATTAAATTTTTTCATAAAATTGGTCTCGGTGGTTGATGAAAACGGCCTGTTGAGGAACTGAAATAACCAGTACAGGAAGACTTCTGAGTGCATTCATCACATTCTTTAGGATAGTAATTTTTCCAATCAGAGATCGACTGAGCAGCAAGCTCCCAAGCTCTTTCGGGAAGATGACACAAAGGATAATTAAAAATTGTTAGAGGTATACCTGACCTGTGCGCAGCATCTATGGCGGAGATTATTTTCTCACTATAACTGCTGTGCTCAATGAAGATTGTTGACCAGTTCTTTCGTGCCCAACCGATAGATTCCAGCCCCATAAGGGAAATCTGATTGATGTTGGAGAACACACGGCCAACGAACTCTACAATATCATCCAATTCTGTATAGTTAGCCAGTGTCGGAATAACTCTAAGTTCGATATTAATCCCTGAGTTTCCTGCATTAATTAACCCCTTAACCGTTTCATTAAATGCGCCATCATTCCCTACCAGATGATCATGCACAAGTGGTCTTGATGAGTAGAGCGGGATACCAAAGGTGATTTTTATCTTTGTGCTTCGCTTTGCCATTTCCTGAGTAAAGTTGATATCAGAAAATTTGCGTCCGTTTGTTAAAACATGCAAAGCAGTATCTGGTGAATTCTCGATGATAAAATCAATGAAGTGAAGGAAATCATCTCCATACAGCAAAGGTTCTCCACCGCTGACCCCAACAACTCCATCCAAACCAAATGAAGCTATAGCAAGAGCTGATTGGGTAAGTAGCCAGTCATCATTTGATTTCTTAGGTGGCTGCGAACAAAACAGACACAAGTTATTGCAGCGTTCCGTTACTAAGACAGTATTATGATTGGCTCTGCGGGACAGAATTACGCGTACCATATTGCCATTGTTGATTATCCCAATATCTCCATCTTCAATTGACTCATATAATTCAGTGCTAATAACAGAGAAATCAAAGCATGGTTGAATGGCATCATTATTGCCTTCAGCAACTACCAGTAAATTGGGCAAAAAGAATAAAGGGTTCACTGGTTTTTGTTTGCATAACCGATAGAACCCCGTGGGCACATTCTTTTTTGAAGCAAAATGAAAGATATCGTTCCTGATAACCTCAGACATATGCCCATCCTTTTAGCATCTCAGCCTTCGGACCACCTTCTGAGATGCAGTTCATCAGATACCTGAACATCCCCTTGTGATACTGACAAAACGTTGAACGACTCCTATCACCGACAGGCTCACCCTGTACACTTATGTTCTGGCATGGATCTGCACCGCAAAATGGTTGATATGCACATGTATCACAACCCGGCAGAGCAAAATTGAACGATGAACTCAACACTGCGTTATAGTAAGGACTCTTAGAAAATGATAGCGTTTTAACCTCACCCGCACTGAACTCCGTTTCAGGGTTCACCTTCTGCAACATACGGCTCTCATCGCTACCATATACTCGACCGTCATAATTGAAAAGAATACTGTTAAGCACGACCCCGCTTGGCGACTTTAAATCCGCATAACCACTAAAGCCGGGATTGAAGATCCTTTTCAGATGAATGGAGGCCGAATGTTCCACAACCCTTATCCCTTCATTATTCATCTTAAGGATTTCATCTATCAACGAGGCATAGAAACTGAAGTATTCCTCCATAGAAAATGTGAACGATGCTTTTTGTGCAAACCCATAGGGGCTAACAGGTCGGATAAACATGTCCTTGAGGCCAAGAGACAAGTGAGCCTGGACAATCGATTCAGGATGCCTAATGAGATCTTTAGTAACTGTAGTAACCGTTGCAACGCGACCAGCGCCTAAAGACCGTTTGATAGCCTCTACCCCTGACACTGTTCTACTGTACGCAAGCCCATGACCAAGAATTCGATTACTGTTGTGAACAACTTCCTCACCATCAAGCGAAACAGAGAACGTTATGTTCCTATCTCTCGACCATTCAAGCATATCCTCATTCAAGACAGACAGGCTTGAAGCTACCACCATCTCAAAATCGGTGCTTCCCAGCGTTTCAGAACATTGCTCATAGATGGACTGAATTAAATCGAACCGCAAGAGTGGCTCTCCACCCTGTATCTCTATCTTGTAAGGTGGAGTTGATAGTTTTTTGATAGTAGAAATGATATCAGGGATGAGAGCGGGATCTAAATCATAACCCGAGGCGTTCACTGAAGCTCTACTGACCTGACAATACTTGCAGGTATGGTCGCAACGTAATGTGGGCACAATCATGAAAATTGGCCTGATCGCCAGTTCATTCATCAATCGTTTTGCAAAAGCAGAACTTAAAGCATAGGGAGCAATAGCTGATGAGCTTTCGTTGGTTATGAACAGCTTGCTTTCAAGTGCGTTTGATTGTTCCGCACTGATTTGCTCATCAGAAAGATCAAGCAGCTCTTGCTCATCAATGAAGTGATGAAAACCAGCGAGGTTGCTTATAAACACCTGTCCATTAGGCAATCTGTCAAAATTGAATGGCATCAATTCCATCACGAAAGCCTTTCATCGACACTGCGAAGCACTTTATGGACAATAGAATCTCTCAACGCCCCTGTTTTATGCTGTAGTTTTTCTCGCAAAGTGTAATCATTCAGCAGCCTCTCGAATTCATAGAGGCATTCGGGACTATCGTTTTCAAAAGAGATTGTCCAAGAGGATATATCTTCACAAAGCTTCCACTGAGTAAGCGAAGTCATCCAGTACAGGCTATTGCGTATAACCCATTCAGAATAAACATCTTTTTTTAACATCCTTTCGCACATTGCCATTGCCTCACAAAGCTAATAATCACAATCAGCAACCGCTTTAAAGCGGATTTTTCCTATAGAAATGAGGATACACCATTTAATTAATATGTTACAGGATGTTAGCATCTGAATGGCGATTCCGAAAAAAGATGCTGCTTATCCTCTGATAATCAATAAAGTTTTCTGATTTTCATATGCCGCTTGAACCGGCAAACAGCTAAGAAGCTAACATGACGTTAAAACGCAGGGGTTTCAAAGAGTTGTTAGTGGCTTATAGTATGAGACGTATCCTTTCAGTAATCACAATGCGAAAGGATTCTGTACTGACTTGCTCGAAGAAGCGTTGACTAGTATCGTGGGCACAATTGATGTCAGGGAAGCCTACAATCGCTTTCACTATCTTGAGCAACGTAGAGAGAAGACGAATAGTTCAACATTACAAACAGGAATGCCGTGATGGAAAATAAAAAAATTAGTGATTTTTTATTTCATGGATATATCATATCATTAATTGCAACATTTTTATTAGTAATTTGGGTTAAGTTCCAACCAATAAATAGCATGTATTGGTTACTAACACCTTTAATCCCTGCAATAATACTTTCAATCTTTATTTTATTTTCAACGAATAGTCAACTGCGGAATATTATAAAATCATGCAATGATGCTATTCTTTATTCAATAAGTGCATTAACAGCCTCATTGTTAATATTAAAAACTCTACCTCCCGTAAAAATAGATTTATTTCAAACTCTGATGACCAACATCTTTGGGTATATTCTCTTACTCGCTTACACTATTTTACTAATCATTAAAGCGAGTATTGCTGCATCAGAAAGCATAGACAATTTTAAGTCTTATCGCTCGTCTTCTCAGAACACTCATCAAAAAGAACCTTTGCAATAATCATAATAAGTGGTAATAGTATTATACAAATTTCTGTTACCACGGCTAAAATAACATATCTATCATTAACATAATCTAGATTACTAAAACTAAAATTGGGAGTGATATTCAAAAAAAACAATGACGATATAATGAATAAAAAATAAGAAATTATTGAAATGATTATGACATTTTTCTTTTTCATATGCGTGCCTTTTTGAAATTTATTTTATATATAGATATCAAATTAATATTAATTGTCAATATCAATTCAATAATAAGCAAGGGCTAACTTATCGAAGCTACGCTTCACTAAGTTCCCTTGCTTTTCTTCCCTTCGGTTGAAAAGGAAGACAAGTCTATTCTTTGATCACATAGCCGCTTCCCAGCTTCACCATCAGAAAACGAAGACAAAAGAATACAGATTCTTTAAAGAAAGTTAGCCACAGGTTGCAAACCCCGCCACAAACGTGATATTGATCACATTTACAATAATTAAAGCTAAATCCTATTGATGTTATAATAATAAAATATCCACAGAGAGTCATTTCCCCTTAGCAAGGAGTCATTAGTGGGTGAAGAACGCAAGAACATCAATCATAATACGCATATAGTTTTATATGATGAGGTAAGTGGTCTTTGCCCAAAATGCTTTAAACCTTTAATGGTTCAGAATGGCAAACGAAAAATAAAGCTCTATGAAGTAGCACACATATATCCATTTTCCCCTCGTGAAGAGGAAAAGGAATTACTTAAAGATGAGCAACTTCTTTGCGATGATGTTGATAGCGAAGATAATTTAATTGCCTTGTGCAGAGACTGTCATAAGTTGTTCGACAACCCAAGAACGATTGAGGGTTATCGGGAAATGTACGCTATCAAAAAGCAGTTGAGACAAGCAGCACAAATCAAAAACAGCCAATTTAATTTTAAGATTGAAGAAGAGATCAAAGAGATAATTGATATACTATCAACTCTTGAACCAAGTGAGGGTTCTCAATTATCGTACAAAGCTATGAGAGTTGATGATAAAATTCTTCCCGACTCTGGCCCTGCATTCAAGATAAAGGTCAAAGCTCAAGTTGCTTATTTTTACACTGAAATAAAAAAATTATTCCAACAACTCGATCAACGAGTTCCAAACACATCAGAAATAATATTCAACGAAGTTAAAACATACTATTTGATTTTAAAAAGAGAGAATTTATCTCAATCCGAAATATATAACCACTTGATTAATTGGATAAAAACAAACACAAAGGAAACTAATAGTGTAGCCGCCGAAGTTTTGGTGTGTTTTTTCATCCAAAATTGCGAGGTTTACTCATGATTACACCAAGTAAATCTATCTCAATCCAAGATTCAATATTATACAAGATGACAATCATCTTAGAAACTGAGTTTAATGAAATTAAGATTACTGATTTATACGAAAAAACATCAAGCAACTTCTCATCTCTGGACGAATTTGTTTACTCACTCGATTTTTTGTTTATTTTAGAGAAAATCATACTAAACCCAGCTAATGGGACGGTAATAAAATGCTAAAGAACATATACTGTGAAAAATTAATTAGAAAAGAACTGATTTTCAAAAATGGTTTGAATGCCATATTGGGACCTAAAAATGGTGCCAACTCTATCGGTAAATCATCAGTTCTAATGTTAATTGATTATGTTTTTGGTGGTGATGATTTTATCACCCTATGCAAAGACGTTATTTCTCAAGTTGGTCATCTAAACATCGAATTTACTTTTGAATTTGATGGAAAATCCTATCACTTTATAAGAAATACCGAAACCAATAATAGTGTGTTTTTTAGAAATAACGAAGAAAAATTAGAGTGGTCAATTGAAGATTTTAGAATCTTCTTGGCTCAGAAATATGGTTTTTCATCAAACGATCCTTCATTAAGAAATTTAGTTTCCAGATTCACGAGAATTTGGGGAAAAGATAATTACAATCCAAATAAACCTCTTCTACGCTATTCCGGGGAAGGATATGCATCTATCAAAGAATTTCTCATTAAGTCCTTCGGCTATTATAACTTAATTGAAGAAATTGAAAAAAAGAAAGCCGAAAACGAAGTAAACAGAAAGAATATTGATATAGCGTTCAAGCAGGGTTTTGTCAAAAAAGTAAATTTAAAAGAATATAGGCAAGCAAAACAAGATTTAAATGTTATCGACAATAAAATTGATACTATAAAAAAAGATCTAGACCTTTTTGCAGCCAACATAAAAGCTATCCTTGATGAAAAAAGCCTAAGTTTAGCCATCGAAAAAGATAAATATCTCAAACAAAAATACTCTCTCGAAAGTAAGTTATTTAGAATTGAAGAAAATATTTCTGATACAAAGCCTATTCCAAAAAGATATTTCAGCAAAGTTGTCGATTTTTTCCCAACTGTTAACATTGATAAACTAAATGAAGTCGAGGGTTTCCATTTATCAATTTCAAAAATCTTGAGTGATGAGTTAAAAAAAGAAAAAGAACGCCTTATATTCCAATTAAATGAGATTGATGCTGAAATTAGTATAATCGATCTCAAAATCAAAGAAATAGCTGCATCAGTCGATAGACCAGACGAGATTATTGATGAAGTTTTGTCATTATCTATAAAGAAAAAAGAAGTTGAAGATACGGTTAATTACCGCGAGCGCCAAGATGCTCTTAAACAAACATCAAGCACTATAAAGGTAGAATTAAAAGAAAAGACAGAAGAAATTCTGTCAAAAATATCTAAATTATTAAACGAGAACCTCAAATTATACAACACAAAATTCTATGGTTCCGACAGAATACCACCACAGATCATTTTTAGTGATACAAATTATATTTTCGAACATCACTCTGACTCTGGGACAGGTAAATCTTATGCGAATATGCTGGCTTTGGATGTAAGCTTTTTACATACAACAAAATTACCCATAGCAATTGAAGATTCCATTGTTTTCAAAAACGTTGAAGTCGCAGCTATAGAAAAAATAGTTAATACATTAAACACTATTGATAAACAAGTTTTTATATCACTCGATCAATTAAATATTTATAGTGAAAAAACAAGATCAACTTTGAGAAAGGCAAGCTTTATGCGTATAAGCAGAAAATACCCTGCATTCAAAGTTTCATGGAACATTCAATCCAACAACAAATAATTATTTATAATGGCCTCCATGTACTAATGTGATGGCCATTATTATATTGTTTATTACAAAATAACACCTTCACATTGACATCCCTCTTGAATAAAATATAAGTAAATAAGAACATAAGGAATATGTTTTTGATAGAAAACATGAAAGGAGTTCGTATGAAAAATACTTTTAATAAAATATATAAAAAAGAATCACCTGAAAGTTTGTTAAGAACACATTGCATCAGTGTTAGGTTGAACCATGAAGAACTACAGCTTCTCAATGCAAGGCGTGGAGACAAAAGTAAAGGTGAATGGTTTCGCTTGGCTTTTCTCGATAAGATTCCAGTAGCTGTGCCGCCTATCAACATTGAAGCCTGGAAATCCCTTAGCGAAATTTCACAGAAGCTGAACAAGCTACTTATTCATCTCGAAAGTAAAAGCACTGGTGGTCAGCTTACAAAGACAGAAATCTTCGCAGTGAAGCGCCAGATCTCAGAGCTTCGCTCATGCCTTACCGCTTCAAGCACATCTGTCAGGTAGGTTGCATGAAAGGGATGCAAAAAATCAAAAGAGGAAAAACCTTTAATGGACTTATTTCTTATTTATTAAAACCTGCTTCGCACCACAAGTCAGATCCGTATGTAGTCGGCGGCAATGTCATAGAAAGCTTCGCAGAAGCACTAAGTGCAGAGTTCAACGCTACGAAGCTCCTACGCTCCGATGTCAGTAAACCTGTTTGGCACAATTCTCTGCGTCTGCCTGCTGGTGAGAGTCTACCTATACACCGATGGAAGCTGTTAGCCGATGACTATATGAAGCGTATGTGCTTCTCTGATACGCATCTACGCGCTTATGTCCTACATGATGATAAAGATGGACAACATATACATATAGTTGCAAGTCGCATAGATGCAACTTCGGGGAAGCTCTACTTAGGTAAAAATGAGAACCTTATCAGCACCCGTATCATCCAGGATCTTGAACAAGACTACCAGCTAACAAGAACCAAAGGACCGAAAGCATCTCTAGCAGCGCCCTCACCTAAACCGAAGCTCAAAAAATCCCGTAATGAGATGATGATAGAAAAGAGAACTGGTGAGCTATGCCCAAAAGGATTCATCCAAAACGCCCTTAACGAACTGCTTGATACCAGGCAATCGATTACCGACTTCGTGCAACAGCTTGTGGCACAAAATATCAGGCCAATCCCTAATATTGCCTCAACTGGACGCATGAACGGCTTCTCATTCGAATACAACGGGATTGCTTTCAAAGCATCTCAATTGGGAAAAGGGTATTCCTGGTCTGCCTTGCAAAGCAGAATCGACTACCAACAGGAACGTGATAATGCTTTCCTGTTTAAACTGAAATCATCTGTCAGAGAAACATCTGTTAGTGCAACTCATGATATGGTCATAACTATAGATGCTCCTGAAACCACGACAGAATACGTTAACCGCCCCTTAGAAGCACTTATCCTCGATAAACGAGCTGCTGGTCAGGACGAATACTCTATCGCTTCTGTCGAAGCGCTTCTCCCAGAAGCTGTTGCAACTAACAAAGAAGCGATAGCAACCGAAGCGTTAAAAGTAGCGCCCAAGCGAAGCTATCCAGTGTCAGCGTTCAGGTGGTTGGAATACATCCCCTACCTCGATGTAATTTATCGTATGTTGAAAAACCTCAAAGTCCCCACGCTGAAACGTCCTCGAAAACACAAAACCATCACTTGTGTGAAGACGATAGAGATAACACCTCTACCCAAAAAAAATCCCATTGAATCAATATCTCAATCTAAAAGAGCTTCGCTTTCGATGTAAGGCTGGCAAGCCTTTTTGATAGATACAGGTCAATAAATTGATCGTTTATACCGATCGATATTCTCTTGTTGATAGCCTGTATCTATCATTAATCTTTAATCGATCGGTACAAGTGATTTGCCTTTCCTGTAAACCCAGTCAAAATGTGATTTCACACCAAAGAATATAAAAGACTGATTTAACTAGCCTATTTACGTACTCAACTAACATGCAGGTTTTGAAATGGCAGATACCATCTCATCTGTAGTCCCTGATTTCTTCATACATCGAATATGAATTTAACATCTAACACAAAGGAACTTGTATGAGCATCTCCACCACGAAACGCCGCAATGAAGAAGTCAATGTTGGTCTTTCTGATCGCCGGAAAGCAGAGATTACAGCCCCAAAGTTTGATCTGTTTGGTGAAACTTACACGTTTGTTAAGACTTTCTCTGGCACTGTCATTAATTCCAACCCAAGCAATAATCAGATCTGGGTAAAAACCGACGCTGGGGATGAGAAGCAGATTTCCGACTATGGTATCCCCTTCAGAAGTTCACACACTATTTATAAATACGAGCTTCGCCAGTATAGTGAGGATGGTTCGTATAATGTGTATAAAGATGCACTTATCGTTAATAAGAACACGGGAGAACATGAAGTAAACTTAAACAGGAAAAAAGTTGTCATCCCCGCTTTTCTGACAATGCTGTTCCATAATGCTTCTACAGCATCGTATTACAGAGCAATGCCTGTTTCGAAACTATTCTCTATTGTTTTCATTTTACTTTGTGCTGCTGCACTTATTTCATTTCTCACATTGCCTTGGGGCTTTAAAGATGGATATGTGTGGGATGAGCACAAGTATATGTGGCTCACATATTTCCTATCAAGGATCGGAAGCTTCGTTTGTATCAAATGGATTAAAAGAAGAAGCGCTAGATTTGATCATGAAATCAGAAATCTTATCGATTTAGTAAAAAAATAAAAAAATATAAGCAAAAAAGAGTTAGCCCGTAGATTCCTACTACGGGCTTTTAAAATAATTACAATCCATATTTTCTTTTCTTCTCTTTGATGGATAACGATCTTTTTTGGGTCGAAGCATCATATTTCCTTTTCTCATTAGCATAGACTTTCTCTGTTCGGCTACCATTACTGACTATAAAGTTAATCAATGAAGAGCATACATGCTTCATACGCTCTTTGTTGATCAAATCATCATCAAGTTTATTTATATGAGTATAATATGAAAGTAGCAGAAAGGTTAAAACAATCTCCCTGTTGGAGAAGGTCATTTTTTCGATACCACTTTGGTATTTGATATAAAATCCTGCACAAAAAAGATATGATTGTTCTATAATTCGTTGCTCTGAGAAACCTGATTCAGCGAGTTTATCAACGAATCGATCAAGCAGAAGAAGATACCTTTCCATAAGATTAATATTTATTTTTTCCATAATATGCATCCTTGCAATTTATTTTTGTCATCCTGACAATTAAAGAAATATCATAATTATTAATCATGTCAATAGTTAAAACCTATCAATTTTATTAAAGGTATTTTGCAGGTAATGGATTATTAAGTTCTTCAATCGTTATTTGTTTAAGGTGAGCATTATAAAGCCATACTTTGAACTGCTCTAAATAGCGTTCATTTAATGCTTTCAAAGCTTCATTTTCTGCTTCAAGTCTTCTAATTCGTTGAGAAGCCACTTTTAAATTAGCAGGTTTTACAGTATGTATTGCACCAGATTTGATAGTGGCCTTTTTCACACTGAAGCTTTCTGCAATCCTTACATGACTACTTAAGGATTGTCTTGATGGTCTTTTCCCAATAATCCTTACTAGCCTGTCGCACAAAGCATCCCAGGTTAGTTTTTCATCTATAGACCATGTGTTAATAACATCTACAATCTTCTTCTCATGATAACCATTTATATGCTTAGCCATTTATTCTCCTTTTTTTATTCTCTTATGGAATTCATACCATCTATCAGCATTTATGTTCCCATCATTTTTATCATACAGTGTTCTTTTTGATATTTTATCGTGAATGTTTGAAATCGTTTCGTTATCTAAACCAGAATTCTCAATCGGATAATGTTCACACGGCTTAAACGCATATGAATGCTTGCAGTAGCCATGTTTTGATACAAGTACTGCACCACTGCTAAGTGAATCAAACTCATTAAGATCCACCACTGGAATATCCTTTATTCTGTGCTCATTAACACATACTGATAACTTTTGTTCTCTTATTGCTTTAGACATTTGAAGATGCGATCTGTGGTCATAAGAAACATTTTGAGAAATGAGCTTACGTCCAGACCAGCGAGCAATACTAAATTCATCCATACCATTTATTTGAGCAAATGTGTTGAGAAGATGCCTCAGTTGATGTGTTCTTAGCAAATATGGGCTACCATCTTCATTTATATAACCATGTCTTTTAAAGAGATTAAAATTTCCTTTTATATAATCTGAATCAATAATGTCAGTTTTAAAATAACTCATTGTAGGTTTGAATAACTTATCTAACATTCTCTTTTTGTTTTGATTTAATTGTCCTTCAGTTAACAAGCAAAGCGCATTAGAATATTCAATTTTCTTCTCTCTATCATACCAAGGGAAATCTTTAGGTATATTCTCTTTAAGAGTTCCCATCGTTGAATTAGAGTAATTTTTTTGAATTTCAGCAGCCAATAACCTCGCTTGACTTGATAATTCTTTTAATCTGCTAATAGCTCTTTTAGCTACAGGTATCATTAAACTTGGAATCCATTTTATATTACCTTCATACCCTTTTGCTGAAAAAAATCTCAATCCGTATCTTTGAATGCCCTTTCCATCAAATTCTGTAATTTCACAATCCGCTGGCAAAGCTAAAATTTCTGATATCCTACTCGGTGCGCACATAAGTAAAGCAAGCACAGATGTAGTAAGTATATCTCTTGAAGATAATTGTTCATCCTGCTTTGAAAAAATCTCAGCAATCGCAATAACTGATTTGATATCAGGCAATCTAGAATGGCCTTCCAGTGAAGAATCATAACCAGTCCAAGACTGAGTAATCCTATACCTAATTGGACTTACCCAAAATAAATAAGATGAGTTAGTCATCCTATTATCATTTAAAAATGAACTCAATTTCTCAAGTTCTTTCCCAATAGCAAATGCATGTGCTTTAGAATACTTTTCAGAGGCTATTCTTATGCATTCATCAAAGATTGAATTGTTGCAATAGTTTACATTAGCTTCCATATTGGTTTTAAGTAAAACGAATTCGACAATCTTCAACATTGATAATGTTGAGTGTTTCGTCTTAGATTTATTGAATGAATGCACATGCAACATATATGCTTTAGCAAAATTAATAAAGCTATCATCCAAGCATTCTTTGCTGTTTAGGTTGTTTTTTGAGTTAAACTTAGTAAACCTATATAAACCTTTCCATTTATTGCTTTCCCAAGAAGTTGTTAAATTATTATTAGAAATAGTACTCTTACAAAACTCGATGAACTTAATAACATTATCGTGAGGGTTGTTTTTATTGCTTGGTTCAAAAAAAAATATTTTGTTCATAATGCTCTCCAGGGATTGAATTTTTTACACGTTAAACATTTCAAATCCTCTTTCGTATCTTCTAATAAGAAAAATGCATCTGAAACATACTTGATAAAAAAGTTCTTGTTTTCTTCAATCTCTATGCCCATAAGTATATTAGATAAGGGGTTAAAAAACGCACTTAGTCTCTTATCGATGTCATAAACGTTGTCAGGGTTATTTTTTATATATATCATAGAAGAGTTTACTGATTTATGATCTAATGCTTTAGCAATCACCTCAATTGAGGCTCCTTCGTTAGCCAGTCGACTTCCTAACGTATATCTGAATCTTCTAGCATTAAGTTCTATATAGCTGTTAGTCCTTTCTGACCTTACATCGAATTTTGACGGAAAGTGTTTTAATAGTTTTGACATAACTGAATTTTTCATATGGAAAAAATCTGTTGTTAAATCAGATAAAAAAACTTCAATCATTTTTGTTTCCGTAATCTTATCTAAATTCATGAATATTGGTAATTCGCCTCTATAGTTACTAATCCCAACACTGAATTTATCTTCAACAAACGCCTGATTTTGATTAATTAACATTGATAAGCTGTCATATAAGAACGGTTCTATCATTACCATGTTAAATTCTTTTCTGAAACATTTTCTTTGTTTTACTTTTGGTACATTTAAAAAGCACCCTTTCTCATTTTTAATGAGATCTTTAGCTTTTAGAGATATTAATTGTAATGGCCTTCTTCCTGTTATTGCCAACAAAAGGATATAACAATACAAAAAGCATTGAATTTTCTTCTCATGATAAAGTTTTCCAACGGCGTTAATAATATTATTGAATTCCGCTTCAGTTAAAGGTCCTTTATTTGGATCTCGTCTTTTGACTGCATCTCCTGTTTGGTTTGGAATGATTTTTATTTTCTCCAGCATTCTAATGGCAGTCGCTTCTACCCCAGGATAATTGAGATTTTTCCATTTAGTGATGAAAGCCTTAATTATGTTTAGTTTGTAGTTTCTTTCTGAACCTAAATAAACATTCAATTGATATATTGCTTTGTCATCAATAGTATCGATGGTCATTGCACCAAACCACTTATAAAATAGATTGTTAATATTTTGTATATAAAAAGAACTATATTCAGACGCATAGTAAGCTAATGTTTTTAAGTAGCTAAGTTTCATTTTTGTAGGCATTCTATCTACAACTTTATGAGGGTATACGCAGTTTTCTTTATCAAGTTGCCATTTCTTATCTGACAGTTTGAAACTATATCTATTCATCTTAGCCAAAAAAGTTTGCTCATTTTCAATACATTTGATTTCCACACTAAACCCCACTAATTATTTTACTTACTGATTTATAGACCTTTAAGACGACATTCTTCTCTTGTTGAGATATATATTTAAAATTGTATCTATCACACATGATTGACTCCTTTGACCAACCCATCAGATAATTCCTTAAATCTTTCCTTCTACTATATTCTAATTCAGCACCTTCTATGCCTTTAGAATACATATAATTCCAAGTGTGCCTTAGCTTATGACCTGAAAGATTATATAGATCTGGACATCCTCGTTTCAGTGTTGATATCACCTTCTCATAAGCTGAAATGCTTAAGGGTTCCCCTGCGTTTTTTCCGGTGCAATGAGCCACCAATAAGAAATTATGCTTTTTTCTTTTTGTCATTTTTTCTCTGCTATTGCTTATGTAATCAAAAATTTCACAGGCTAACTCATCAGATAACGGAATAACCCTTTCTCCAGTCTTTACTAATGGTTGATAAGATCTTCCATCTTCTTTTGAATCATGTCTTCTGACTACACTTAAAGTATTGTCTCTGAGATCAAAATCATCTATTTTAAGATTGAGCAACTCTCCAGCCCTTAAACCTAAATTTAAGAGCAAGGTAAATATTAGTCTGTTCCTGACCTGTACTTCCTTATGGAAAGGGTTTTCAATCCCGCCAATTTCTAATAGACGGAAAAGCACTTTGATCTCTTCTTCATTTAACGATTTTTCAGATATTTCATTCATATTCAATGAACTGTTTCTTGGAATATGTGCTCTGATACTTTCAATAAATACGTCTACTTCATACCTTGCATGAATCCCCTTTGACGAATGAACTAATCCACATAACCACTTAAGGTAGCGTGAAAAAACGTGTATTCTATAACTAAAGGTTCTCTTCGCAATAAACCTATTACTTGCTGATTTTATATTTATAATTTTTTGTCTATCGAATCTTTGTTTCGCATATCTTACCAGATCATCTATTTCTGCAACGCTGAGATACTTTTTAAGCTCAATTCTCTCAACTATATTAATTTTCCTACTATCTAAGAAATTACTAAAAATTAGTAAGTTAGTTGCAACTATTTCCATAGTTGAGGCGGTTGCGCCTCTATTTCTTATGTCTATAGTAAGAAATAGATTTTGATAGTAAGCTGGTAGATTACTATTTTTATCAAGGATCAGGCATCCTCGCTCGCCATTACTCATGATGAATTTCTTTACTTTATATCCCATTTTGACCTCATTCTTTACAAATTAATATCACTCTCACTTATTAAATATATTCCAATTCAAAATAATTCAAATTCTTTACAATGATTTTAGTTTATTTGGTATATATATTAATGGTTTGAAAAAATTTATTTGACGTCAAATAAACAGGTACGGCTAGTATAGCGTATCCATACCCGATATTAAGAAAACCATCTCTAAACCTTATAGCAAAAGCTCTGCCAGAAAAAAAGTAAAGAATTCCGTTAAATATAGTAATTTTTTAGATTTAAACTTTACAAAACCTCGTTTTTTTTGAAACTCAGTCAGTGAACTTATAATGCCTATAAATTTATTTTCTTAATATTATTAAAAATTAAAAGATCGATGTAGCAACATTCCTCTTAAGCAACATGCTTTCTTGAATTCTCTATAGTTAATTGAATCCATTCATCGATTTCGCTTTCGATAAAAGCAATAGCACGAATACCGATCTTTACAGGCTGTGGAAACCGATTTTGGCTGATAAGACGATAAATCCAAGCCTTACCAAATCCGGTTTTATTCATCACTTCTGACAGGCGGATAAGACGTGTGCATGGCTGATTCATGGTATTTCCCTCATCTATGTTGACGGAAATGAATATACGATTGAATCACCAGCAAAAAGAGCGACCTTCAGATCGCCAAGGGTATGGATATCAGTCTTTATCAGAATCCGCGATTTTCATCACGTCTGAAACTCTGATGTTTTTGAGATGACTGTTTTTGTTGATGAACAGATGGAACTGACGGATGAAAGGTATACTGGCTGCTTTTATCGCCAGTGGTCTGTCTGTGTCCCGAATTTGGTGATTGAGGCGGGTCTGTTCTTCATCATCATCGTCGGTGTAAAGGAGGCGTGAAAGTCGATCTTCTGATATGCGAACCTTGTGCAGAGTAGACCATACAAGGATGTCAATCATGGGTATGAGTCTGTAGTTGATGATTTTCTTGATGGTTCCATAGCCAAACCTGATCGAATCAGATGTATCGGCTTCAATGCCCCGTACTTTACGCCATTGAGGTAGCGCGGCTTTCAAAGATTCAGCTATTTCCTCATCAGTTCCATTCGCAAGGTCTATTTCGACCATGACAGTATCTCTGAACAGCTTAGGGAGAGCTTCGGATACAGGGCTATCGAGAAATTCACGGTTAACCGAATACTCATCACTTCCATCCCAGAAAAATAATGAATTCCGTAATCCAACGATGCTGAGCTGAGCCAGCCGTTCTGTCGTGGTCAAAAAGAAATGTGGGGGTTGGTAAAGGGTGTCCTCTCTCGTGAGGTATCCGAGATGTTGCTCTGTAATAAGAAACGGTTTTCCGCTGAAAATTCGGTCAATATAGAGGTTCACGGCTTTCGCTTCGAATTCCTCATGATAAGGCTTAAAGAACAGTGTCCTTGCAAGCAGCTCATGGTAAAGCTGTATGAGAGTCAGATCTTCAAATCCTCGATAGGTATTGATATCCAACCATTTTTTAACTTCTTTGGTGTGTTCCGTTGACCAGTTTCTCATGATTGCCATTTGGTGCCTTTGTTATTCCATTCAGAAATGGATAGTTGAACTCATCTGAGCGACCAGAAGCAATAATTATAAAAAATGCAGTCATAAAAAAGAGCTACGCTCTACCGAGACATAGCCCTTAGTTCAGCATCAGCTTCCTCTATGCACGTCGATTAAACGTCCCATGCATCACATTGCCACCATTCTCAAGGCTATCCATATAATCAGCATACCATTGCAGCATCTCACGTCTGCCATCAAGATATTGCGCATGGTTATAGGTACCACGGATAGCATTCTTATCAAGATGCGCAAGCTGGGTTTCAATCCATGCGGTGTTGTAGCCTTGTTCATGAAGAACGGTGCTCATGGTATGACGGAATCCATGCCCCGTAACGCGGCCGGTATAGCCAATTCGCTTAAACACCTGATTGATACTGGCTTCGCTCATTGTTTTACTTGGATCATTACGACCGGGGAACATTAGATGAAAATTACCAGTCATTGCCCTGATTTTTTCAATAATTTCCAATGCCTGCACGGATAACGGAACAATATGAGGACGCCGCATTTTCATGCGTTCGGCAGAAATTTCCCATAACCCTTTATCAGTATAAATTTCAGACCATAACGCACCACGTAATTCACCCGTTCGAACACCAGTGATGATCATTAGTCGGGCGGCTAACACTACCAACTCACTACCAGAGTAGCCAGCAAGGGCTTTAAAAAAGGCTGGAAGCTCCTCAATGGTCAGGAATGGATAATGTTTAGACTCATGCCCCTGCATAGCACTGGTGAGATCTGGTGCGGGGTTATACTCGGCTCTGCCTGTAACTATGGCGTAGCGAAACACTTCACCACACCGCTGACGTACTTTCTTAGCTTTCTCAGTCGCACCTCGCTCTTCCATCTTTTTAAGCACGTTAAGCAATTCCAACGGCTTGATGTCTGCAACAGGACGTTGACCGATGAACGGGAAGACATCTTTGTTGAAGGCTTCAAGAATGTCAGAGGCATATCCCGCAGACCATTTCTTCACTTTCATGTTGTGCCATTCGAGCGCAATTTGCTGAAAGGTGTTTTTTACTACTTCGATTTGGGCTAGTTTGCTTTCTTTCTTAAACGCACTCGGATCAACGCCATTAACCAGCAGCTTTTTAGCATCATCTCTTTTGCTTCTGGCATCAGCTAAGGTAATGGTCGGGTAAACACCAAACACCACACGTTTTTCTTTACCTGCGATACGGTATTTCATGCGCCAGCTTTTGGTGCCGTTAGGGAACACCTCCAGATACATGCCCCCACCATCTGCTAACTTATAGGGTTTATCTTTAGGCTTGGCAGTCTCGACCTGTCTGGCATTGAGCTTCATTTGGGGGCATCTCCTCTAGACCGAATACAACATGCCCCCACCGATGCCCCCAACTCACCGTAGATTTTCGTGAACGTGAGTAGACGAGCAGAGACAACAAGGGCCGTGAAACGGCGTATTATAAGGATTTAAAGGGTGTTTGAGTAGACTTAGGGAGACGTTAAAATAGGTAGGATGGTGCCGATAATAGGAGTCGAACCTACGACCTTCGCATTACGAATGCGCTGCTCTACCAACTGAGCTATATCGGCGTTGAGATCGTCTTGGCGAATGCATGACGATGGACTACGGGGTGACAAACTATTGAAAATGAGGGGGCAAGTCAAGCGTTTGCCTCTCGTCTGCTGGTTTTATAGTCGCTGTGGCGAAGATAGGGAATCTCTGATAATTTTCAATACTATTAACAGAGATCCCTATAACTTTACGGATTAAAAACGCGGTTATGGACGAACCAGATCGTCGCCGTAGCCTATCCATTTATATGTCGTCAACGCGTCTAATCCCATCGGGCCGCGCGCATGCAGTTTTTGCGTGCTGACGGCCACTTCCGCGCCCAGACCAAATTGCCCGCCGTCGGTGAAACGGGTGCTGGCGTTGACATAAACCGCCGAGGAATCCACTTCGCGGACGAAACGTTCCGCGTTGCTCAGCGAGCGGGTTAAAATCGCGTCAGAATGCTGCGTGCCGTGCTCGCGGATATGCGCCACCGCATCTTCCAGATCGTTCACCAGCGCGACGTTGAGGTCGTTTGACAGCCATTCATCGTCATAGTTGACCGCTTCCACCGGCACCACCTGCGCCGGTCCATCGGCCAGATACGGCATCGCGGCTGCGCTGGCATGCAAGGTGACGCCGGCCGTCGCCATTTTTTTGCTCAGCTCGGGCAGAAAGTCGGCCGCGATGCTTTTATTCACCAGCAGAGTTTCCAGGCTGTTGCAGGCGCTGGGACGTTGGACTTTGGCGCTTTCAATCACAGTCAGCGCTTTGTCGAAATCAATGCTTTCATCCGCATAAATATGGCATACCCCGATACCGCCGGTAATGACCGGGATTGTCGATTGCTCGCGACAGAGCCGATGCAGGCCGGCGCCGCCGCGCGGGATCAGCATGTCGACATAACGATCCAGCTTCAACAACTGGTTCACCAGTTCGCGATCCGGACTTTCAATCGCCTGTACCGCCGCCGCCGGCAAGCCGGTCTGCGCCAGCGCTTTCTGAATCACCTTTACCGTCGCCGCATTGGTGCGATAGGTTTCCTTGCCGCCGCGCAGAATAACCGCATTGCCGGTTTTCAGGCATAGCGCTGCCACATCAATCGTGACGTTGGGACGTGCTTCGTAAATCACCCCGACGACGCCGAGCGGCACGCGGCGGCGCTCCAGCTTTAATCCGCTGTCCAGCATACGACCGTCGATCACCTGCCCCACCGGATCCGCCAGGCGGCATACCTGACGAACGTCGTCGGCAATGGCCGCCAGTCGTTCCGTCGTCAGCAGCAGCCTGTCGAGCAGCGCTTCGCTCATGCCATTTTGCCGCGCCTGCGCCACATCCTGCTCATTAGCCGACAGGATCTGCGCGCTTTCCAACTCCAGCAAATCGGCTATCGCGACCAGTGCGCGATCTTTCTCAGCCGTACTGAGCACCGACAGTTGATAAGACGCGGCTTTCGCCGCTTTGCCCATTTGTTCAAGCATCGGGTACTCCTTAATTGATAATCATATCGTCTCGATGGACGGCCACCGAACCGTATTCGTAGCCGAGAATATCGGCAATCTGCTGGGAATGGTGTCCGGCGATCATCCGCAGCGCATCGCTATTATATCGGGTCACGGCATGCGCCAGATCACGACCGGTCAGACTGCGGATACGAATAACCTCGCCGCGGGAAAAATCGCCCGTCACCTCGCGGATCCCTTTCGGCAATAGCGAACTGCCGCGCTCAAGGATCGCCGACAGCGCGCCGTCATCCACCGTGATCTCGCCGGCCGGCGGCGCGCCGAAAATCCAGCGCTTGCGCTTTTCCAATGGCGCTTCCAACGCATGAAAACGCGTCCCGACGGAGACATCCTCGATAACATCGCCAATCACGCCCGGCTTGTTGCCCGCGGCAATCACCACATCGATACCGGCCCGGCAGGCGACATCGGCCGCCTGAAGTTTGGTAGACATACCGCCGGTGCCAAGACCGGATACACTGTCGCCGGCCACGCTGCGCAACGCATCGTTGATGCCGGTAACCTCACGAATAAGCTCAGCGTCCGGATTTTTACGCGGGTCGGCGGTATATAAGCCAGCCTGATCGGTCAGCAATAAAAGTTTATCCGCATCGGCCAGAATGGCCGCCAGCGCGGAGAGGTTATCGTTGTCGCCGACTTTGATTTCCAACGTCGCTACCGCATCATTTTCATTAATAACCGGAACGATATGGTTATCCAGCAACGCCCGCATGGTGTCTCGCGCATTAAGAAAACGCTCGCGATCTTCCAGATCGGCGCGAGTCAGCAACATCTGGCCGATATGAATACCGTAGATGGAAAACAGCTGTTCCCAGAGTTGGATCAACCGGCTTTGCCCCACCGCCGCCAGCAGCTGTTTGGAGGCAATGGTGGCCGGCAATTCCGGGTAGCCCAGATGCTCACGTCCGGCGGCTATCGCCCCGGAGGTGACGATAACAATGCGATGCCCTGCCGCATGCTGCTGCGCGCACTGACGCACCAGTTCAACGATATGGGCCCGATTAAGGCGACGTGAACCGCCGGTCAGCACGCTGGTGCCAAGTTTCACAACCAAAGTTTGGCTACCGCTCATAATATTTCTGCCGTTGAAGTCATCAAAAAAGAATAAATAAGAAAAACGTTGTAACAGGCCGGGCGCATTATACCAACAGGCACAACGCGAAAGCCCGCGAATAAATCGGGGATCAGACGGGAAGCATCACGGTCGTGCGGTTAACGAACAGGCCGGATCCAGAGATTGCAGGAGAGTTTCCAAACGAATATGAAAGGCTTCTTTCGTACTTTTCAGCTTATCCATCACTTCTTTATCTTTGATTTTTTCTTCACGCCAGTTACCGCTTTTATCAAATAAACCAAAGCGATAATGGTAAACAAACGTCTGGTCCTGCGCTTCAAGATCCAGCCACCAGCCCCAGAACTCACGTTTTTCGGGGGCGGGTTTAACATTGACACAAACGGCCAGACAATCAAAGAAAAAATGGTCGTCCTCGCACTGCGCTTCACGTATGTATGGGCCCAGAGAAGCAAAGTTTTTCATCAACCTGCTTTTCGTATGTCCACTTGATAACATCATTCGGCAATCTCCTCGGTTTGAACATCCTTTTTAGCAGAGTATGATAATTTATCAATCAACTAAGCTAAATTTTGGCCTAACCAACGCGTGATTTGCTGTAACGCTTGATGAAAATTCTGATAGACCGGGGAAAAATTCACCGGCAGCAGTTTTCCCTGCTGTGATGAATTGACGATCAGCGCCGCCTCTTCTTTCGGACAAACCAAATCGTTATCCCAATATCCGGCCAGCATCGGCGTTGGACAACGTCGCCCCAACAAACCTTGCGTTTTAAGCGAATAGCGGCTTAATTCAATTTTCAGCGCTTCGTCGGTGGAAAACGGCATCCCCAGCCTGCTCGCCAGCACATCCATAAACATCTCCGGTACCTGTTGCTGGCGTTTCGTGTCGCACAACAGATGATGCACTATCGGGCCGAGACAGGCGACGCCGCGCAAGCGCTGCGTCTCCAGATACGCAAGCCGCACGGCGATATTGGCGCCGAAACGAAAGCCAAACGCGCCGACGCGGCAATGGTCCACCCACGGCACATCCGGCAATGCCCGCAGCACCTGCTGATGCAGGAAGCTGGAGTCCTGATGCAGTTTCCAGCGCGAGGAAAACCCCACCGACGGCACATCAATCGTCAGCATGGCCATCCCGGCCGGCGCCAGATAATCGCAGAACAGACGATAATAATCGCTTTGCAGCATTTCCAGACCGCCGCACATCAGTATCGTCGGGAAAGGCGCCTCGCCTTTATGCGGCAGGTGTAGAAATCCGGTCAGCGAACCGCCGCCCTCGATCGGGAACGTCAGTTCCTTTAACTCATAGGGAAGGTATTTCGCGGCCTCTTCATAAGCACGGTTGGCCAGCGTCTGCGCCTGTTCGGCCAGTTCATCGCCTTTAATATGGGGATAAGCCGCGATGCTATACAGATTCGCGGCATTCAGCCAATAACGGCCGTTCTGTTGTGCGTCGCCATCGTCAGTGACCTGCTGTTGCCAGCTCGCGCCCTGCTTGACCCATTCATAAATCCAGTTTCCGCTGCGATAGCCGATAACCGTATCCAGTAATTGCTCAGCGCTTCTTTCCGCTTTGCTGGCGGCGATACGCGCCAGTACGTCTTCGATATCCCAGGGGGCGACGCCGCGCCAGATCCACATCAACCGATTCAGTATGCGGTACCAGTGACTGTTATTTTCCCCCTCCAGCGTGGAGTGGCTGCGCAACGCATTTCGGTCGCGGCTGGCGCGTTTCACCAGTGTTGAGGTTTCCTGATGTTTGAAGGATGGTTTGAACAGGATTTCAGACAGGTTAGCTTTAGCTTGCGCCACAGTAGTCTCCCTTATATCAGCGACACTAAACTTAGTCCCGAGTGTAACGAACTCATCGTAGTGAAGACAAACGACAGCGCGCACAAATCAGCACAAAGGCACATAATGAGCTCAATTCGCCCATAAATGAGAGAGCGGCATTGGCATGAGGCGGCAATGCCCGGCGTCACCGGGCATGGGAATCAGATAAAACGACGCGCGCGTATCAGCGGTCAGACAACGGCGGAACAAATATCACGCCCATATCCCACGGCTGTTCGATCCAGGTATTCTGAGGAATATCGACGACATAGTCGTCAACCAGCGGTTGACCGGCCGGTTTAGCGAAAATCGTGACGAAGTGAGCTTTGGGATACATTTCGCGAATGGCTTTCGCCGTCCCGCCGGTATCAACCAAATCATCGACGACGAGAAAGCCTTCGCCATCACCCTCTGCGCGCTTGAGCACGTTCATTTCACGCTGGTTATCATGGTCATAGCTGGAGATACAAACCGTATCAACATGCCGAATCCCCAGTTCACGCGCCAACAGCGCGCCGGGAACCAGGCCTCCGCGGCTAACGGCAATGATGCCTTTCCATTGTTCGGCAGGCAGTAGGCGCTGCGCCAGTTTGCGGGCATGAATTTGCAACATATCCCAGGTTACGACGTACTTTTCGCTCATAAAATATATCCCAGCCGAATAGAAATGGCTTACGTTGAGTCTGAGGGGAAAAAGGTTGCGCGGGATTATAGATATCCAACGACACAAAAACCAGCGTTTCTCTGCGTTATAGCCGCGTTTACTCCGCCTGCTCGCAGTCTAAACAAAAATTTGGCGATAACTAAGTACAAAAAGAGATTGGACGCCTCCGCCGGAAAAATATATTAAATGAAGGCAAGGCAAATCAACCGGAGAAGACCATGACCGAATTTTATGCTTTGGTGCAGGAACAGCTTACTGTCATCAGTACTGTTTTAGTCATTGGACTGGTTGCGCTATTTTGTGCGGAATTAAAATCCAACTTTCAGCATTTGTGGAAAAAACCTGAATCGCTACAGGGGAAAATCGTGCATCGATGCTATCTTCCCGCCCAGCGCAGCCTCACGCTGATTGATAACTTTTATGGTTACGTTCCGGTGCATACGCTGGAAAGCGAGAAATATATTCTGGACGTCGAGGCCGACGGGCGGCGCTATCAGGTTGAATCGGACGAAGAGACTTACAGGACATTGTTTGTCGGCGACAGCGTGGTGATCTACGCCAATCGCGACGATGTCACCATTGCCCCGTCCGCCGCGCATCCCCTGTAACCTTCATTTTTCAGCACGGGGCGACCTGCGCCCCGCTGTTGCCCAGCCCGGAGGAGCGCCGCCGGGAAAAGCGAACGGGCCATTTTCGTTAAAGCGCGCTCTTGCTTCATCAAGATCATTGCCGTGATGAACAGCATGATCCCACAACGACCTTGTCATGCCCCTTTATCATTCCTGATTCATCGCTATTAAAGATCATTAAAAATTCGCTCACACCTTGCCGTTAGTGATTTTTTATCTTTATAAACCCAATAAACACATATAAAAACAATGTGTTATATGTGTTTAGCACATAACCATAGCACAAATGGTAATTTCCCAATAAATAACCGGTAACTTTATCCTGCGTTCAGGAAATGATGTCTTCTTTTATTTAATTCAATCAGGGATTTCATAATGAATATAACCCGTCGACGTTTACTGATCTCGTCAAGCGCACTGGCCGCAACATTTCCCTTCACCTCTTTCCTCAGCGCGGCGCAAACCAACGCCGCCGCGGGGACGCCGGTCAAAGGCGGCACGTTGGGGGTACACATCGCCGGAGAACAACGCATTCTGAACCCGGCGCTGCGCGCGTCCACCGGGGTATATATCGTTACCAGCAAGATTATCGAGTCCCTGGTGGATCTGGACGCCAACGGCGCGATCGTTCCGCAATTGGCCACCGAGTGGCACAGTACGGAGGACGGTAAAACCATCACCTTCAAACTGCGCGAGAACGTTAAATGGCACGACGGCAAACCCTTTACCGCCAAGGATGTGCAGTACAACGCGCTCGAACTGTGGAAAAAGCAGCTTAACTACAGCACCGCCCTGCAACAGTTTCTCGACGCCGTGGATACACCCGACGACCATACGGTGATATTCCGCTATTCCCGCCCCATGCCGATCGAACTGTTGCTGCGCGCTCTGGCCGATCTGGGCTATGTGGTGCCGCGCCACCTTTACGAGAATAGCAACGTGCTGGAAAATCCGGCCAATACCGCCCCTGTCGGCACCGGGCCTTTCAAGTTCGTCGAGTACCAGCGCGGGCAATATATTATCGCCACGCGCAACCCCGACTACTGGCGGCCGGACCAGCCTTATATAGAACGGATCGTCTGGCGCATCATTACCGATAAATCCGCCGCGACGGCGGCGCTGGAAACGGGCCAGTTGCAGCTAAGCGCCTATTCCCAACTGTCGCTGGCCGATCTGGACCGACTGAAAAACCATCCGGACTTTGAGGTGACGGCCAAAGGCTCCGAAGCCAATACCTTTAACAACACGCTGGAATTCAATTTCCGCCGCAAGGAAATTGCCGACATCCGCGTAAGACGGGCGCTGGCCCACGCCATCGATATTCCCTTTTTCATCGAAAACTTTCTCTACGGCCAGGGAAAACCGGCGACCGGTATTATCCCGTCGACCTCCACCGGGTTCTATCCGCCCGACAGCGCCCAGCCCTATCCTTTCGACCGCAAAAAGGCCGAAGCGCTGCTGGATGAAGCCGGCTATCCGCGCGGCGCCAACGGCGAACGGTTTAAGCTGAAACTGGTGCCGATCCTCAACGGCGAGGACGTCGCGCTGTTCGCCACCTTTATTCAGCAGTCGCTGGCGGAAGTGGGGATCAAGGTCGATATCGCCAACTACGACTATGCCGGTTCGCTGTCGGCGGTCTATAAAGAGCACAATTTCGACCTCGCCACCGGCTGGCATCAGTACCGGGGCGACCCGGCGGTATCCACCACCGTGTGGCTGCGCTCCGGCAGCCCGGACGGCGCCCCCTGGACCAATCAGTATGGCTGGCAATCCGACGTTATCGATAAGCTGATCGACGACGCGGCTTCCGAGATCGACCCTGAAAAACGGCGGGCGCTGTACGCCCAACTGGTCGCCGAAGCCAACGAACAGTTCCCGCTGTGGTTCGCCATCGAGCGCCAGTTCCTTTCCGTGGTCAACAAGAAGCTCCACAACGGCCTGAATAACGCCCGCTGGCCGTCGAGTAGTTGGCATGACGCCTGGCTAGAGGCGTAACAATGAATTTGTTATTACTCTGCGGCCGCCGACTGGCGGCCGCCATCCCCGCCCTATTGCTTATTCTGATCGGTATTTTCCTGCTTTTGCAGTTGGCGCCCGGCGATACCGTCGATGCGCTGGTCGCGCAGGTCGGCGGAGCCGACGCCACCATGATCGAGGAACTGCGCCGGTATTACGCGCTGGATCAGTCGGTATCGGTGCGTCTGGGGGATTATCTGTGGCGTCTGGTTCATCTGGATCTCGGCCAGTCTGCCATTTATGGCAAGCCCGTCGCCGACGTGATTATCGAGCGTCTGCCGGTGACCCTGCTGCTGATGGGATCGTCGCTCGGGCTGGCGGTGTTTATGGGCATGGTGCTGGGGATCATCGCCGCCCGGCGCGTGAATCGCTGGCCGGACACGCTGATCTCCCTGCTGGGGCTGATTTTCTATTCCACCCCCTCTTTCTGGTTCGGCCTGATGGGGATTTTCCTGTTTTCCATCTATCTCGACTGGCTGCCCTCCGGCGGATTTGAAACCATTGCCGGCGGACTCAGCGGCTGGGCGAGAATTTGGGATATCGCCCGGCATCTGTTATTGCCCACGCTGACGCTGGCGCTGATATTTCTGGCGATCTATCTGCGCATCATGCGCGCCTCGATGCTGGAAGTCGCCACGCTGGATTTCGTGCGCACCGCCCGCGCCAAAGGATTAAGCGAAACCAACGTCGTCGTCAGACATATATTGCGTAACGCGCTGCTGCCGCTGGTGACGTTAATCGGCCTACAGGCCGGCACCATGCTGGGCGGGTCGGTAGTGGTGGAAAGCGTTTTCGCCCTGCCGGGGTTGGGCCGCCTGGCCTACGAATCGGTGATGCAGCGCGATCTGAACACGCTGTTAGGCGTGGTTTTCGTCTCCGCGCTGCTGGTTATCAGCATTAATTTTCTGGTGGACGTGCTTTACGCCAAACTGGACCCGCGTATTTCCGGTGAACGGTCATGATTGATTTTTTCAAGCGCTACGCGCGCAGTCCCGCGTCGTTATTTGGTATCGCGTTATTAGTCGTGGTGGTGGGCATGGCCCTGACCGCCGATCTGTTCTTTCCCGAAAATCCCCTGCGGCTGGCCGGTCGGCCGCTACAGTGGCCGTGGCAAAATCCGCGCTTTTTGCTGGGTACCGACCACGCCGGACGCGATATCGCCGCCCAGTTGTTTCATGGCGCGCGCGTTTCGCTGATGATCGGTTTCGTCGCCACGGCGATCGCCATCGTTATTGGCATCGTGGTCGGCGCGCTGGCCGGCTATTACGGCGGCGTCATCGACGATCTGCTGATGAGGATCACCGAAACCTTTCAGATCCTGCCCAATTTCCTGCTGCTGCTGTTGCTGGTGGCGGTCTTCGGCTCAACCATGCAGACCGTGATTCTGGCTATCGGCATCGTCTCCTGGCCCCCAGCGGCGCGCTTAACGCGGGCCGAGTTCATGTCGCTGCGCAACCGGGAATTCATTCAGGCCGTCCGCTCGCTGGGAATGCGCGATCTGCCGATTATCTTTCGCGAAATTCTGCCCAATGCGCTACCGCCCATCGTGGTTTACGCCAGCGTTATCATGGCGATCGCCATTCTGCTCGAAAGCGCGCTGGCCTTCCTTAATCTGTCCGACCCCAACGTTCCCTCCTGGGGAAACCTGATCGGCGGCGGCCGCAGCGTACTGCGGGAACAGTGGTATGTTTCCGCCATTCCCGGCATCGCCATTCTACTTACCGTGCTGGCGGTCTCGCTGGTCGGCCAGGGGATCAATGACGCCCTCAATCCAAGGCTTAAAAACCGATGAATACACTGCTGTCGATAACCGATCTCAGCGTCAGACTGCCGGCCAATGCCGACCGGCCTTATGCCTTGCGTCAGGTGTCGCTCGATCTGCGCGAAAATGAAATCCTGTGCGTGGTGGGGGAAAGCGGCTCCGGTAAATCGATGACGGCCAGCGCCATTATGGGGCTGCTGCCGGAACAGACGCGCATCGAATCGGGAAGCATTTTGCTGGAAGACCGCGACCTGCTGTCGCTGCCGGAGAGCGCGCTGCGTAAAATACGCGGCGCCCGGATCGGCATGATTTTTCAGGAGCCGATGACGGCGCTCAACCCGCTGCATACCGTCGCCGACCAGATTGGCGAAATGTTCCGTACCCATCGACCGACCCTTTCCCGCAAGGCGATTGCGGAAAAAGTGCAACGGCTGTTAATCGACGTTCAGATCCCAGACCCGCTGTCCGCCGCGCACGCCTATCCGCACCAGCTCTCCGGCGGACAGCGCCAGCGCGTAATGATCGCCATGGCGCTGGCGCTGGAGCCGCGGGTGCTGATTGCCGACGAGCCGACCACCGCGCTGGACGTCACCACTCAGGCGCAAATCCTGCGGTTGATACGCGAATTGCAGCAGCGTCAGGGTACCTCGGTGCTGTTTATCACCCATGACTTTGGCGTGGTCGCCGACATCGCCGATCGCGTCGCGGTCATGCAGCACGGCGAAGTGGTAGAACAGGGGCCGGCGGAGCAAATCCTCAACGCCCCGCAGCATCCTTATACTCAGGCGCTGATCGCCGCCGTACCGTCCTTTCGCCCCGGCGCATCGCGCCCGGCGGTCTCCAGTCAGGACATCCTGACATTAGAGCACGTCAGCAAAACATTCCGCCAGGGAGGCTGGCTGCCGCGCAACCGGCGGGTATCGCACGCGCTGCGGGACGTCAGCCTGACGCTGCCGCAGGGCAGCACGCTCGGCATCGTCGGCGAAAGCGGTTCCGGCAAATCGACGCTGGCCCGCTGTATTGTCCGGCTCTATCAGCCGGACAGCGGCGAGATTACGCTGGCGGACCAGCGCCATGACGGCAGCAATCGAACGCGTCAACGCCGACAGAGTCGCACCGTGCAGATGGTGTTCCAGGATCCTTTCGCCTCGTTAAATCCGCGCCAGACGGTGGGGGAAATCGTCGGCAAGGGACTGGAAATCCACGGCGCATCGCGCAAGCAGGCGCAGCAAAAAGCCAGAGAGTTATTTTCGCTGGTCGGGCTGGATCCCGAATCGATCCATCGCTATCCCCATGAGTTTTCCGGCGGACAGCGGCAGAGGATCGGTCTGGCCAGAGCGCTGGCGCTGGAGCCGCGCATTCTGGTGGCGGATGAGCCGGTTTCCGCGCTGGACGTTTCCGTCCAGGCGCAGGTGTTGCGTCTGCTGGCGGAACTGCGCCAGCGCCTCGGCCTGTCGCTGATTTTTATCACCCATGACCTGCGGGTGGCGGCGCAAATCTGCGATCGGGTGATCGTGATGAAGGCGGGAGAAATCGTCGAACAGGGGCCGACGCATCAGGTATTCCAGTCCCCCCGGCATGAATATACCCAACTGCTGCTCAACGCGATTCCCGGTAAAGGGTGGAACCTCCAGACGCCATGAAATAACTCTTTCGCAACATGCCCCAGAACCGGCGGAAAATGATATTCTGTTTTCACACGCCATGCCGGATTATCCGACAGTCATTCACCTGCAATTTGCAGCGCCCGCGCGCCAGCCGCGCCGACCGGCCTGCCGAAAAGGAGATGTTAATAGTGTCTGAATTGTCTCAGCTTACCCCGCAGCCGCTGTGGGACATTTTTGCCAAAATTTGCTCTATTCCACATCCGTCTTACCATGAAGAAGCGCTTGCCGCGCATATCCTTGCCTGGGCGCAAGAGAAAGGCATTCATGCCGAGCGCGATCAAGTCGGTAATATTCTGCTGCGTAAAGCGGCGACGCCGGGAATGGAAAATCGCAAGCCGGTGGTGTTGCAGGCGCATCTGGATATGGTGCCGCAGAAGAACAACGATACCGCGCACGACTTCACCAAAGACCCCATCCAGCCGTACATTGACGGCGAGTGGGTGAAAGCGCGCGGCACCACGCTGGGCGCGGATAACGGCATCGGCATGGCGTCGGCGCTGGCCGTGCTGTCCGACAGCGGCGTGAAGCACGGTCCGCTGGAAGTGTTGCTGACCATGACCGAGGAGTCCGGCATGGACGGCGCGTTCGGTCTGCAACCCAACTGGTTGCAGGGCGAAATTCTGATCAATACCGACTCGGAACAAGAAGGCGAAGTTTACATGGGCTGCGCCGGCGGCATCGACTTCATCACCCGGCTGCCGTTGGAGCGCGAAGCGCTGCCTGCCGGTTACCAGACGCTGACCCTGACGCTCAAGGGGCTGAAAGGCGGCCATTCCGGCTGCGATATTCATTTGGGGTTGGGCAATGCCAATAAATTGCTGGCGCGCTTCCTGTTCGAACAGGCCGACAAGCTGGATATCCGCATTCTCGCGCTGAACGGCGGCACGCTGCGCAACGCCATTCCGCGCGAGGCGTTCGCCACGCTGGCATTGCCGACGGCCAACGTCGGGCAATTCAAGGCGCTAAGTGAGGAATACCTGTCGCTGCTGAAAAACGAGCTGTCCGTAGTGGAGAAAAATCTCACCCTGCTGGTCGAGGAATCAGACAGTACCGCGCAGGCGCTGACCAAAGACGTCGGCGCGCGGCTATTGGCCTTGCTGAACGCCATGCCGAATGGCGTCATCCGCATGAGCGACGTGGTAAAAGGCGTGGTGGAAACCTCGCTGAACATCGGCGTGGTTACCACGGACGAAAAACAGGCCGAAATTAACTGCCTGATCCGCTCTCTGATTGACAGCGGCAAAGACGCCGTGGTCGGCACGCTGACGGCGCTGGGCCAACTGGCCGGCGCCGAAACCACGCCCAAAGGCGGCTATCCCGGCTGGCAGCCGGATGCGAACTCTCAGGTTATGCAGCTGGTGCGGGAAACCTATCAGAAGCTGTTTAACAAAACCCCGAACATCATGGTTATTCATGCCGGTCTGGAGTGCGGACTGTTCAAAGAACCCTATCCCGATATGGATATGGTTTCCATCGGGCCGACCATCACCGGGCCGCACTCGCCGGACGAACAGGTGCATATCGCCAGCGTCGGCCAATACTGGCAGTTGCTGACCGCCCTGCTGAGAGCCATTCCCGAACGCGCCTGATCCGATCAGGTACGGGAGTTTGTCATTAACAACCCCCACCCGGCCTCCCCCTTGTCAGGGGGAGGAGCTAAGCGGCGCCCTCCCCTGCGACTGTCTCTTATACACAAATCCAAGGAATCTTTAGATGCCATGTGCATTCTGGTCTTGGGCTCATTCCTGATTCTTTTTTTGTTTTTGAGCGGCGTAAGAAATTACGCTGAGGTGGACGACCCCGCGAATGCGCCGCAGGGAAGCGGCGCAAGCCAGTGCCGCGTCGGGAACGCGTCACTGGCGGTTCGGAAAAGGGGGCGACCGCCGAAGGCACCGCGTCAGCGGCGTGATTTCAGCCACAAGCCCGGGTCCGGAGGGTGGTGGCGTTTGAACCACCCTGCGTCGGGCGCGTGCTACGACGTGGCATAAAAATACCTTTCTTTTCGCGCACGAAATAACACCGAGCTTACATATACCGTTATCAGTAAATATGCGACTAAGAGACTGCCGGGAGGGAACTGTTAATGGCAAATACCGTACTTTATACGGCTACGCCTTCACTCCCAATTCAACACCAACTGACGCTCAATTAGCGGATCGAGCAGCGTAACATGCAATCCCACCAGTCGAACGCCACGCTCATCGCGACGTTCCTCCCAGGTTTGCTGCGCCAGCGTGAGCAAATCCTGCTTATTCAACACCGGCCACACATGTTCCTGCGTGGTCTGGCGAAAATCATCAAACTTCAGTTTTACCCCCTGCCGCGCGATATGCAGATCGGGTTTTACGCGTTTTAAACGTAATTCAAGCTCCTGATAAAGCTGCTCGATTAAACCTTCGCACTGATGCCAGTGGTGGATATCCTGCGCCAGCGTTTTCTCAACCCCGACCGACTTCCGCAACCGGTCTGGCGAGACAGGCCGTTCATCAATTCCGTGGCAACGCTCCCACAAAACCCGGCCAAATTTGCCAAAACTTTTTAATAACTCAGCCAGTTCGTGATTACGCACGTCGGCGCAGGTCAGCATGCCCTTCTCTTCCAGCCGCTTCGCCGTGACTTTGCCGACGCCGGGGATCTTCGCCAGCGGCAACTGCAATAAAAACGCGTCCACCTTATCCGGGGGGATAACATACTGGCCGTCAGGTTTATTCAGCTCGGAAGCGACCTTGGCGAGAAATTTGATGGGCGCGACGCCGGCGGAGGCCGTCAGATTCAGCTCAGCGGCAATAGCCTGACGGATCTCCTCCGCCATCAGCGTCGCGGAACCGTTGCAATAAGGGCTGTCGGTGACATCCAGATAGGCTTCATCCAGAGAAAGCGGTTCAATCAATGAGGTATAACGGGCGAAGATGTCGCGGATCTGGCGGGAGGCGGCTTTATACACCTCCATCCGCCCGGAAAGTAACGTCAGGTGCGGACACAGACGCAAGGCCGTCGCCGTCGCCATCGCGCTGTGAACCCCATAGCGCCGGGCCGGGTAATTGGCGGTGCTGATCACGCCGCGACGATCGGCGCTGCCGCCAATCGCCAGCGGGATGTCGCGCAGGCGCGGATTATCACGCATCTCAATTGCCGCGTAGAAGCAATCCATATCGACATGAATAATTTTGCGCATACGTCCCCTCCGCCAAGACTGTATAAATATACAGCCTGAAGTTGCTATAAACAAGTTGGCGAACAGTCGTCCGTTGTCTTCGCGCTTAACCCTCGGCCTATTGACGAAAAAACGCATTATTTCTGTTTGTCCTCCGCTTGATATTATTACCGTGTTAACCTTTTGGCGCAGGATAACCCACTCAGAGAACAGAGAGCCGCGATGGAGAATCAGCAGAGTCACAGCAACAGCGTCGAACGCCAGTTTGGTTCGCAAGCACAAAACTATCTGACCAGTACGGTACATGCCCTGGGTAAGGATTTAGAGCGACTGTCGGCTTTATTGGCCGCCTCCCCTGATGCCGCCGTCATCGATCTGGGATGCGGCGCCGGACATGCCAGTTTCACCGCCGCCCAGGTGGTGAAAGAGGTCGTGGCTTATGATCTGTCCTCACAAATGCTGGAGGTCGTCGCTCAGGCCGCCAAGCAGAAAGGTCTGACGAATATCCGCACGCAGCAGGGCGTCGCCGAAGCGCTGCCGTTTGCCGACGCCAGCGCCGATATCGTTATCAGCCGCTATTCCGCCCACCACTGGCATGATGTCGGGCAGGCGCTGCGTGAAATCCGCCGCGTGCTGAAACCGGGCGGTCAGGTCATCATGATGGATGTGGTCTCACCGGGTCATCCGCTGTTGGATGTCTATTTGCAAACGGTGGAAAAATTGCGTGATCCCTCTCACGTGCGCGATTACGCGCCCGGCGAATGGCTGAGCATGTTTACCGAAGCAGGATTTATCGTGCGTAACGTCGCCAGCGATCGCCTGAAACTGGAGTTCAGCAGTTGGATCGCGCGCATGAGAACGCCCGACTTTTTCGCCGTCGCGATCCGCGAACTGCAAAAAACCCTGGCCGCGGAAGTCGTCCGGCATTTTGAACTACAGGATGACGGTTCTTTTGTAACCGATATCATGATGTTTGAAGCGACAAAATTGTAATCGCTGATTACCTGCCTGACGCACTCAGGCGGAATAAACAATGGACAGCGTAAAGGTATCGCCTTAAATTTATTGTCCATTAAATATGTCTTTTTATTACCGACAAGGTCGATTAATCGGCCGCTACACTCCTTGCGCCGCAAAATTAACTTTTTTATCGGTTTTCACTCTTGATTAAAATTAAGGCAATGATAATGTGAAACCGCCAACAGGCAAAGGAGTACGGGAGGATCATCGCCCCGTCGATATAGCACAGCTTTTATTCACCAGGATCAACAATGCAAAAAATCGCGCTGTCTTTTGCGATGCTGTTTTTTTTGCCGTCCCTTGCCGTTACCTGCGCAGCCAGTGAACCCGCGCCGATAGCAAAAGACCTGAAGCAACAGTTATTGGGCTCTCCGATCTATATTCAAATATTTAAGGAAGAGAGAGTATTAGAACTTTACGCCAAAGTCGGAAATGAATATCGCTTATTGGAAAATTATCCGATTTGTAAATATTCGGGCGGACTTGGGCCGAAACGCATTGAGGGCGATTTAAAAAGCCCCGAGGGGTTCTATCAGGTCGATCTCCGCCAGCTCAAACCGGACAGCCATTATTATCGCGCGATAAACATTGGTTTTCCTAATGAATATGACAAATCACAGGGATATTCCGGCCGCTACCTGATGATCCACGGCGAATGCGTTTCCGTGGGTTGCTATGCCATGACCAATAATTATATTGAAGAGATCTATCGTTATGCGGAACAGGCGCTGCTTAACGGACAGACGAAAATACAGCTGGCGATTTATCCGTTCCGCATGACGGAAAAAAATATGCAACGCCACCGTAATTCCGCCTATTCCGCTTTCTGGCGTCAGTTACAACCGGGTTATGCCTATTTCAATCAGCATTATCAGCCGCCGGCCATCTCGGTATTAAACGGGCAGTACGTCGTCAGTCCACCGTTGATGACCAGCAAGCCGGTATCAAATTATGCGTTCACCGAAACGAAATAAAACAAACTCGCCTGGCATGATCTTATGCCAGGTTTCATTGCCGGTCAGCGGCTGCGTCGCCAGCACCGTAACCACATCGTTGGGCGTAGTCTGCTGCTGAAAATCAATTTCCACATCCTGATCCAGCAATGTCGCTTTCCCAAAGGGCGCGCGCCGGGTAATCCAATAAAGATGGGTTGAACAATATCCCATCACAAACTGCCCGTCAGACAACAGCATGTTAAACACGCCTTTCTTGCGCAGAACATCCGCCTGTTGCGCAATATAGCGGAACACCGCCGGCCAGTTGCCCGGCGTGCGCGGATAGCGCTGCGACAATTGGTACAACAGCCAGCAGAACGCAAATTCGCTATCCGTCTGGCCGACCGGCCGGAATGTGCCGGTTTTTAACGAACGATACCCTTTTAATTGCCCGTTATGTGCAAACGTCCAGTTTCTCCCCCACAGTTCGCGGGTAAAAGGATGGGTATTTTCCAACGCGACCGATCCCCGATTCGCCTGGCGAATATGCGATACCACGGCGCAAGATTTGATGGGATAATCCTGCACCAGCTTGGCTATCGGCGAGCAGTAGCTTGGCTGCGGGTCTTTGAAGGTCCGGCAGCCATGTCCTTCATAAAACGTAATTCCCCAACCATCCCGGTGCGGCCCGGTCAGGCCGCCACGCTGTACCAGTCCGGTAAAACTGAAACAAATGTCCGTCGGTACATTAGCGCTCATCCCAAGCAGTTCACACATGGTAAATCTCTTAACCTCTCAAGCGCCTTCCGTTATCCTTTAGCAACCATCTCTTTTTCAATGAGTTGGATAAGGATATGTATCGCCTTAATATGAATTTCCTGAATACGGTCGGCATAGCCGAAATGCGGCACGCGGATTTCCACATCCGCGGTACCGGCCATTTTGCCGCCGTCTTTACCCGTCAGCGTAATGACCTTCATCCCTTTCGTTTTCGCCGCGGCGATCGCTTTAATAATATTGCCGGAATTACCCGACGTGGAAATCCCCAGCAGCACATCGCCTTCGCGCCCAAGGGACTCGATATAGCGAGAGAAAACAAAATCATAACCAAAATCGTTGCTGACGCAGGAGAGATGGCTTGGGTCAGAGATAGCGATCGCCGGGTAGCCAGGGCGGTTTTCCCGGTAACGGCCGGTCAGCTCTTCGGCAAAATGCATCGCATCGCAGTGCGAACCGCCATTGCCGCAGGAAATCACTTTCCCGCCTGATTTAAACGCGTCGGCCAGTAATACCGCAGCATTTTGAATAGACTGAATATTCGCATCGTCACTCAAAAAAGCATCCAGCGTAGCCGCCGCTTCTTTCAGCTCACTACGGATTAAGTCTTGGTACATGGAATCCTCTCAAATTTGTCCGGTGACATCATCATATTCTGTTATGCAGTGTAGCGGATTGCCGAAACAGCGAGAAGCGCGCAATGTCACGATCGCCAGGATCGCGGAAAACAATCAGAAAATGGTGCATAACCCGCCGGATTGCGGATCAAATTGTAATTACGATGTAAACAAATCGATAAAAACAGGCGGGTAAAGGACAACACATCGGATTTGCAGGTCGGAGCCGTTGTCGGTCGCTGCTCAAGCGCGGTAAAATAACGGTTTCCTCCCTAATAAAGACACCACGCCATGGCATATATTCCGAAGAACTACGCGAAGCTCGAAAGCGGCTATCGTGAAAAAGCGCTGAAACTCTTCCCTTGGGTATGCGGCCGCTGCTCGCGCGAGTTCGTCTATTCCAACCTGCGTGAGCTCACCGTTCACCATATCGATCACGACCACAGCAATAACCCGGAAGACGGCAGCAACTGGGAAATGCTGTGCCTGTACTGTCACGACCATGAGCATTCAAAATATACCGATGCGGATATCTACGGTTCGACCGTGGTCGCCGGCGAGGATGCCCAGAAAGATGTCGGCGTCGCGACGCATAACCCCTTTGCCGATCTGAAGGCGCTGATGGAGAAAGGGAAAAAATAAGCGCCATGGGGCGACAGCTCGCCCCCGTATTGAGAAGTTTGCTTTTTATGCCCCGCTTTGACGTACGCGAGCCAGTAATTCATCCACATTGGCAATGTGCGGCGCGGCAAGAATCAACGTTCGTCCCAGACGCAACGCGTGACGCTGACTCTCCGCCCGGGCATCATCATCCTGAATGCCGTCAAGATCGGCGACGTGCGCCAGTCCAATCGTGCGGCGAATCAGTTCCGTGCCGCAATAGCCGATCGCATCCTGCCATACCTGTTGCAAAAAGATCTCGGCATAGCCCGATTCAGCCAAAGACGGCTCACGGCTATGATGCTGACTCAGCGCCAAAAAACGCGCCGCAAAGGTATTCCACAGCGTGCGGACGTCGGCAAGACGCTGCGCTCTTCCCGCATCCGCTTCACGCGGCGCCAGCAGCCCCGGCAAACCGCAATAGTTAAGCAACAGATTACCCAACGCCGTTCCCACATCGAACCCTATCGGGCCATAGAAACCGAATTCGGCGTCAATCGCCTTTAAACGTCCTTCCGCGACAAAGATCGAACCGCTATGGATATCGCCATGCAGCAGCGCTTCGGCCTTGCTCAGGAAACGGTGCTTTAATCCCGCCACCGCCAGCTTCAACGCCCGGTCGTCGCGCAGCGTCTGAACATCGTCCGCCAGCGCCGCGTCGAACTGATTTCGTTCGTGGTCGATATAGGGGTCGGTAAAGAACAAATCTTCGGTGATCTGGCATAGCTCAGGGTTGGTGAACTGAATGACGGCCACTTTTTTGTCATGAGGCCCCTGATAAAAATCCGACGTATGGAACAGCGTCTGCGCCAGATACTCGCCCAACTGTTCGGCCGCCTGAGGATAGTGAACCCCCCTCGTCAACTCGCTGCGCCAGATGCGATGATCGGAAAGATCTTCCTGCACCATCACCGCCAGTTCGGCATCATGGTGCAAGACGGTAACCGTGTGCTGAGGGCAAAACCGCGCGTGGACCAGCAGCGTTTCGGCTTCAATGCGCGCGCGATCCAGCGTCAGCGGCCAGGATTCGCCGACGCAGCGCACATAGGGCAGCGCCTGTTTGACTATCACCCGGCTTATTCCCTGGACATCAAGGATTTTAAACACCAGATTCAGATTACCGTCGCCAATTTCTTCTGCGGCGACCAGCGCTTGCGGATCGCTCGCCCCGCCGTACCGGCGGGCATATTCCACAGCATCGTCTGCCGTAAAGGTGCGGTAAAGTGACATTGCCAACCCCTTCTTTATTCTTCTATTGACCGTTTTCAGCGCCATCAGACATAAAAGCGTCTGGACATCTATACATCTGTCAAGCATATTGGCAGAATAAGAAAATTGATGCAATAGCACAACATGGATTTAACCTACAATGCAGAAACTTAACACAACCAGTCTGAAAATCGTTGACGATCGGCTCTGGATCCTCGATCAGCAGGCGCTGCCGCAGGAAGAACGCTGGTGTCCCTGCCCGGACGTCGCGACGCTGGTTGAACATATTCAAACGCTGCGCGTACGCGGCGCGCCGCTGATCGGCCTATCCGCCAGCCTGCTGCTCGCCCTGCTGGCGCAACAAGGGCTTTCCAGGCCGCAGTTGGCCGACGCGCTGGAAACGCTGCGCGCCGCGCGTCCGACCGCGGTGAATCTGATGAATAATCTGGATCGGATGAAGCTCGCGCTGGCGCAGCCGCAATTCGTCGACGCCATGGAGCAGGAAGCGTTGCGTCTGGTCGAGGAAGACCGCCGGCTGTGTGAGAACATTGCCGATTACGGCGCCACGCTGGTTGCGCCGAACAGCCGTCTACTGACCCACTGCAACACCGGCGGGCTGGCGACGGCCGGCATCGGCACCGCCATCGGCGTGCTGCTGCGATCGCATCAACAGGGGAAAATTAGCCAGATCTGGGTGGATGAAACCCGGCCATTGCTCCAGGGAGGACGCCTTACCGCCTGGGAGTTGGGCGAGTTGGGCATTCCTTATCAGCTGATTTGCGACTCGATGGCCGCCAGTCTGATGGCGCAAGGAAAAGTTGACGCGGTATGGGTCGGCGCGGACCGTATCGCCGCCAACGGCGATGTGGCCAATAAAATCGGCACCTACAGTCTGGCCGTGTTGGCGCATTATCACCGGATCCCATTCTATGTGGCCGCGCCGCATACCACGCACGACCCCGACTGCCCGGACGGCAAGGCTATCCCGATTGAACAACGCGCCGCGGCGGAAGTCACCGGCGTAGCCGGCAGTTTCGGCCGCTGCCAGTGGGCGCCGCAAAATGCGTCGGTCTACAATCCGGCCTTCGACGTCACGCCGGCGGCGCTGATCAGCGGTTGGGTGCTGGATACCGGCATCGTGACGCCGCAGGCGGCGCAAGACGGGATATTTCGCTCAGCGTTGAAATAAAAAAAGCGCCAGCCCGGCTGGCGCCTCTCTGTTACATCACCTCAAATTCAACTCGCCAGCTTCGGATACGCATCCGCAATCTTGTCGCCGGTGAAATGCGCGATCCAGCCTTCCGGGTTATCGAACAGACGAATGGCGGTAAAGTGAGGTTCCGGCCCCATATCAAACCAGTGCGCGGTACCCGCAGGAACGGATAACAGATCGTTTTTCTCGCACAGGATCTGGAAGATCTTGCCTTGCAGATGCAGGCAGAACAGTCCGGCGCCCTCCACGAAGAAACGCACCTCATCTTCATTATGGGTATGTTCGGACAGGAATTTGGCGCGCAGCTCGGCGCGCTGCGGATTGTCCGCCCGAATGCTGATGACGTCCACCGACTGATAGCCTTTTTCCGCCACCAGCCGATCGATATCCTGCCGATAGGCCGCCAGCACTTCGTCTGCATCGGGGCTGGCGCTTAACGGCTGGTTCGCCTGCCAGCGTTCAAATCTCACGCCGATATCGGCCAGTTGCCGACGGATGGCTTCTGCATCCTGACTTTGCCAAATCGGCTGGCTTGCATCGCTATCGCTAAAGATGGTCAGTGCGCTCATTGGGAATACTCCTGTAAATCGATTTGGTCAAAACTCGCCACCTGACGGTGGCCGCTCAAGTCATCAGCATCGGTACGAATGAGCTGACAGGTATGCCATCCGGCCTGCTGCGCGGCGTCCAGTTCCTGACGAATGTCCGACAGAAACAGCAACTGTCCGGCAGGCAGGCCGATGGATTGCTCGATGGCGCGATAAGACGCCGTTTCGCGCTTGGCGCCGACGCGAGTATCAAAATAATCGCTGAACAGCGGGCGCAGATCCCCGGCCTCGCTGTAGCCAAACAGCAGTTGCTGCGCTTCAACCGAACCGGAAGAGTAGACGTACAGCCGAATGCCCTGCTGTCGCCAGTCCGCCAACCGCGCCGCGACTTCCGGGTAAACATGACCGCGAAAATCGCCGTTGAGATAGCCGCTGCGCCAGATAATGCCTTGTAACAACTTCAACGCGGGAGATTTACGATCTTCATCCATGAAACGGTTTAATGCCGTAATCAGCGTGGCCTGGTCCGCATCCGGCAGTCCCAATTCCAGACGCAGCGCCGCCAACGCCCGCGTGATCTCCTCATTCTGTTCCTGCCGTCGCACCGTCTCCGTCAAACGGTCTCGGGCATAGGGAAACAGCACATTATGCACGAAACGAATATCGCTGGTGGTGCCCTCAATATCCGTGACAATCGCTTTAATCACCCCGACCTGACTCATTTGGCCTCCAGCAGGCGACGTTGCAGCTCGCACTGAAACAGGAATTCCAGCCCTTCAAGATGACGGCGCGCCTCTTTTACGCTATCGCCCCAGCAATAGAGGCCATGGCCGCGAACCAGAAAGCCGTAACGCAACGCGTCGATCTCCGCGCGAGCGGCAACCTTCTGCGCCAGCGCCGCGATATCCTGATCGTTATCGAAAATCGGGATCGCAACGCGGTCGAGATGGCTTTTCTGTCCCGCCAGCGACTTCTGCATTTCATAACCTTGCAGCACCAGTTCCGGGCCGGTTTCCACTCTGGAGAGGACGGTCGCGTTGACCGAATGGGTATGCAGCACCGCGCCGGTGCGCGGATACGTGCGATACAGTAAGGTATGCAGCCCGGTTTCCGCGGAAGGGGTACGTCCGCTAGGCACATGATTGGTGGCGATATCCACGCGCAGAAA
This sequence comes from Brenneria sp. L4-2C, assembly GCF_040240335.1. Lineage (NCBI taxonomy): Bacteria > Pseudomonadati > Pseudomonadota > Gammaproteobacteria > Enterobacterales > Pectobacteriaceae > Brenneria > Brenneria sp. L4-2C. The sequence goes on along the minus strand of NZ_JBEIAC010000014.1, from coordinate 37,508 downwards.
ATCATCAGCCTCTAAGCTGCCTTTATCCTTGCCTGATTCGGTAATCAGACACTGATGTTCATCAAGGCGCACAGACATATTGCCGCCGGTCGCCGGACACCAGCCCTTCTGGCCTATCCAATGACAGGCGGCGAGGAGTGCCGTAATTTGCAGGTTTTCCGTCATGATACTTCCTATTTATGGGTACTTATTCCCCCTCGGCTTCCCTTTGCAACCTGGCGGCCGCATCCTGAAATCTATCGGGTATAGTACTTTTAGTTATGACTTAGCATTTAAAGGAATTTAGCCGTTTAAACGTCCAAGCGTCTTGATTGCCAAATACTAACATCGTGTTATATTGGCTAGCAATACAGGCCTGTAGGAGTCCTTATCAGTCATGAGCGCCGCACTTATTCCCGACAGCAAACTGCCCTCGCTTGGCACCACCATTTTTACGCAGATGAGCGCACTCGCGCAGCAGCATCAAGCCATCAATCTCTCGCAGGGTTTTCCCGACTTTGACGGCCCGGACTACCTGAAGCAGCGCCTGGCTTACCACGTCAGTCAGGGCGCGAATCAGTATGCGCCGATGACCGGCGTCGCTCCGCTGCGTGCCGCCATTGCCGAGAAAACCGCTGAAATATATGGTTGGCGGCCTGATGTCGATACGGAAATCACCGTCACCGCAGGCGCGACGGAAGCCCTGTTCGCCGCCATTACCGCGCTGGTGCGTCCCGGCGACGAAGTGATCTGTTTCGATCCCAGCTACGACAGCTACGCCCCGGCGGTGGAACTGGCGGGCGGCGTACTGAAACGCGTTGCGCTGCAACCGCCCGCGTTTCACGTCGACTGGGCGGAATTCTCCGGCCTGCTGAGCGATCGCACCCGTCTGGTGATCCTGAACACGCCGCACAATCCTTCCGCCACCGTATGGCGGAAAGAAGATTTCCAACAGCTCTGGCAGGCCATCGCCGCGCATGAGATCTACGTGCTGAGCGATGAAGTGTACGAGCATATTTGTTTTGCCGAAGAAGGTCACGCCGGCGTGCTGGCGCATCCGTCGCTGCGCCAGCGCGCCATCGCCGTCTCCTCGTTCGGTAAAACATTCCATATGACCGGTTGGAAAGTGGGCTACTGCATCGCGCCGGCCGCGTTGAGCGCCGAAGTCCGTAAAATCCACCAATACCTGACGTTCGCGGTCAACACCCCCGCGCAATTGGCCATTGCGGATATATTGCGGGAACAACCCGATCACTGGCGCTCCCTGCCCGATTTTTATCGCGCCCGCCGCGATCGTTTTGTGAATGCGCTGGCCGGCAGCCGCTTTAAAACCCTGCCTTGTAAAGGCACCTACTTTCTGTTGGCGGATTACAGCGCGATTTCCGATCGGGACGATGTCAGCTTCTGCCGCTGGTTAACCGAGCAGGTAGGCGTGGCGGCCATTCCGCTGTCGGTATTCTGCGCCGAGCCGTTCCAGCACACGCTGATTCGGCTATGTTTCGCAAAACAGGAATCTACGCTGGATGCCGCTGCGGAGCGCCTATGTCGACTTTGAAAATCACCTTACTGCAACAGCCGCTGGTCTGGCAGGATGCCGCGGCCAATCTGAACCATTTTGACGCGCTGCTGGCCGGTATCGCCGACCGCGACGTGATCGTGTTGCCTGAAATGTTTACCAGCGGTTTTTCGATGGAAGCCGCGCATAAAGGAATCGAACAGCCGGTAATTGAGAAATGGCTGCACCAGTGGGCGCAGCGCACTAATGCGCTGATCGGCGGCAGCGTCGCGCTGCGAACGCCAAAAGGCGCGGTCAACCGCTTTCTGTTGGTCGATCCGCAGGGCAATGTTTTTCACTATGACAAACGCCATTTATTTCGTATGGCGGATGAGCATCAATATTATCAGGCCGGCGTTGAACGAACGGTTATCGAGTGGCGCGGCTGGCGGATTTGCCCGCTGATCTGTTATGACCTGCGTTTCCCGGTATGGTCGCGCAATCATCGGGATTACGATCTGTTGCTGTATGTCGCTAACTGGCCGGCGCCGCGCGCCCTGCACTGGCGCACATTGCTGGCCGCGCGGGCGATTGAAAATCAGGCGTATGTCGCAGGATGCAACCGGGTAGGCAGCGACGGCAACGGCCATAGCTATCAGGGCGACAGTCTGGTCATTAACGCCCTGGGAGAAACGCTGGCCTCCGCGCCGCCGAACCGGCCGGCCCGGCTGGATGCCGAACTGTCGCTGGAAACATTGCAGAGCTATCGCGAGGCTTTCCCCGCCTGGCGCGATGCGGACAAGTTTTCTCTGTAAAACGCCAACGCCGACGTCAGTTGCAAGGCGGCGATGACGCCGGCGCGTCGAGGCAGGTCTCCTCTTCCTCGGCGCATCGCGCCAGCCGCTGGATGATATCCCGGCGCAACAGATACTTTTTGATTTTTCCCGATGCCGTGCGCGGCAGCGCGTCGACGATAACCACCCGTTCCGGATATTTGTATTTGGCGACCCGTTTGCGGCTGAAGAAGGCGATCACCTCTGCCAGCGTCAGCGTCCGGTAAGGCGCTTTCAGGACCAGATAGGCGCAGGAACGCTCTCCCAGACGCGCGTCCGGCATGGCGACCACCCCCGCGTCGCGCACGCGCGGATGTTGCAGCAGAATCTCCTCCACTTCCCGGCTGCTGATATTCTCGCCGCCGCGCACGATGATATCCTTTTTCCGGCCGGTGATTTTGATGTAGCCGTCCTCATCCATGCGGCAGAGATCGCCGCTGTAGTACCAGCCATCCTGATCCAGCGCGCGGGCGGTCAGTTCGGGTTCGTCCAGATATCCCATAAACACGTTGGGACCGCGGGACGCCTCTTCCCCCTCTACGCCACGGGGAACCGTTTGGCGCGCCTTGTCGACGATCTTGATCTCCACGCCTGGGGCGGCGGTGCCGTCGGTATTGATCACCCGGGAGAGCGGATCGTCGAGCTTAACCACCGCATGGGGCGAACTTTCCGTCGCGCCGTAAACGCTCAGCAACTTGATGCCGGCCTGTAAACAGTCGCGGGTGATTTTTTTCGGGATGGTGGTGCCGCCGCACAGGAAGAAACGCAGCGAAGAGAGGTCGTAGTGACGCTGCTGCACGCAACACAGCAGGTCGTAGACGAAAGGCGTGGCCCCCATCACGCAGGTGCATTTTTCCCGCTCCAGAAACGTCAGGCACGCCGACGGATTAAAAATATCCAGCAGCACGCTGCGCGCGCCGATGATAAAGGGCGCGGTGACGCCGTGCAGAAAACCGGTGGCATGGGCCAGCGGCGCGGGCATCAAAATGGTGTCCAGCCAGCTCAGGTTCAGCGTCGCGCAGTAGGCGCGTTCGCTGGCGAGAATATTGTTATGCGTGAGCATAACGCCCTTGGGTACCCCTTCCGTACCGGAGGTGAACAGCACCGCGGCCAGTTCGTCGCCGTGCGTCCTGACGGGATTTTCCAGCGGGGAATAGTCTTGCAGCAGCTGGCTGAGCGCCGGCGTCGAGTCGGCGGACGCCAGCTTATCGACGGCCACCACCCGCTGTAGGTGCGGCAGTTGAGAACGCAGCGGGGCGACCCGCTCCAGCGGACGGTCTTGCTTGAACACCGTCGGGGCGAACAGCACGCGGGCCTGGCTCTTGTTAAGCGTCCAGATAAGCTCCGTCTCGCGGTAAGCGGGCAGCAGCGGAACCGAAACCGCCCCGGTTTTCAGGCAGGCCAGATAGATAATGGTGAATTCGCACCAGCCGGGAAGCTGAAAAGCCACCCGGTCGCCGGGCCGGATGCCCGCCTCCAGCAGGTAAGCGGCCACGCTTCCCGCCGCGCGATCCAGTTGCGCATAGGTGTATGACGCCCCCTGATTGTCGAGGACGGCGATCTTTTGCGGGGCAGCCTTAACCGACTGATGCCAATAGTCGGCGAGCGACGCGTCTCCCCAGTAACCCTGTTGTCGGTAATATTCCCTGCGCGCCGCGTTAAATTTTATCGTGACAGTCATTCGCGTTATCCCGGTTATCAATAACAACCGTGCAGTGCCGTGTCTCGTCAATCGCCGACATATCGCCACCCGAGGTCGCCGTCGGCCGTCAGATTTCCCTGTTCTAAGGGGTTAGCCGAAACGGAACTCGATACCGAAGGTACCCTGCGGGTATTCCCATTTCTCCAGGATGGTATCGCCGCACAGCACCCGGCAGGTGCCGCACTCCAGGCACCCCGCGTAGTCAAAATGGATATTGCCTTCGTCGTCCTGTTTGTACAGGCCGGCGGGACAGGCGTGCAGCAGCAGGCGGAACTGTTCCGCATCCGGGTTATCAACCAGTACGATGTGCGGGTTGCCTTCATCCACCCGGAATTTATCGACCCCCAGTTTCACGTCCACATTTACCGTTTTGTCGTCGTTCATAGCGCGCCCGCCCCTTTAATGCCGTCTTTCAGCAGATTCATCAGCCCCACCTGTCTGGCCCGTTTCACTATTTTTGTCCGCAGGGGTTTAGCGGGACTGCCGTCAATCATGAACATATCGCGCATGATGTCGGCGGCCATGCGCGGGTATTGGTCGAACAGGCGAGGAGTTTCCATCAGCGCCGGCAGCTTGCGGTAGTGATGCATATCGCGCAGCACAAAGCTCTGCTCCAGCTTTTTGCGGTATCCGGCCAGCCCGCCGACGGAAAAATCCTGCTGTTTTTTCGCCTCAATGGCGGTCAACGCGGCCGCTTCCGCCGAGGCGACGGCCAGATCCATACCGCGCACGGTATAGCCCAGATTCAGACACATCCCCGCCGCGTCGCCGACGATCATCACCCCATCGTCCGCCAGCGGCGGCACCATCGCCAGGCCGCCCTCCGGCACCATATGCGCGGAATACTCCAGCAGTTCGCCGCCCGCAATCAACGGGCGGATGGCGGGATGGCGTTTAAAATCCTCCATCATCTGCGGGATGCTTTTGCTGGCGCGCGCCATATCGCCCAGGCCGCAGACCAGCCCCAGCGACAGCGTATCCCGATTGGTGTAGAGGAAACCGCCCCCCATCAGGCCGTTGGACGGCGCGCCGGCGAACAGCCAGGCCGCCCCTTCGCCGGCGGAGAGGTTAAAGCGGTCTTCTATCTGCGACGACGGCAGCGAGATCAGCTCTTTGACGCCCACGGCATAGTGATGGGGCGACGGCGGCGGCACCATGCCGATAGCGCGGCCGAGCAGCGAGTTGACGCCGTCGGCCAGAATAACCACGTTGGCTTCCAGCGCATCGTCGCCGGCCTGTACGCCGGTCACCCTGCCGCCTTCCCGCAGCAGCGCATCCACCCGGACGCAGGGAATAAACTGCGCCCCCGCCGCCTCGGCTTTTTCCATCAGCCAGGGGTCGAACAGGTTGCGCAGCACAGTGTAGGAGGCTTGCGCCGGACTATCCGGCCGCTGGCTATGGAACTCCAGCGTGACGGCGCTGTCGTCGGTGAGAAAGGAGATTTTCTCTCTGGCGACCTTGCGCTCGACCGGCGCCTCCTGCGCAAAGCCCGGCATAATCTTCTCCAGGCTGTGGGCGTAAAGACGCCCCCCGGTCATATTCTTACTGCCCGCGGAATTGCCGCGCTCGATGACCAGCACCTCCAGTCCGGCTTGCGCCATGACATAACCGGCGACGCAGCCCGCCACGCCGGCCCCGACCACGATGGCATCGAATTTTTCTTCCGACATGCTGTTGCTCCCCGGCCCGCGACCTTTTTATCGGGCGGGCCGTTTATTATTATTGAGTTAGCTGTTCAATCAGGGCCGGCACCACCTTGTAGATATCCCCCACCAGGCCGTAGTCGGCGTACTGGAAGATCGGCGCGTTCTTGTCTTTATTGACGGCGACGATGATCTTGGCGCCGTTGCCGCCGACCATATGCTGGATCTGCCCGGAAATGCCCAGCGCCAGATAGAGATCGGATTTCAGCAATACGCCGGACACGCCGATATAGCGCTCACGCTCCATCCAGTGTTCGCCCTCGGCGATCGGCCGCGAACAGCCCACTTCCGCGCCAAGCGCGCTCGCCAGCGCCTGCACCATGCGCAGGTCGTCCTGCGCCGTCAGACCGCGCCCCACGCCCACCACGCGTTTGGCTTTGCTCAGATCCACGCTGCTCAACGATTTGCTGCGGCGCTCTTTGCACAGGATCGCCTGGCGAGGCGCGACATAATCCGCCTGATGGACAGGGCTGGAGTGAGCGGCATCGGCCGATACCGGCTCGACAGCGCCGGGAGCCAGCGTGACAACGGCGATCGGGGTGTTGATTTTTTCCCGGCCGAAGGCCAGACCGCCGTACATCCGGTGTTCGGCATAGGCGGCGTCATCGTCGACGCTGAACGACGTAACGTCGTTGACCACCGCCGCATCAAGCAACACGCCCAGTCTGGCGGCCAGCGCCTTGCCGCGTTTGGTCGCCGCCAGCAGGATAAGCGTGGCGGGCCGCTGCTGAGCCGCGGGTTTATCGATAAGAGCAACCAGGGTTTCCGCATAGTTTTCCACCCGTTGCAGGGTCGACTTCTCATCCAGCACGTAGAGCGCATCCGCCCCCAGCGGTTGAACGGACGGCACGGCGTCGGCCGTGGACAGCAGTACGTCGACGCGTTCGCCCCACTGCCGGGCGCCGCTCAACAATTCGGCGTAGCGATCGGGTTTGTCGCTGAACACCCATACGTTGGCTAATTTACTCATGATTTTTTTCTCCGTTGCGGGTTAGTTCAGCGCTTTTTTCAGGTGTTCCGCCAATTCAGCAACCGCTTCCGGCGAGTCACCTTCGATGATGACGTGTTTACGTTCCGCCTGCGGCGGCACGTGGATTTGAGTCAGTTCGGTATAGGGCGCCGCCGGCGACCAGTCGATATCGCCGCCCTGCCAGTGCGTGACCGGTTTTTTGCCCGCGCCGAGGATGGCTTTCATGGAGGGAATTTTCGGCACATTGATATCCGAAGTGACGCAGAGCGCGGCCGGCAGCGCCAATTCCAGCACTTCCACTTCATCTTCCAGGGTGCGTTCAATCAGGAGGCGGTTATCGACCCGTTGGATATTGCTGACCGCATTGACGGTGGGAAGCTGCAACAGCTCGCCCACCAGCAGTCCGACCTGCTGGGCGTACAGATCGCCGGAGCCTTCGCCGAACAGCAGCAGATCGAAGCCGATCTTGCGGGCGGCGGCGGCCAGCGCCCGCGCCGTGTCATAAGGCAGCGCATGCTCCAGCTTTTCGTCCTGAACCAGATAGAGTTCCTGCGGGCCGCGCGACAGTACGTCTTTACGCACCTTGGTGTTGTCCAAAAACTTACCGCCGGCGCTGAGCGCGACGACCCGATCGTCGTCGCCGGCCAACTGTACGGCCGCTTCAATGGCATTCAGATCGAACTGGCTGATTTTGGCATCGGCACGCTCAAAATTGAGCGTCCGCTGCGCGGTAACCACAATGTCTTGCTCTTCGGGAACCAGCTTGAAGCAGGTTATTATTTTCATGATCTCTCCTATCGGCAATAACGGATATCTGGGATAGTCGTGAAGGCTTCCGAAACAGAATGAAGGTTTCCTTACGACAAACCCCATTTATCTCAGAGGGATATACAAAGTTGATGGTGATATAGTGATACTGCGGCGCGGGAAAAACGACATGATAATATGTTTTAGTTACCAACAATCTTGCAAAAAAAACAGGCTGATGATTAATACCGCTTAATCATTTATTCTTATTTTCCGTGCGAACATTAGGTAGAAAACAGCATTGCGTTAAACATGAAATTAACACTCAAAGCAGTATTAAAATATCAGGATGTGACACACATCATAATTATTCGAAAAAAATTTTTTAGCGAGATCGAAAAAAGAAAAAATCAACTTTCCATTGTGAATTCGATGTGTCTATTTTGTATATCAAGCGTCAGATTATCGCCTGAAATAGAAAAAACAGAGGCCACAGAGGCAGTAACAACCAGGCGTTTTATGCTACTTACAAATTGACGTACTATCTTGCATGGCATACAAACAATCTTGTTTGGCGGCGCTGATTTCGTGTTATATATTTCATCGGTTGCTATCTCTCCCCCCCAATAATTGGCTTATACCTTAATGTGGAGGTAGTCATGTATCAGCGCTGCTTTGACGATAAAACAGACGCCATTTTTGAAAACGGGCGAACCCCGAAACTGTCCAGATTTGTCATTAGCGACGATCCCAACTGGGAATCCGGTCATCATGTGCATGAAGCCGAAACCGAACTGATCTACGTAAAAAAAGGCATGGTCAAACTGACCATCGACTCATCGAACTACGTCGCCAGAGCAGGCGATATCGTGGTCATTGAGCGCGGCAGCCTGCACGCTGTGGCCTCTGACGCCGCCTCGCCCGCCACCACCTATACCTGTGCGGTTTATGGCTTCAAGATTAACGGACTGGAAGAAAATCGCCTCATGCGGCCAAACTCCTGTCCGGTGGTATCGGCGATCAAAAACAGAGAGGTAATAACCAGTATTTTTCAAGAAATCAGCATGACCTTCCCCCAACAAAAGAACGGTATCTCATCATCGGTTTATGATGCTTTTGGCTATGTGCTGACGGTAATGTTTTATGAGAATTTCAAAAGCGCGTATCGCACCGACTCCGGGCAGATAATCAAAGACGTTTTGGTTAAAGATATCCTGGTTTATTTAAATGATAATTACCGGGAAAAAATCACGCTGGATCGCCTGGCGAAAAAATTTCGCGCCAGCGTGAGTTATATCTGTCATGAATTCACCAGGGAATATCATATTTCGCCCATCAACTATGTTATTAAACGTCGCATCACCGAAGCGAAATTTGCATTAACCAATACGGAATTATGCCTGAACGAAATTTCTTTCCGCGTCGGATATGATAATGTCGATCATTTCACAAAATTATTTATCCGCCATGTCGGCTGTTCCCCCTCGGAATACCGGAAACAGTTTAAAAGCGATCTGAACGGGCTGGAATATCGCGCGGAGTTTGATCAAAAGCCGGAAGTATTGATTTAACCATAATGACCCTATAACGAGGTTGATGACAAAGCCTATAATACGCCATTGTCATCCTCCGCTACGCGCAGTTATTCCCGCGGTTGTAGGCGGGAATCTCCTACTAAAACCGTAAACCGCCATTAGCTGATTCCCGCCTTCGCGGGAATGACGGGGTTGGGAAGGTTTGTCAACAGTCTGATATAACGATACTTTGCCGCGATACCGCGCAATCAGTTCACCCCGCCAGGCGTGAACTGATTACCGACGATATTACTTATTCTGATAATCCTTCAAAATCTGGCGCCCGGCGATATAAATCATAATCTCATCGGTGCCGCCGCCGATTCGTTCACAACGCACGTCGCGCCAGAATCGGGAAACGCGGGCATCATCGGTATAGCCCAGCCCGCCCATGATTTGGATCGCGTCGTCAATCACTTCAAGGGCGGTGCGGGCGCAATACAATTTGCACAGCGCGGCGCTGGTTCTCAATGACTGCCGCATATCCGCCTGCCAGGCCACTTTCAACACCATATTGCGCATGTTTTCGGTTTTGATGGCCATCAGCGCCAGCTTTTCCTGAATCATCTGATTATGGCCGATGGGCTTGCCGAACTGAATGCGCTGGTTGGCATATCTGGCGGCATCCTCAAATGCGCACTCGGCGAAACCGGTGCTGCGGGCGGCGTTAATCAGGCGTTCCATTTCAAAGTTATACATCACGTTGAGGAAGCCCATGCCTTCTTCACCGACCCTGTCGCTCTCCTCCACCTCGACATTGTCCAGATAGACTTCGCAGGTGCTCAGCATATGCCAGCCGATCTTGCGCAGCGGATTGATTTTGATGCCCGGACGATTCGATTCCACCCACCACAGGGTAAACGCTTTTTTCGGATCCTGCGGCGCGGGATCCCGCGCCAGCACCAGCATATAGGGATACTCTTTCGCCCCGGTGATGAAGGTCTTCTGGCCGTTCAAATACACTTTGCCATTCTTGCGCGTGTAGGTGGTGGTGGCGCTGTTGTTGTCCGAACCGGCGCCGGGTTCGGTGAGAGCCAGCGCATAGGCCGGGTCGCCGGTGGCCAGGGTGCTTTCCGCCGTTTTCCGCAGCTGTTCCGGCGAACCGAACCGCAGCATACTGTGAATGCACTGCCCGTTGGTGATCAGGAATGCGGGCGCGCCGCATTTTGATACCTCCATCAGCGCCAGCATTTGCGTCACATAATCGGCGGGAATGCCGTTATATTCCTCCGGCACGCCCAACAGGGAAATACCGTTGTCGGATAGCGCCTTCATGAATTCTTTGGGATAGGTACCCGTCTGGTCGCAGGTTCTGAAATATTCTTCCGGGAAATCACTGGTAATAAGTTCCCGAATACTGGCAAGCAGCAATTCTTGCTCTTCGGTTAAACCAAAGTTCATATTCTGTACTCCTGTTGATTAGTTACCTTCAGGTAAAACAAATCCCATGACCCGGTCGTAAAACATGCGTTCGTCCATTAACTTCAGGTCAGCGGATATAATCGGCTGGAAGTCCATTTGCGCTAAAATATCTCTATCCAGATCAACGCCGGGGGCAATTTCAATCAAATGCAAACCATCCGGTTTTAAGGTAAATACCGCGCGCTCGGTGATATAACGCACATCCAGTCCGCGCTCCAGAGCGATTTTTCCGCTGAAGGTGATTTCCGGTATTTGTTTTATAAATTTCTTGACTCTGCCCTCCTGGACTATTTTCAGCGTCCCTGCGCCGACGTCGGTCTTTAAACTGCCGGCGGTTAAAGTTCCGCAAAAGATAATTTTCTTCGAGGTGGCGCTAATATCGATAAAGCCGCCCGTCCCCATAATTTTGCCGTTGAATTTATGCACGCCGACATTACCCTGGCTGTCCACTTCAGCGAAACTCAAATAGCAGACGTCCAGCCCGCCGCCGTGATAGAAGTCGAACTGCGAGGTCATGTCCAGAATGGCGCGCGTATTGACGTTGGCGCCAAAGGCGACGCCCTGAGTGGTAATGCCGCCGATAGGGCCGGTCTCCACCGTCAGAACGAAGTCGTCGGCGCAGCCCTCTTCTCTGGCGACCAGGCCGATACCGTCCGCGATGCCGACCCCGACGTTACCCACCGCGCCTTTGCGCATCTCAAACAGAGCCCGCCGCGCCACCAGCTTGCGCTGATTGAGCGGAATGGCCATTTGGGCGCTGTCATCCAGCACGAAGTCGCCGGAAATAAAGCGGTTAACCGGCGCCCCGCCGTAAAGCTGCGTTTGCGCCGGATCGACGACGACGATATCCACCAGGTAGCCGGGAATTCTCACCGATTTGGGATGCAGCGTGGCCTTTTTGACCATCTTCTGCACCTGCATCATCACGATGCCGCCGTGATTATGCACCGCCTGGGCGATAACCAGAGCGTCCAGATACATCACCTCATCTTCAAAAGAGGCGTAGCCTTCGCTATCGCAGGTCGTGGCGCGGATAAAGGCGACGTTCGGCGCGATGGCCTTATAGAAGAGGTATTCCTGATTATCGATTTCCACCAGTTTGATCAGATCTTCCCTGGTCACTTCATTGAGTTTCCCGCCCTGCTGGCGCGGGTCGACGAAGGTGCCGATGCCGATATTGCTTAAAATACCGGGCTGGTGAGCGGCCGAGGCGCGGATGGCCTGGGTCAAAATGCCTTGCGGATAGTTGTAGGCGCTAATCTTGTTCTGTTCGGCCAGGTCGGAAATACGCGGCGATTGCCCCCAGTGACCGCACAGCGCCCATTTGACCAGCCCTTCCTGAGCCAGCGGGCTAATGCCTCTTTCCGCCCGATCCCCCAATCCCGTCGGGCTGATTAAGGCAAGATTACGCGGCGACCGGCTGGTTTTATAGCGCTCGGCCAAGGCGGTAATTAACGTGGTCGCTTCAAGAATTCCCCCGCCGGCGCCTAATACGCAGAGCGTCGCTTCATCCGGAATATAATTGACCGCCTCTGCGGCAGATAATACCGGGACCCTGCCATTTATTCTTTGCGGTTTTTCCAATTTCATAGCTACTCCTAATCATGACCGAATATACCCAATAATTTTTCAGATGCGGCAAGCCAACACACCTGCCGCTTGAAGATCAACGGGTATGGCTGTTTATTCAGGAACCCGAACGAATTCCTGTTTTAAGATTTAAATAAACGCGGTTTTATGATTGATGTAATATATTTAAAATGGCTCTCAAATCTTTAATTGCTATTTGCCCGGGCGCCGACGCTTTTTTCAATGCGCCAAACGTTGCCGCCGACCCGAATACTTCACCTGCTAAGCGTGAAATAACGCCCGACTGCGCCATAGACATGGTAATAATGGGGCGATCGGCATATTTCTCATACATTTCCAGCGTGGCGGCCAATAGCGTCAGGACATCGTTTTTGTTTTGCGGCATCAGGGCGATTTTCGGAATATCGGCCCCCAGCTGCTGCATTTTGCGCAAACGGCCGACGATCTCGTCTTTAGGCGGCGTTTTATGGAAATCATGATTGGAGACAACGACTTTCACCCCGCGGGCATGAGCATGGGCGATCGTCGCGCCGACGGCTTGATCGCCGGTAAAAAGCTCCAGATCGATCATATCCACCAGACCGCTATCAATCATCCGTTGGTTCAGGGAAATATACTCATCGGACGATATCTCTTTCTCTCCCCCCTCCCTGGCGCTGCGGAAGGTAAAGAGGATCGGCCGGTGCGGAATGATGCCGCCGAGCTGGCGCGCCGCCTCAATCACGCTGTCGATATTCGTCACATCGGCAAAATGATCGCTGCGCCATTCCAGAATATCGAAGTCGAAATCGCGGTAATATTCCGCTTCCGATTTCACCGCCGACACGTCTTTTCCCATCAATGAGACGATAATTTTGGGCGCGCCCTCGCCTATCACCACATTTTTCACTGTTACGGTTTTCATGCTTTTCCCTTCCATTAATGCCTTACGGCCCTGAATGCCCACCGCGTATCCGCCGTTCAGACGCGACGCCTTGGCGATGAGAGCGGCAACATAATCCGTAGCCGATAATTATGCGTTGAACCCCATAACCTTTTTAATGTATTCCAGCGGGAAATCTTTCCCGGTCCACAGCTTGAACTGTTCCGCGCCCTGCCATAACAACATCCCATAGCCATCGACCGTTTTACAGCCGACCTCCGTCGCCATTTGCAATAGCTTGGTGATATGGGGATTGTAGACGCACTCGGAGACCAGCAAATCAGGGCGCAGCATCGATTTGTCGCTGACGACGCATTCATTTTCCAGCGGCTTCATCCCCACTTTGGTGCCGTTGGTCAGGATATCGGCATCGGCAATCGCCTGGGCGAACGCCTTCTGGTCGGCCAGGTCGGTAACCGTTACCGTACAATCCGTATTGTCGTTAACCCGTTTCGCAAAGGCGAGCGCCTCTTCGTAGAACTCATCGCGGCGGTTAAACAGCATGATTTCCCTGATGCCTTCGATAGCCGCCTGCGCGCCGATGGCGGTGGATGCCCCGCCGGCGCCCACCAGCACCATTTTTTTACCGACAATATCAAAACCGGTTTCTTTGATGGCCCGAATATGTCCGGTTCCATCGGTGTTATATCCTCTGAGGTAATCATTGTCGTTTACAATGGTATTAATGGCGCCGACCAATTTGGCCGCGGGGGTTAATTCATCCACATATTTACAAGCCAGCTGCTTGTTGGGCATGGAAACGCCGGTACCGCGCATTTTTAAGGCCTTAAGCCCCTCAATCGCTTTGCCAAAGGTGGTGTTGTCGACCTCGAAAGCCATATAGGTATAAGGTAAGCCGACTTTTTCCAGCGCTTTATTCTGCATTTCTGGAGACAGACTGTGTCTGATGGGATATGCCATTAATCCAATCAGCTCATATTTTGCAGTAACATCCATTATAAATCCCTCTCTATATTATTTATACTGCCGATCCACGCCCTATATATTTAAAACTAACGGGCATATTTAATTTTCAATAACACTTTCACCTGTTGATAAAATTACCGGAAGAATCGCTCGCCAAAACGCAAATCATTCTCTGGGATTTTGAACACTTTATAATAACGAACAAAGACCACTATCGCGGTGATAAATGCGATGCTGGCGAATACCACGTCCAGTAATATGATGTATTGCAAGCCTATGGTGGATAAATAACCGGTAATCAGCGGGATAATAAAATTGGCCAAGCCGCCCATCATCATATAAACGCCGGTGACTTTGGCTTTGCTTTTGGGGAAAAACTCCGACATAACGGAAACGCCAAGCTGTAATATCCCACCCGCGGCGGAGAACCCGATGATAAACGCCCCCACATTACATACCAGCGGCGATGGGTATAGATAAATAACGATCCCGGTAATCACGGATAATCCGGCGTTAAAGACATTGGCCCACACCGGGCGAACCATGCTTTTGAGCAGGAAGGCGAAGAAAAATACGCACACCAGCGAGCCCAGACTGTAGTAGGAGATGGTTTTTAACGCCTCGGCTTCCCCCATGCCGCCGAAGGCCATCGCGTATTTCGGCATCCACACCACGATGACGTAAAACGTCGAGAATGCCGCCACGCCGAACACGATGGAGGCCACGCCTTCCAGCCATGCCAGCGGCTTGCTGTTCATCTGCGGCAGATCTTTGGCGATATTGGCGTCCACCAGTTGGCTGGGAAATTTACTCTTCAGCACCAGCAGCGTGACCAGGAGGAACAGCACGCCGGGGATAATCATCGCGTAGCCGTACCATATCTGACTGACCAGCAGGTAGCTGACCAGCATGGGATAAAACATCTGACCGAAAGAGACCATGGCCTTAACCAGAATCACCGCGGAGCCCGACGTTTTGGGGTAGCACTCCATCAACGCCGGATAACCGCCGGTGTCCAATGCCGCATTCGCCGCGCCGACGCAGAAAGCCAGCACAAACGCCACGATCAGATTAGGACTGAGGAGAATGCCGAAGAAGAACAGCACATATAGCACGATCCCCAGGAAAATAACCGAGCGTCGGCCAAACTTATCCGAGATGACGCCGAAGAAGAGGATGCTGATCAGCCTGCCCAGACCGATGCCCGAAATCACGTAAGCAATCCCGGCGTTATCGGTGTTAAACTTTTCCGCCAGAGGCGTCATATTCTGCGCCAGAGTAATAACGCTGACGCCGTGAAGAAAATAGCTCAAATATATGCCGATGACGGCTAATAAAAATGGCGTATTGAAGGCCTTGTTCTGGCTCATGCTTTTCTCCGCTTATCGTTAATGTTTTCATTACATAGATTTTCCGGACGGGATTATGCTGGCCGTCTTACTTTTTTCTTTTTATTCAGGTTGGAATCACCGTTCTTATAAAACACCATTAAATTAACAGCTGTATTTAATGTATATAACGACGACAAGGATTAACACGTAAGATAAGGCTTTTGTTTTCAATTTTATTGCATGGCGCCGGGAAGTATCTCGTCTCCCCTGTTGATAATTTGTTTGCTATTTTACAAAATGAATACATGGCGCGAATGATAAAAAAACCCATGACATCGCGGCACAATTTCTTCATTTTGCGAAGCAGTTAAAATTTATTTAAGCCAAAGAGTGATGGACGACATAAAATATTTTTATCCGCTGCCGGGTAACCCGATCACGATTGATCATCCTCTCCGTTTGGCCTCGTCTTCAATTAACAACTTATTTACCGCGCCATGCCGCCTTAAACGGTAAAAAGGACATGCTATATTGCACGGCGGCATAATAATGTTGCACGCCGCTCGCCGGGGTCCTTGCGCTTCCCTTCCACTCTGTATAATCCTTCGATGTTATTGAATACCCCTCTGCGCCACGGCCGCCGGCCTGAAGTCTATTGAATAGCGCGTTAACGCCACGAGAAACCCTATGAATTTAAAACAATTACACTATTTTAAGCGTCTGGCTGAAAAGCAGCATTATACGGAAGCGGCGTCGAGCCTGTTTATCGCCCAGCCCTCGTTAAGCCATGCGATATCCGAGCTTGAAAAAGAGCTGGGGGTGACGCTATTTGAAAAATGCGGCAGGAACGTGCGCATCACGCAGTGCGGCAAAATATTTTTACCCTATGTGGAAAATGCATTGCGTGAGTTGGAAAACGGGCGTTTTGCGCTACGCCAAATAAGCGGCGCGCAGGAGGACGTTATCGGCCTGGCGTTTATCTATACCATGGGAGAGACGGTCGTTCCGCGGCTGATCGACCGCTTTATCCACCTCCCCGGTAATGAAAATAAACGCTTTCGCTTTTATCAGGGAACCACCGCCTCGATCGTGCAAGACCTGAAAGCGGACAAGTTCGACCTGGCGCTCTGCTCGCTGGCGCCGGAAGAGCCGGAAATCGAGTTTATCCCGTTAATCAGCCAGGAGCTGGTGCTGGTGACCGCCCGCCGCCATCCGTTGGCGCAACGCCGTGAAAGTGAAATCGCTCTGGAGGAGGCCATCCCTTATCCGTTTATCTTTTATACGCCGGAAAGCGGATTACGTCAGTTTATCGACAGGATGTTTATGCAAAAAAAACTGCTCCCCGAAGTCGCCTGTTACGTCGAGGAGGATACGGCGATGGCCGGGCTGGTGAGCATTGATTACGGGATTGCGATTATGCCGCGCACCGATACGCTGTCGCGAGCCAACGTACGCATCATGAGCATCAAAGATCCCGGCCCGACGCGCTATATCCATCTGGCGACCCGGAAAGACCAGGCGTTATCCCCCTCCGCGCTGGCGTTCAAGAAGTTTATCTTCAGCGCCTGCCAACGGATGCAGTTCAATTAACGCGGTTTTGGCGCGTCAAACCTGAAGCTGATTGATCTTTATCGCGCCGCGGCGCTCCTTCATATTGCGATAGCCGATAAACAACGCGATCAGGAAACCCAGGGCCGAGAGGCCGACATCGAACCACATAATACTGGCGATGCTGGTTTGCGATAATTTGGCGGTGATCAACGGAATCGTGAAGGTGGCCAGGCTGCCGGCGCTATAAAAAATACCGGTGGCCTTCCCTTTGGCGTGAGGAAAACGCATCGCCATCAGCGTCAGCCCCAGTTGCATTACGCCGCCCGCGGCGGAAAAGCCGATCACGAAGGAGAAAACCATCACGGTCGTCACGGTAGGATGCAAACATACCGTCAACAGCGCGACGAAGGATATAAACGTATACAGCATCAACAGGGTGGTTGAACTGACCGCTTTCTTCACCAGACCGGCGGTGATAAACACACACAGCAGGGAGCCCACGGTATAGATGCTCAGTAGCCTGATCGCGGCGGTATAGGGCATCCCCGCCACAAACTGCCCGTACTGCGCCAACCATTGGCTGACCAGATAGAACGTCGCCATGGAAATGTAGCCATAAAGGGTAAAGCCGGCGAGATCCAGCATCGTACAGCCGCCGCCTTCCGCCACCGGCTGTTCGGCGATATTGCTTTCTTTCTCCGACTCGGGACGGGAGCCGTGAGGCGGGAAAGGGCATCGGAACAGGCACAGTGCGTTAAGCAACATAATGCCGGCGGCAATCAGGAACGACCAGCCGAACCAGAGTTCGAACCAGACCAGCACGCTGATGATCATCGGCAAAATAAACTGACCGCCGGAAACAAACGCTTTGATCAGGATATTGGCGGTGCTGGGGGTATTGGGAAACGCCTCCATCAATGTCGGATAGGTGCCGGAGTCGAGAAAACTGTTCGCCATTCCCGCCAGAAAACCAAAGCAGTAGGCGACGACGATGCTCTGCGTGCTGAGGAGTCCCAGAAAAAATCCCAGATAGCAGGCCATCCCCAGATAGATAAAAGGCCGGCGGCCGAAGCGATCGGAAAGCATGCCCGCCACGAGTAACACGCTTAGCCTGCCAATCCCCAGAGAGGAAATCACTACCGATACCCCGGCCGCATCGGTTTGCCACTGTTGCTGCAAATGGGCCATATTCAAACTGATCAGGATAACGCCCATACCGTGAACCAGATAATTGATATATAACCCGAAAGATGTTGCTATATATTTGTTTTTCATAATAAACCTTTTTTGGAAAGGATGTTTTTATGGCATCGCCGCTATTCCCTTTCCTGTGCTTGCTGCAAAAAACTGTCCGTCAGGCGCGCCCTCGCCCCTTCTCCCGCGGAAGGTTCGGAAAATCAGCTTAAAGAGCGAATAAATAGATGAGTTAGCGCATGATAAATATCATTTCTTAATTCATACCCATGCTAGCAACTCTCCCCATCAATAAATAATTCATTTTTTATTGATAATTCATAGATTGTATCTATAGGCTATATTTATAAAATAAAACAAGCGCACTTCCGACATAAAATATCGCATGCCGGGTTATTTTTTTAAAACCTGTGACAAAGGAAGCATATTATTTATTTTTATGACGCGGGTCATATTTTGCATCCAAAATATAGGACAAATCGTGCAATATTACGGCGGCAGAGAACATTATTCTCTGCCGAAATATCCCTATCTGAAAATGAACTTATTCTGTTAAAGGCGGGGCGGTATCGCCGCGGCATCATTCGCGGCATCGTTCAACAGGGTATGGTAAATGGCGTTAATTTCCTGCGCGACCTGCTCTTTGCCGTTATTGGCGTCAATCACAAAATGAGCGCTTTCCTGATAGAGCGGATCGCGTGTGTTGATAATGCCGCCAATCTCTTCGGTAATCGACAATCCCGTCAGGGAGGGACGCTGGCTCACCGCCGGGTCCGAGCGCAGGCGCTTGACCACCGTCTCGACCGATGTCGCAAGATAAAAAACAATACCTTTGTTTTTCATGTAATTGCGATTCTCCTGCGCGATAACCATCCCGCCGCCGGTGGCGATGATGCAACCAGATAGCGTCACTTCTTTCAATATCCGGCCTTCGATTGTCCGAAAGTTGTCCCACCCCTGTTCATCGACGATTTGCGCGATGGTCTTGTTGGTTTTTTTCTGCACCACCTCGTCCGTATCAATGAAATTCAGTTTTAAACGGGCCGCCAGCATCTTTCCTACCGTGGTTTTACCTGACGCGCGCGGGCCGACAAGTATGATGGTATTGATCATAAATTTGTCCTGTCAGCACAATCTTTCCAGATTATGGGAATAGAGTTCGGCCGCCACGGATTGGTATATCTTCCACGCTAAATAATCCTCTTCGGTGTAGACCGAACGAAAAGCGTCATAATCGGGGAAAAAACGCATAGTGTTATTCCCGATACGATTATTTATCTTTTCAATGATGGCGCTAATCCTTTCTTTGCGTTTTTTGTTCATCAGCGTCAGGGTTTCGCTAACGGCGGAAGGTATTTCCTGTTCTCCCTTTTCCCATTTTCGCCACATTTCCGTATCATTATCCCCCGCAATATAGTATGCCGCTTCGTCGATACTCATAAAAAAAAGCTGGCGCAGAGCCTGTAGTTCCAAATGGTTCATAATATGCCGACTCCTGGAATAATTTGGCTGGGTTGCTAACTAAATAGCATTCTATTTTTCCACGGAGAATGATCGTTATCATAATAATGCCGAATGACAAGGCTGTTATAAAAAAGTCATGATGGCCGTCTTAAAATAACATCGCGACGATTGCCCCCGCGCAGACTTCCGCCCACGCCAACCACATTGATCCGCAACGCGGAGGATGCGCCGCTGGTTTTTGCTCTACGCGCCACCGGCGCAATAAGGTTGTCGCCCGCCCTCCTGGACAGGATCCCGATATCGTTATCAGGCTAAAAAACATCGCCGTTTAACCATGTAAAATATCAGGTTATTATTTGCTGATATTCAGCCCCTGATTTGCTGAAAATAATCCCCGGGAAAAGGGTAATAATGTTAACTACATCACACTCGTCATAGGCCCGATATTTACCGGGGCAAGCGCTGCGTCAGACGGCAAATTCCGCCTGAAAATCAGTGCGCCTGCTTTTGCTAAAAATAAGGCTACGATCACGATTCGCGTGAATTATCCTGCGCGAAAATCGGGCTATTATTCGGCTTGACGCGCAGAAGATAGATTTTATATCCCAGCTTTTTTCATTGATAAAACAAACAATAATCAGCAAGTTATCGCCAGCGAAAAAGGCTTATTTGCCATGAAAAACAAACATGCCGAAAATCACCAACAACCCTTTGTTTTAAAAGAACAAAAAAGGCGTGAAATAGCAACACGCATTGATCCCGGCCTATCCAAACACATGAAAATAATAGGGTTAAATCGGCCCGATTTGCGCAGCGTCGCTAAAATCGATTCAGCCGACAAGGGGTTGTCTCAGAATCTGATTATGGTAGGGTATGGGGCGTTTAATCATTACCAGGACAAACGTTATAGAATTATAAATGACCATAGGAAAACAACCATTTCATGGCAATTAAACTTGAAGTAAAAAACCTTTATAAAATATTTGGCGAGCATCCGAACCGAGCATTCAAGCTGATCGATAAAGGCTTAACCAAAGATCAGATTTTTGAAAAAACGGGCCTTACCCTCGGTGTAAAAGACGCCAATCTGGCCATTGAAGAAGGCGAGATATTTGTCATCATGGGATTATCCGGTTCCGGCAAATCAACCATGGTACGCCTTCTCAATCGTCTGATAGAACCTACTCGCGGTCAGGTTCTGATTGATGGCGAAGATATTGCCCAAATATCCGACGCAGCGCTGCGCGACGTGCGGCGTAAGAAAATCAGTATGGTGTTTCAGTCGTTTGCGCTGATGCCGCATCTGAATATCCTCAACAACACCGCATTTGGCATGGAGTTGGCGGGGATAGCGAAAGAAGAACGCGAGCAGAAAGCGCTGAGCGCCCTGCAACAGGTCGGTCTGGAGGCTTACGCCTCGTCCTACCCGGATGAACTGTCCGGCGGGATGCGGCAGCGCGTCGGGCTGGCGCGGGCGTTGGCGAACAACCCCGACATCCTGCTGATGGACGAAGCCTTCTCCGCGCTCGACCCGCTGATCCGCACCGAAATGCAGGATGAACTGGTCAAGCTGCAATCGCGCAACCAGCGCACCATCGTCTTTATTTCTCACGACCTGGATGAAGCCATGCGCATCGGCGACCGTATCGCCATTATGCATGGCGGCGAAGTGATTCAGGTCGGCACCCCGGACGAAATACTGAATAATCCGGCCAATGATTACGTGCGCACCTTCTTCCGCGGCGTGGACATCAGCCACGTATTCAGCGCCAAGGATATCGCCCGCCGCCGTCCGGTGACGCTTATCCGTAAAACGCCCGGCGTCGGACCGCGCTCGGCGCTGAAAATTCTTCAGGATGAAGATCGCGATTACGGTTATGTGCTGGAACGCGGCCAAAAATTTATTGGCGTCGTCTCTATCGATTCACTCAAACAGGCCTTGAAAGAACAACAGCCGCTGGAACACGCGCTGTTATCCGATCCGGTTCCCGTGCCGGCCGATATGTCGCTCAACGATCTGATTTCTCAGGTAGCGCAAGCACCTTGCGCCGTTCCTGTGGTCGGTGAAAACAATGAGTACATCGGCATCATTTCCAAAGGAATGCTGCTACAGGCGCTGGATAAGGAAGGAGTGAGCAATGAGTAAATCAACACCTAATGCGTGGGAAAATGATAACGCGCCGCAGCAAAGCGCCGATCAGCAGGGAAATATGCCGCAAAACGATCCCTGGGCGGCGACGCAACAGCAAGCCGCGCCGGCGGATAACGCCCCGGCGCCGGATGCCGGCGCGCAGAGCGATCCCTGGTCCACGACTCAGGATGCGCCCGCCAACGGCGCGGACGCCTGGAACACGGCCCCGACCGATGCCGCCCCGGCCGGCAGCGACTGGCTAAGCAGCGCCCCGCCGGCCGAGCCTGAACATTTCAGCTTGCTCGATCCGTTCAAAGATACGCTGATTCCGCTCGATCGCTGGGTAACCAACGGCATTGACTGGGTCGTCGGAAATTTCAGGCCGCTGTTTCAAGGCATTCGCGTCCCGGTCGATTTCATCCTGAGCGGTTTTCAACAGTTTCTGCTCGGTATGCCGGCGCCGGTCGCCATTGTGCTGTTCTCGCTGATCGCCTGGCAGATGTCCAGTCTCGGCATGGGCGTCGCCACATTGATCTCACTGATTGCCATCGGCGCCATTGGCGCATGGTCGCAGGCGATGGTCACCCTGGCGTTGGTGCTGACCGCCTTGTTCTTCTGCATCTTGATCGGGCTGCCGATAGGGATCTGGCTGGCGCGCAGCGAACGGGCGGCCAAGGTCATTCGGCCGTTGCTGGATGCGATGCAGACCACCCCCGCGTTCGTCTATCTGGTGCCGATCGTCATGCTGTTCGGTATCGGCAACGTGCCGGGCGTGGTGGTGACCATCATCTTTGCGCTGCCGCCGATTATTCGTCTGACCATTCTGGGGATCCGCCAGGTGCCGGAAGATCTGATCGAGGCCGCCGAATCCTTTGGCGCCAGCCCCCGCCAGATGCTGTTTAAGGTTCAGTTGCCGCTGGCGATGCCGACCATCATGGCCGGCGTGAACCAAACGCTCATGCTGGCGCTGTCGATGGTGGTCATCGCCTCGATGATCGCCGTGGGCGGGTTAGGTCAAATGGTGCTGCGCGGCATCGGTCGTCTGGATATGGGTCTGGCGGCGGTCGGCGGCGTGGGTATCGTTATTCTGGCCATCATCCTTGACCGCCTGACCCAATCGCTGGGCCGCGACAAACGCAGCAAAGGCAACAAGCGCTGGTATGCCACCGGCCCTATCGGCCTGGCGACCCGCCCTTTCATCAAAAAATAACCGCAAGGCGCCCGTTGCCGGCTCTGGCCCGGCGACGGGGAACCATCGACGAAATCAATACGATAAAACCTGCGCGACTGAAACAGGAACGAGGGAATAACTATGTGCAAGACTAAAATTTGGGCCGCGACCCTGACCACCGCGCTGTTGAGCACGCCGCTTTTCGCCGCCGATACCGACCTGCCGGGCAAAGGCGTGACGGTCACGCCGTTGCAGAGCACCATCGCCGAAGAGGCCTTCCAGACGGTGCTGGTCAACAAAGCGCTGGAGAAACTGGGCTACGACGTACAGCCTATCCGCGAAGTGGATTATAACGTGGCTTACGCCTCTATTGCGGGCGGCGACGCCACCTACCTCGCCGTCAATTGGGATCCGCTGCAAGCAGACCAATATCAGGCCGCCGGCGGCGACGCCAAATTCTACCGTCAGGGCGTCTATGTCGCCGGCGCGGCGCAGGGTTACCTGATCGATAAAAAAACCGCTCAGCAGTACAAAATCACCAACGTCTCGCAGTTGAAAGATCCCAACATCGCCAAGCTGTTCGACACCAACAGCGACGGCAAGGCCGATCTGACCGGCTGTAATCCCGGCTGGGGCTGCGAGGCGGTAATTAACCACCATGTGCAAGCCTATGACCTGAGCAAAACGGTTACCCATAATCAGGGCAATTACGCCGCCATGCTCGCCGATACCATCACGCGTTACAGAGAGGGCAAACCCATTCTGTATTACACCTGGACGCCGTATTGGATCAACGACGTGCTGGTTCCCGGCCGTGACGTAGTATGGCTACAGGTTCCCTTCTCTTCCCTGCCGGGCGAGCAGCAAGGCACCAGCACCAAGTTGCCCAACGGGGCCGACTACGGCTTCCCGGTCAATAACGTGAGAATCGCCGCCAATAAAGCCTGGGCGGAGAAGAATCCCGCCGCAGCCAAGCTGTTCTCCATCATGAGACTGCCGCTGGCCGACGTGAATGCGCAAAACCTGCGTATGCATAACGGCGAAAATTCCGAACGCGATATCGAGCGCCACGCCAACGGCTGGATCAAGGCTCACCAGCAGGTGTTTGACGGCTGGGTGAAAACCGCGGCCGAAGCGGCCAAGTAAGCGCTGACGCCGAACGTCTACCACTCTCGAAAAGGCGGTGGAAACCGCCTTTTACCCTCCCTGACCGAAAACGTCTTTCCTGTTCAACAAAGTAAATCTACGCGACCAGAGTAAGAAAAGAGGGAATAACTATGTGCAAAACCAAAATTTGGGCCACGGCCCTGACCACCGCGCTGCTGAGCGCGCCGCTTTTCGCCGCCGATACCGAACTGCCGGGTAAAGGCGTGACGGTCACGCCGTTGCAGAGCACCATCTCCGAAGAAGTCTTCCAGACCGTGCTGGTCAACAAAGCGCTGGAGAAACTGGGCTACGACGTAAAACCTATCAGCGAAGTGGATTATAATGTGGCTTTCGCCTCTGTCGCGAGCGGCGATGCGACCTTTATGGCCTCTAACTGGGATCCGCTGCACGCCGACCAATATCAGGCCGCCGGCGGCGACGCCAAATTCTACCGTCAGGGCGTCTATATTTCCGGCGCGGCGCAGGGTTACCTGATTGATAAAAAGACCGCCGAACAGTATAAGATCACCAACCTCGGCCAGTTGAAAGACCCTCAGATAGCCAAACTGTTTGACGCCAACGGCGACGGCAAGGCGGATCTGACCGGCTGTAACCCCGGCTGGGGCTGCGAGGCGGTGATTAACCACCAGGTGCAAACCTATGACCTGAGCAAAACGGTTACCCATAATCAGGGCAATTACTCCGCCATGATCGCCGATACCATCACGCGTTATAAACAGGGCAAACCCATTCTGTATTACACCTGGACGCCGTATTGGGTCAGCGACGTGCTGGTTCCCGGCCGTGACGTGGTATGGCTACAGGTTCCCTTCTCTTCCCTGCCGGGCTCTCAGCAAGGCATCAGCACCAAGTTGCCCAACGGGGCCGACTACGGCTTTCCGGTCAATAATGTAAGAATCGCCGCCAATAAAGTCTGGGCGGAGAAGAATCCCGCCGCGGCCAAGCTGTTCTCCATCATGAAACTGCCGCTGGCCGACGTGAATGCGCAAAACCAGCGTATGCATAACGGCGAAAATTCCGAACAGGATATCGAGCGTCACGCCAACGGCTGGATCAAGGCTCACCAGCAGCTGTTTGACGGCTGGGTGAAAACCGCGGCTGAAGCGGCAAAATAAGTCATTACTCGTGAACCTCAAGGCGGCTTTTGCCGCCTTTTTGCCTTTTATGACGACTTAATAATCAACTGATTCCGATTTCCTTCACTCCGTTATTCTCTAATGCCGCGCATGAACTACCCTATTAATGAATAGCGGTACTTCCTTCGATGTTCGACGTCCCTATCGCTTACTTTCTGTCACAGAATAATTAAATTTGTCTGACTGATACCGTTTACCCAATTAGTAACTTTCGTTACTATACATACCGTGATTAATGAGGTTATATAAAAAATGGATAGTTCGTTTACTCCAATAGAGAAAATGCTGAGCCTGCGTGTTTCACGTAAACCCGATTTCCCCTATCAGGAAGTTTTGTTGTTGCGTTTATGTATGCACATGCAAAGTAAAATTCTTGAGCACAGAAATAAGATATTGAAAGAACAAGGCATTAATGAAACCTTATTTATGGCGCTCATCACGCTGGAATCACAGGAGTCTCACAGCATTCAGCCTTCGGAACTCAGCGCCGCGTTGGGATCGTCACGGACCAACGCCACGCGTATTGCCGATGAGCTGGAAAAAAGAGGCTGGATTGAAAGACGCGAAAGCAGCAGCGATCGACGCTGTCTGCACCTGCATATGACGGAAGAAGGCAAGACTTTCCTTAACCAGTTGCTTCCCCCGCAGCATAAAAGCCTTCATTTTCTCTGGTCCACGCTCAGCGGCGATGAGCAAAAGCAGCTTGAAACGCTGATGAGAAAGCTGTTGGCCCGACTCGATGAGATGGAACAAGCCGAATTTTTTTAATTGCTTGATGCTAATAATAAATACAATCCTCATTGTACCTGACGTTTTCCTGTGCCCTCGTCATCGGAACACAAATGTTTACTGCGAACAGTGTCGGTTTACTTTTCAGTAACCTGTCATTTTCTCGCTTAATAATAAGACCAGACTGACTCTATTTGCCTGTCACCTGCGGATCGACGCGAAGCGTAGATTTGTTACAGCGTGCTCAAATGATGTGATAGCGGGCAAAAAGAGGATAAAGAGAGAACACCATGAGTGAAAATGTGGAAACGCAGGCGCCGCAGCCAGTAAAACGAAACAAGAAGAAACAGCGTAAACGCGTGCTGACGCTGTTAACGCTGGTCTTTATCGTGCTCGGCTGCATTTGGTTTGTTTATTGGTTCCTGGTTCTCAGACACCACCAGAGCACCGATGATGCCTACGTCGCCGGTAATCAGATTCAGGTGATGGCGCAAGTGACGGGGAGCGTCACGCGCGTGAATGTCGACAACACCGATTTCGTTAAACAGGGCGATATTCTGGTTGAGCTGGATCCGACCGACGCCCAGCAGGCTTTTGAGCGCACCCAGACCGCGCTGGCCAATAGCGTACGTCAGACGCATCAGTTAATGATTAACAGCAAACAGTACCAGGCCAATATCGAGCTGCTTCAAATCCAACTGAGCCAGGCGCAGAGTGATTTGAACCGCCGCGAAACCCTGGGGCAGGCCAATGCCATCGGTCGTGAAGAAGTCCAGCACGCGCGCGATGCGGTAGCCAGCGCCAAGGCCTCGCTGGAAGTGGCCAGGCAACAATATCAGGCTAATCAGGCCATGATTCTGGACACGCCATTGGAACAACAGCCGACGATCCAACAGGCGGCGGCGGCAATGCGCGATGCCTGGCTGGCGTTGCAGCGGACAAAAATCGTGAGTCCGGTCAATGGTTATGTGTCGCGCCGCAGCGTGCAGGTCGGCGCCAGGATATCGACGACGTCCGCGCTCATGGCCGTCGTACCCGCCGATCATCTGTGGGTTGACGCCAACTTCAAAGAAACTCAGTTGGCCAATATGCGCATCGGCCAGCCCGCCACCGTCGTCGCGGACATCTACGGCGATGACGTCGTTTATCAAGGCAAGGTCGTGGGGCTGGATATGGGTACCGGTAGCGCGTTCTCGCTGCTTCCGGCGCAGAACGCCACCGGCAACTGGATAAAAGTCGTGCAACGCTTGCCCGTGCGCGTTGAACTGGATCCGCAACAGATTGCCGAACATCCGCTGCGTATCGGCCTGTCCGCGCTGGTCAACGTCGACACTGCCGACGCCAAGGGTAAAGCGTTATCGGAAACGCCTCGCGGCGCCCCGGCTTATGCAAGCGATGCGCTGACGCTGGATCTCGCACCGGTCAACCAAATGATTAGCGACATCATTCGAGCTAACGCCAGCTAATCGGTCAGGAGAGAAGCGTGCAGAGAAAACCGCTCAAAGGCGCCAGTCTGGCCTGGATGACCGTCGCCCTGTCGTTGGCGACGTTTATGCAGGTGCTGGACTCGACCATCGCCAACGTGGCGATTCCGACCATTGCCGGTAATCTGGGGGCGTCCAACTCGCAGGGAACGTGGGTGATCACCTCTTTCGGGGTCGCCAACGCCATTTCGATTCCCATCACGGGCTGGTTGGCCAAACGTTTTGGCGAAGTTCGCCTTTTTCTATTGTCCACCGCCCTGTTTGCCTTCACCTCCTGGATGTGCGGGATGTCCACCAGCCTGGAAATGCTGATCTTTTCCCGTGTTCTACAGGGGATTGTCGCCGGGCCGCTGATCCCGCTGTCGCAGAGTTTGCTGTTAAACAACTATCCTCCCGCCAGACGAAGCATTGCGCTGGCGCTGTGGTCGATGACCGTGGTGGTCGCGCCGATTTGCGGGCCGATTCTCGGGGGCTGGATTAGCGACAATTACCACTGGGGCTGGATCTTCTTTATCAACGTCCCGCTGGGCGTGGCGGTGGTGGTCATCACCTTGCAGACACTGCGGGGGCGGGAAACCAAAACCGAAATCAAGCCCATCGATACCATGGGGCTGGCTTTACTGATCGTCGGTATCGGTTGCCTCCAGATGATGCTGGATCGGGGTAAGGAGCTGGATTGGTTTAACTCCAACGAGATCATTATCCTCACCGTTGTTGCCGTCATCACGCTGACGTTTTTAATCGTCTGGGAGTTGACCGACGACCATCCGGTGGTGGATTTATCGCTGTTTAAATCGCGCAATTTCACCATCGGCTGTTTATGCCTCAGCCTGGCCTATATGTTTTATTTCGGCGCTATCGTCCTGCTGCCGCAATTATTACAGGAGGTCTATGGCTACACCGCCACCTGGGCCGGGCTGGCGTCCGCGCCGGTCGGCTTAATGCCCGTGGTGCTGTCGCCGATTATCGGCCGCTTCGCCCCGCGTCTGGATATGCGGCAGTTGGTGACATTCAGCTTCATTATGTACGCCGTCTGCTTTTATTGGCGCGCCTATACCTTTGAACCGGGCATGGACTTCGGCGCTTCGGCCTGGCCGCAGTTCGTACAGGGTTTCGCCGTCGCCTGCTTCTTTATGCCGCTGACCACCATTACGCTGTCGGGACTGCCGCCGGAGCGGATGGCCGCGGCATCCAGCCTGTCCAACTTCACCCGGACGCTTGCCGGCTCTATCGGCACCTCCATTACCACAACGCTGTGGGCGCAGCGCGAGTCATTGCACCACGCGCATCTGACAGAATCGGTAACGCCCTATAATCCGCTGGCTCAGGAAACCTATCAGCAGCTACAGCAGACGCTGGGAATGAGCCAGTCGCAGGCCTCTTCTTATATTGCGAGCGAAATTACCGCGCAGGGACTGATTATTTCCGCCAATGAGATTTTCTGGGCGGCGGCCGGGGTATTTCTGCTGCTGTTGGTGCTGGTATGGTTTGCCCGTCCGCCCTTTACTTCCGGAAGCGGCGGCGGCGCGCACTGAACCGCGTTCCCGCCGACGCGTCGGCGGGAACGCGAATCCGGCTTATCGTTATCGGTCCCGTGCCGGGAAGAACGGGCGGGACGCTTAGAAGGCGACGCACGCCGGAGCGTCAACCCGCATCACGGATTCCTGCGCAAAGCGCGCTTTATATTCCGCGCGCAGCGCTTCGATATCGCTTTCCTGTTCTGCCCCGTGAATAAGCAGCAATGCCTTGCTGTTTTCCCGCACCACCGCGCCATTGTCGCCCAGCCACTGTCCCTGGGCATCAAAGACCGTCAGCCCGGCTTTAAAACGCGGCGTGACGACGCTATCGACAAAGGCTTGCCACTCGGCAGCGGAAACCGGCGGACCGGCCGGACGGCTCAGACCGAAATAAAGGGTGGTTTGCACCGACTCATCGCCGAGATGGCAACGGTAGGACGCATCGGTCGTCTGCAACGAGGGCGCGCAACCGCTCGTAAAGAATGCTCCCAGCAACAGCGACGCCACGAAGTAAATGGAGGGTTTCCGCGTCATTCAGTATTTCTCCCTTTTGAATTTTAACGACATATCGGCTGTCAAAAACGAAACATCAGCGCAGGGAGCCTGCGCTGATGTTTTATTAAAACCTAAGACTAACGCTGGATGACATTAGACTTTATTCTGCCGCCACCATTCAGACAACAAAATGCCCGTCGCAACGGAAATGTTCAGACTTTCAACCTGACCTGTCCCGTCAATCGAGATATTGGTATCCCCCTGTAGCCAGGCGCTATCCGACAGACCGTCGCCTTCCTGCCCCAGAACAATCACGCTTTTGGCCGGAAAGGTGGTTTTCGACAACGCCGTGCCTTTGTGACTGGACGTCGTCACAATGGTATACCCGGCCTTGCGGAATGCATCAAATACCGCAACCGGATCGTCGGCATTAATCGCGTTAACATGCTCGGCGCCGCCTTCAGCCGTACGCACCGCGGCGCCGGACTCCAACATCGTCGCATCCTGCACCAACAGGCCGTTTACGCCAAAGTGCGCGCAGCTTCGCATAATGCCGCCAAGGTTGTGCGGATTGCCGGCATCTTGCAGTGCCAGTACGCAATCGCGCTCGCCAGCCGTTTTCAGATACTCATGAACATCCATCCCCTGACGCTTTTTGATCAGGAAACAAACGCCGCCATGATGCTCTGTGCCGGAGGCTTTGCTCAGCTCATCATCATCGACGACATGATAGGCTTTGCGGTTAGCGGCCATCCAGCGCAGCGCTTCACGAAAACGCGGCGTCACTTCCTGTAAAAACCAGGCGCGGACAATGGAATCCGGGCGGCTCTTAAACAATGCGTGACAGGCATTTTCGCCATAAACCCGCGTTTCTTCCTGACGCTGACGACGCAATTGCGCCGGATCGATCTGGCTTTTACCGCTGATCCCGCCATGATCGAACTCAGTCTCTTCACCCGGCGCGCGGGAAACGGTTTTCCACGGCGAGTCGTTATTATCGCGGCCTTCCGCGCGCGGACGGCGCGGACGCTCTGCGCGTTCGCCATCGCGATTTTTGCCCCACGGGCTTTTCTCGCCATCGCGAGAAGGATTTTCCCGGGCATAACGCGGATTGGTATCGCGCGGATGCTGAGGTTTATCACGAGAACCCGCATCGTCACGCCGGCCGCGACCACCTTCACTACGACGCTCTTTACCAGCCGGACGCTTGTTTTTGTTCTCTTTATCGCCCTCGTCATCGCTACGGACGTACATCACGCGGACTTTGCCGCTCTTACTATTGAATGAATCGCTCATCGTTATCTCCACCTACGCGCTGGGCGCGAAGATTACCTTATGTACAGCCGCTTAGCTACCCGCTTGTGGCAAAAGCCAAAAACTATCGTAGCTATTGAGTAAACCACGTTGTTGACGGCAGGTCTGCTCGCCATACTTAACTAACCAATTAGTAACATATTGTTTAATATATGCGCTGATTATTTAACATGTTGCCGACGCGCACCGCCTGCCCGCAACAGTTCTTATCGACAGCGCACGTTTAAGTCCCCTTGACCTGAGGCCTCGTTATGAACACGGTATGCGCATCTTGCCACACTACAAACCGTCTGCCTGAAGAACGAATTGACGACCACCCGAATTGCGGCAATTGCGGAGATCCCCTGTTCACGGGCGAGGTGATCAATGCTACCGAACAGACGCTGGATAAACTGCTACAGGATGATCTGCCGGTTGTCGTCGACTTCTGGGCTCCCTGGTGCGGTCCCTGCGTCAGCTTCGCCCCCGTATTCGCCAGTGTCGCACAGGAACGCGGCGAAAAAATACGCTTTGTTAAGGTTAATACCGAATCAGAACCCGCGCTCAGCACACGCTATCGTATCCGCACCATCCCGACGATCATGCTGTTTAAACAGGGAAAACTGGTCGATATGCTCAATGGCGCGCTGCCGAAAACGCCTTTCGAAGGCTGGCTGGATGAATCATTGTAACCCCTGGGGTTTGCGTTGCGGGAAACACGCCTGCAACCGGCGCGATCCCGGCGTATTATGACGCCGGGCCTTTTGCTCTGACCACATGTCGATTAGAATGGCGCCTTTCAGAATCTGCCTGTGCCGAACGCCTTAGCTGCGCAGCCTACACAGACTCTTGGCCGAATGCGATGATCTCATTTCATGATTAACAACGCCGTTCTTCGTCTGCGTCAGCAACGTCTTGAGCAGTCTACCAAGCCTTTCCGCGCCCGCGGCTGCCGCGTTGCGCGCTGTCAGCGTTGTCTGCTGCCGGCGACAAACTGCCTGTGTCACACCATTCAGCCGCACGATGCCCGTAGCCGTTTTTGTTTAGTGATGTTTGACACCGAACCGTTGAAGCCAAGCAACACCGGGCGGCTGATCGCCGATATCCTGCCGGATACCCAGGCCTTTCTCTGGTCGCGCACATCGCCGGATCCCCAACTGCTGGCCGCCCTCCGCCACCCGGCTTATCAACCCTATCTGGTTTTTCTGGCCGATGATCGCGAAGCAGGACGTCAGGTCTTCCGGCAATTACCCCCGCAAGGAAAGCCCCCTTTATTCATCTTGCTGGACGGCACCTGGCCGGAAGCGCGGAAAATGTTCCGCAAGAGTCCTTATCTGGATGGACTGCCGATGCTGTCGCTGACCGTCGACGCGCTTTCCCGTTACCAACTGCGGGAAGCCGGCGACGCCAGCCGGCATTGCACGGCGGAGATTGCCATTGCCTTACTCGGGCAAGCCGGCGATAAGGCCGCCGCGGAGGCGTTATCAAGCCATTTCGATCGCTTTCGCCGGCATTATCTGGCCGGCAAGTCGCATCATACCTTGCGGGAAATGCCACCAGCCATCACAGCATAATCGGTGAAAAGCGCTTAATATCAAATAGTCTTTCCTAACAAGGTGACTTATGAGCCAGCGCGGGTTGGAAGCACTATTGCGTCCGAGGTCGATAGCGGTTTTAGGCGCGTCGGAAAAGCCGGGACGAGCGGGATTTCTGTTGATGCGCAATTTGCTGGACGGCAGCTTCAACGGGCCGATCCTGCCCGTCACGCCCAAATATCGCGCCGTCTGCGGCATTCTGGCCTATCCGAACGTGGCCAGCTTACCGCTTACGCCCGATCTGACCATCCTTTGCACCAACGCCAGCCGCAATCTGGCGTTGCTGGAAGAGATAGGGCAATCCGGTTGTAAAACCGTGATTATTCTCTCTGCTCCGCCTTCTCAATTCAGCGAGTTAAAAGCCTGCGCGCTTCGCCATAACATACGATTTCTGGGTCCGAACAGCCTCGGCGTGCTCGCGCCCTGGCAAGGATTCAACGCCAGCTTCTCCCCGATTCCCATCATGAAGGGCAAGCTGGCGTTTATTTCTCAATCCGCCGCCGTATCCAATACCATCCTGGACTGGGCTCAACAACGGGGAATCGGCTTCTCTTATTTTATTGCGCTGGGCGATAACCTGGATATTGATGTTGACGACCTGCTGGACTTCCTCGCCCGTGACGGCAAGACCCAGGCCATTCTGTTGCACCTTGAACATATCAGCGACGCCCGCCGTTTTCTCTCCTCCGCCCGCAGCGCCGCAAGGAACAAACCCATCCTGGTGATCAAAAGCGGACGCAGCCCACAGGCGCAACAATTGCTTAGCGAGCGGCGGCAGGGACTGGATGCGGCCTACGACGCCGCCATTCAACGCGCTGGCCTGCTGCGGGTACGCGATACCCATGAGCTGTTCTCGGCGGTGGAAACGCTCAGCCATTTGCGCCCATTGCGCGGGGAGCGTTTACTGCTAATCAGTAATGGCGCCTCGCCGGCGGCACAGGCTCTCGATCGGCTGTTGAGCAGACAAGGGAAACTGACGGTACTCGGCGAAACCACGCGACAGGCGCTGCGAACGACCTTGCCGGAGCACGTCACGATCGGCAATCCACTTAATCTGCGCGACGAGGCGACGGTTGAACATTATCTGGCGGCGGTTGCCGTTTTACTGGATAGCGATGACGTTGACGCGCTTCTTATCCTCTATTCGCCCAGCGCCGCGGCGCCAGGCACCGAAAACGCCGCGCAATTGATCAACCTTTTTCAGCAACATCCGCGCGGCAAACGCATGACGCTGCTGACCAACTGGTCCGGCGAATTTTCCTCACAGGAAGCCCGCCGCCTCTTTAACCGCGCCGGCATCCCCACCTACCGCACGCCTGAAGGCGCCGTGACGGCATTTATGCACATGGTCGAGTATCGGCGTAACCAGAGGCAGTTGATGGAAACACCGGTGCTGTCAGCGGATTTATCGGGCAATACCGCTCAGGCGCATGAGCTTATTCAACAAGCGCTGGCCGACGGCAATACCCAGTTAGATACCCACGAAGTGCGCCCCATCCTTCAGGCTTACGCTTTAAACACGCTGCCGACCTGGATTGCCAATGACAGCGCCGAAGCGGTTCACATCGCCGAACAGATCGGTTATCCGGTCGCCATTAAGCTGCGATCGCCGGATATTGCGCATAAATCTGACGTTCAGGGCGTCATGCTCTATCTGCGTAGCGCCACAGAAGTTCAGCAGGCGGCGGAGGCAATCCTCGATCGCGTCAGGCAAACCTATCCGCAGGCGCGTATTCACGGCTTGCTGGTGCAGCGCATGGCAAACCGGGCCGGCGCTCAGGAGCTGCGGGTGGCCGTCGAACAAGATCCGGTATTCGGACCATTGATTATGTTAGGGGACGGCGGCGTTGAGTGGCATAAGAGCCAGGCTGCCGTCGCGCTGCCGCCGTTAAATATGACGCTGGCCCGTTATCTGGTGCGACAGGCGCTGAAAGAAGGGAAAATTCATGACCGCGGCGCGCTGCATCCTTTAGATATTTCGGCGCTTAGCCAATTGCTGGTGCAGGTTTCCAATCTGATCCTCGACTGTCCGGAAATATCCCGGCTGGACATTCACCCTCTGCTGGCCGCCGGCGATGAATTCACCCTGCTCGACGTTACGCTCGGTCTCGCGCCGTTTAGCGGCGACCCACAGTCAAGACTGGCTATCCGGCCTTATCCGCAGGATCTGGAAGAAACCGTTATGCTGAAAGATAACGCCGCCTGCCTGTTCCGCCCCATCCTGCCCGAAGACGAACCGCTACTGAGCGAATTCATCGGCAAAGTCACGAAAGAAGATCTGTATTATCGTTATTTCAGCGAAATTAGTGAATTTAATCACGAAGATTTCGCCTATATGACGCAGATTGATTACGATAGGGAGATGGCGTTCGTCGCCGTACGCCAGACGGAAAACGGCGACGAAATTATTGGCGTGACCAGAGCCATCTCCGATGCGGATAATATTCATGCGGAGTTCGCCGTTCTGGTGCGTTCCGATTTAAAAGGACTGGGACTGGGCAGACGCCTGCTGGAAAAACTGATCCGCTACGCAAGATCGCATGGGCTGGGGCAATTGAATGGGATCACCATGCCGAATAATCAGGGGATGATTACGCTGGCGAAGAGACTGGGCTTTAATGTCGATGTTCAATTAGAAGAGGGCATCGTCACGCTCGAATTGCCGCTGAAAGTTTAATCGACATACGTGATATAGTTCCCGCATCAAGAGACGATCTGGCCATCAAAGTCAAAACTTGCTCACAACGGCGGGAAGTAATGGTATTATCGCCCGATTCGGCTATTCCTTAATTTTTGATGATGACCAGCCGGTCATACACTGATGAGAGAAGAAACGCACTGTGATGTTGTCAAAACTTAAACGCAATAAATACCAACAACACCTTGCAGAACTACCCAAAATCCCTCAGACAGCTGATGACGTTCAGACACTCCACACCCCTGAACTCTTCCGTACTACGCTGGTGAATGCCATTCTAAATGCCAGAAAGCGTATTTATCTGGTGGCGTTATATCTGGAACATGACGATGGCGGTATGGGGATTTTATCTGCGGTATATGAAGCCAAACGGCAATGCCCCGAACTGGATGTTCGCATATTGGTTGACTGGCATCGCGCGCAGCGCGGAAGAATTGGCGCCGCGGCGGAAAATACCAATGCCGATTGGTATTGCGATATGGCGGAAAAATACGCCGATACGCAATTTCCCATCTATGGCGTCCCCGTTAATACGCGCGAGGCGCTGGGCGTCCTGCATCTGAAAGGCTTTATTATTGACGACGCCGTCATATACAGCGGCGCAAGCCTGAACGACGTCTATCTGCATCAACATGATAAATACCGCTATGACCGTTATCAGGTCATTCGTAATGCAATACTGGCCGATACCATGGCTCAGTATATTCAAAATATCCTGTCAGCAGCGGCGATACATCGCTTGGATCGAAGCGATCGTCCTAAAAGCCTGGAAATCAAAAACGAAACCCGGCAATTTCGGCAATCACTGCGTACGGCGACCTACCATACGCCTGACTGTGGTGAGGTGAACGATCGGTTGACCGTTACGCCGTTAGTGGGGCTAGGCAAGAAAAGTCCGCTGAATAAAACCATTCATCACTTGATGTACTGCACAGATGATCATCTGGTGATGTGTACGCCGTATTTTAATCTGCCAGCCCTGCTGGTCAGAAATATCATTCGGCTGTTGCGGGAAGGGAAAAAAGTCGAAATCATTATTGGCGATAAAACCGCAAATGATTTTTATATTCCGCAAGATCAGCCATTTAAGATCATTGGCGCCCTGCCTTACCTTTATGAAATCAACCTGCGCCGCTTCCTGAGCCGCTTGCAACGTTATATTGATAATCAACAGCTTGTCGTTCGCTTATGGAAGGATGGCGATAACAGCTTTCACCTGAAAGGTATGTGGGTCGATGATGAGTGGCAATTACTGACAGGTAACAATCTCAATCCGCGCGCCTGGCGTCTGGATCTGGAAAACGCCATTCTCATCCACGATCCTGACAAAGCGTTGCTGGCGCAACGTTTACAGGAATTGGAACACATCAAACAACACACGCAGGTAGTGGCTAGCTACATGGAGCTGGAAAGTATCGCGCAATATCCGGTAAAAGTACGCAAGCTCATCCGCCGCTTACGCCGCATCCGCATAGATCGACTTATCAGCCGTATCCTTTAATTTCCCCGCGACTGCAAACCTATCCCTCAGGTATTTCCCCTGCGTTCGAGTTAGCACTGGGAATACTTCGGGGGAGCGCCTGAGGTATACTTCACCGACGAAGACCAAATAAAGCACAAGGCCCAGTCTTGCGACCGGGGTTTTCGCTATGTTTGATGTCTGGCAGTTTACGGCCCACATCCCTGTGGGCCGCCCTTCGGGCCGCTGCTGCGCACCGTTCAAATCCGCTCCCGGCGGATTTGTCCTACTAAAGAATAACTTACCGACAAATACCAATAAAGCAAAAGGCCCAGTCTTGCGACTGGGCCTTTTGCTTTATTGGATACCTGGCAGTTCCCTACTCTCACATGGGGAGACCCCACACTACCATCGGCGCTACGGCGTTTCACTGCTGAGTTCGGCATGGGGTCAGGTGGGACCACCGCGCTATCGCCGCCAGGTAAATTCTTTTTAAACCGAAACTTTAACCCATAAATCTGGTGCTGATACCCAGAGTCGAACTGGGGACCTCACCCTTACCAAGGGTGCGCTCTACCAACTGAGCCATATCAGCGCACCGAGTTATTTGATGCATACTACATAAATTGATGCCTGGCAGTTTATGAATCATTTCATGATTCACCCTACGGGCCGTTGCTGCGCAACGTTTAAAAACCTTCGGCTTTTTTCCTACTCTCTATCGAGTAGCGAACTGCCCGTTGGATTTCACTGCTACTTCTAATTTGATGCCTGGCAGTTCCCTACTCTCACATGGGGAGACCCCACACTACCATCGGCGCTACGGCGTTTCACTGCTGAGTTCGGCATGGGGTCAGGTGGGACCACCGCGCTATCGCCGCCAGGCAAATTCTGTTTCATCCTAACCGTTGCTTATCACACAACCATCAGAACCAATCTCAAAACAAGCTAAAATTCTTCGTCTCTCTCACCAAAACACCTTCGGTGTTGTAAGGTTAAGCCTCTCGGGTCATTAGTACTGGTTAGCTCAATGCATCGCTGCACTTACACACCCAGCCTATCTACGTCGTCGTCTTCAACGGCCCTTCAGGGGACTCAAGGTCCCAGGGAAGACTCATCTCGAGGCAAGTTTCGCGCTTAGATGCTTTCAGCGCTTATCTCTTCCGCACGTAGCTACCGGGCAATGCAATTGGCATCACAACCCGTACACCAGTGGTGCGTTCACTCCG
>NZ_JBEIAC010000013.1:0-122767 GCF_040240335.1 Brenneria sp. L4-2C | reverse complement strand
ATCTTGAACAGGGCCATGATCAGTTGCCGCTGGTGGTGCCGCTGCTGTTCTATCAGGGAGAACGCAGTCCGTATCCGTACAGCCTGCGCTGGCTGGATGCCTTTGATGATCCGCTTTTGGCGACCCGGATATACAGCAAGGCTTTTCCGCTGATTGATCTGACCGTGACTTCTGATGAGGAGATTAAAACCCACCGGCGGGCGGCGTTGCTGGAGTTGGTGCAAAAGCATATCCGTACGCGGGATATGCTGGAACTGGCGCGAGACATCGGGTTATTATTTGAACGCTGGCAGGTGCCGCTGAGGCAGAAAAAGGCGTTGTTGTACTACATCGCGCAAACCGGCAATACATCCAGACCAGCCGATTTTATCGAAATAGTGGCGGAGCCGTTGTCAACGGATCGGGAGGAGATAATGACGATTGCACAGCAGCTGAAACAAATTGGATTTGAAGAGGGGTTGCAGGCCGGAGTAATACAGGGAAGAGAGCAAGGCATAGAACAAGGTATAGAACAAGGTATAGAACAAGGTATGAAAACCAGCGCGCGGCAGATTGCGCGCCAGTTACTGCTGACCGGCATGGCGCGCGAGCAGGTCCAGCAAATTACCCGGCTTTCCGACGAGGAGATGGCGCAGTTGGCGCTCTCCGCAAACATTTAAGATGATTTATCATTATTTTCTGGGATTCCCAGGTTCCCGGCGATTTTTTATGACGGGCTATCCCTGCCCGTCACCCTGCGGGCCGTCGCAAGCGACGTTTAAAATCGCTCCCGGCGATTTTTTATGGCGAGCTATCTCTGCCTGCCACCCTGCGGGCCGTCGGC
The DNA here is from genome assembly GCF_040240335.1 of Brenneria sp. L4-2C. NCBI lineage: Bacteria > Pseudomonadati > Pseudomonadota > Gammaproteobacteria > Enterobacterales > Pectobacteriaceae > Brenneria > Brenneria sp. L4-2C. Next base: position 121,944 of record NZ_JBEIAC010000013.1, on the reverse strand, counting down.
GCATTCCACAGCGCAGCATCACATGCTTTGAGGCGATATTCTCATCGTCGCAGCGGGCGTTGATCCGACATAGCCCAAGCTGCCGGAAGCCATAATGAATCATCGCCCGCACCGCTTCCGTACAATATCCTTTTCCCCAGTTTTCCGCGCCCAGTCAGTAACGCAGATACGGCGTTTCGTTTGCGGAGAGACCATTAAACTTTATACGCCCGGCGCGTGGGTCACATGTACGCCGGGCCTTCTGCCTCCGTTCCACTTACCGTCGATGGCGCGTTCAATCTGCGCGGCAAGCTGTAGCAGCAGGCCGTCGTCGCCCTGGCGCGTTTGCGCCTGAATGCCGAAGGGCAGTCCGTTCTCCTGCGCGGCCAGCGGCAGGGAGATCGCCGGAATGCCGCACAGATTGGATAACGGCGTATAGGCGAAATTTTCCCATAAGTGGGCGAACCAGTCCGTCACCGACGGGTTATCGCTTAGCGTCAGGTACTCCATGGTGCCGATCTTCGGCGTCGGCAGCGCGGTGATGGGGGTGAGGATAATATCCCAGGACTGGAAGAAAGCGCCAAAGGCGCGAGATGTGTTGTTGAATACGGTCTGCATCGCCGCGCGTTCGCTGAAGGAAATATCTTTGCCGGCCTGCCAGATGCGGATATTGATGGGTTCGATCCGATCCGACGGCGGCGCGTCCAGCCGCAGATTTTTGAGCATGGCGGAAATCGTCTGCGCAAAGTTGCTGATATAACAGGTGGTTTGCGCCGCAAAGGCGGCGCGAAAATCCACCTGCGGCGTCACCCATTCCACATGGTGGCCCAGATCGGCCAGAAAACGGCCTGTTTTCTCCAATTCGGCGACAAAATGCGGCGTAGCCCGATAGTCGCCCCATTCATGGGAAAGCGCGATGCGCAGCGGCGCGGGGTCGCGCGCAATCAGCTCGCGGTAGCTTTCCGCCGCCGTCCAGTAGGGCATGAACTCTCCCGGCGCGCCGCCGCGACAGTGGTCTACAAAGGCGGCGGTGTCGCGCACCGTGCGGGTATGGCACCCCTGAATCGACACCAGACCGGTAAGATCGGAGGCGTAAGGCGCGATGGAGAACACCCCGCGCGAGGGTTTCAGGCCGATATTGCCGTTAAATCCGGCGGGAATGCGGATCGAGCCGCCGCCGTCGGTCGCATGGGACATCGGTACGATGCCGGCCGCCACCGAGGCCGCCGTACCGGCGGAGGAACCGCAGGTGGTGTAGTCCGGATCCCAGGGGTTTCGGGTGATGTAGAGCGCCGGATTTTCCGCCGAACTGCATACGCCGAATTCCGGCGTGGTGGTGCGGCCGATGAGATTCAGCCCGGCCTGACGCATTTTGCCGACCAGAAAGCTGTCGCTCTGCGAGCGGTTGCCCTGCATCAGCAGCGATCCCATCTCCTGCAAACGGCCTTTCAGGGTCGGCCCCAGATCTTTTATCAGAAAAGGCACGCCGGCGAAGGCGCCCTGCGGGTTCATGCCGTCTTTCAGCGGATCGGCGACCACATCGTCGAATACTTCAACCACCGCGCTTAACGTGGGATTCAGCAGGGCAATGGCCTGCGCCGCCTGTGCGGCCAGTTCTGCCGCGCTGACGTCGCCCTTACGTATCAATTCCGCCAGTCCCACCGCGTCATAGGCCGACCATTCATCCCAGTCCATCACTTGTGACTTCATATACCACTCCAGGTTGCAACATTAAGGGCAGCGTCCGCTATGGAAATGACGTGATATGCCCGAAAAATAAGCCGGTTATTTCATCAACGCCAAACGCGGCGCCGCAGCCAGCAGACGACGCGTGTAATCATGCCGGGGCTGGCCGAATAGCTGGGCGGTGATGCCTTGTTCAACCACCTCTCCCTGATGCATCACGATGACGCGATCGCAAAGCTGGGCCGCGACGCGCAGATCGTGGGTGATGAACAGCAGCCCCAGCCCCAAATCACGCTGTAATTCGCGCAGTAGGTCGAGGATTTGCGCCTGCACCGATACATCCAGCGCGGAGACGGCTTCATCCGCCACCAGCACCTGAGGATCGCAGGCGATGGCGCGGGCGATGGCCAGCCGTTGCCGTTGTCCGCCGGAAAACTGATGCGGATAGCGATCGAGCGACGCGCGCGGCAGGTTGATGCGATCCATCAACGCTTCGGCGGTGTGGCGGGCCTGCTGCCGGCTCTGACCAAAATTCATCGCGCCTTCCATGATCGAAGATCCGATGGTGCGGCGCGGATTCAGCGATCGGTTCGGATCCTGAAAAACCACCTGAACGCGCGAACGCAATGTCCGCACCTGGGATTCGGGCAAGGTTTGTACTTCGCGGTCTCCCCATAGGATCTTGCCCGAACTGGGCGCGATCATGCGGATCATGCAGCGTGCGAAGGTAGATTTCCCTGAGCCGGATTCCCCCACGATGCCGACGGTTTCGCCGCGGTGAACCGCGACGCTGGCCTGCCGCAGAGCGTCGAAGCGTTTGCTGCGCCCCAGCCAGTCGCGGCTGACATAGGTTTTGCCGACCGACTGGCCCACCAGCAGCGGCGGGAGGCGATTGCCGGGCGGCTGGCGCGGCGGCGGCGGCGTAATATCGGGGACCGCCGCCAGCAGTGAACGGGTATAGTCGGTGGCCGGATGTCGCAGCACCTGTTCGCAGGCGCCCTGTTCCACCATCTCGCCGCGATACATCACCAGGATGTGGTCGGCGATTTCCGAGACCACGCCCATATCATGGGTAATGAAAAGCACCGCGCTGCCCTGTTCCGCCTGGAGTTCGCGGATCAGCTTAAGGATTTCCGCCTGCGTGGTGACATCCAGCGCGGTGGTGGGTTCATCGCAAATCAGCAACTGCGGTTTAAGGACGATCGCCATTGCGATAACGATGCGCTGGCGCTGGCCGCCCGAGAGCTGGTGCGGATAGCTTTTGTAGATACGCGCCGGGTCGGGCAGACGCACCCGCTCGAACATCGCCAATATTCTGGCCTTGCGTTCGGCGGCGGGCCAGTGGGTATGCGCGCGCAGCAGCTCGTCAACCTGTTCTCCGCAGCTATGAACCGGATTCAACGCGGTCATCGGCTCCTGAAAAACCATCCCCATACTGGTGGCGCGCAGCTGGCGCATCCGCCGATTGCTGGCGTAATGGCCTGAATCCAGCAGCGTATTGCCCGCCAGCCTGATCGTGCCGCTGTTGATGCGCAGCTCTTTGGCCATCAATCCCATGATGGTGGTGGCCAGAACCGATTTTCCCGAACCTGATTCGCCGACCACGCACAGCGTTTTTCCTGCCTCGATCGCCAGATCGAGCTGTTGAATGGCGTACGGACGGTCGGCATCTGCCGGCAGAGCGACCTGTAGGTCGACGATTTGCAACACCGGGGCGTTATGTTCAAGCTTGTTCATCAGATTTCCCCTACAGCCGTTTTGAGAATTTGGGATCGAGGACATCACGCAGGCCATCGCCGAGCAGATTGATGGCCAGCACCGAGGGAACCAGGAATAGCGCGGGGAACAGCACATCCCCCGGACGTTGCGAGAACATCACGCGGCCTTCGGCCATGATGTTGCCCCAGGTGGGAATGTCGGCGGGGAGCCCTAAGCCGAGAAAGCTGAGGATCGCTTCCGTCAGCACCGCCGACGCCGCGACAAAGGTGCCTTGTACAATCAGGGGCGCCATGGCGTTGGGTAAAATATCGCGCCACAGGATCATCATATTGCTGGTCGCCAGCGCGCGCGCCGCTTCAACAAAGGCTTCCTGGCGCAGACTGAGCACCAGCGAGCGCACCAGCCGCGTGACCCGCGGCACTTCGGGTACTGCGATGGCGATGATGACCGTGGTCAGATTGCCGCCGAATATGGCGACCAGCGTTATGGCCACCAGTACCGAGGGGATCGCCATCAGGCCGTCCATCATGCGCATCAGCAGCATATCCAGCGTGCGGAAATAGCCCGCCAGCATGCCGAGCAGGCAGCCGGCCAGAATGGCGGTCAGCGCGGTCATCAGGCCGACGGTCAGCGAGATGCGCGTGCCATAAAGCACGCGGCTCCAGATATCGCGTCCCAGACTGTCGCTGCCCATCCAGAAGGTATGCAGGATTTGCGTGCCGTCAAGCAGGGTTACCAGGCCGTGGGTGCCGGCGTTGACGGAAATGAAATTCATGTCCATCACGCCGGGGTCGAAAGTCCCGAGCCAGGGCGCGCCGATCCCCATCATGGCTAACGCCGTCAGGGTCAGCACGCCGATTTTTACCGAAGTATTACGCCAGAGTCGTTTAGCTGTATTCATTATTCATCCCGGATGCGCGGATCCAGCCACAGATAGCTCAGATCTATCAGGAAATTCAGCAGGATATAGGTCACGGCGAAGAACAGAACCACGCCTTGCAAGACCGGAAAATCCCGGTTGAGTACGGCGTCCACCGTGAGCTGTCCCAGGCCGGGAATGGCAAACACCGTTTCCGTCACCACCACGCCGCCAAGCAGCAGGGCGGCGCTGACGCCGATTACCGTCGCCACCGGCACCGCCGCCACCCTGAGCGCGTGATGCCTGAGCACCTGTAGTTCGGTGATGCCTTTGGCGCGCGCGGTGCGAATGAAATCTTCGGTCAAGGCTTCGCTGACCGCCGCGCGCGTTACCCTGGCGAGCAGCGCCACATAGGTCACCGACAGCGTGAGACAGGGGAGAATCAGGTTGTTCAACCAGGGGAGAAAGCCCTTTGACAGCGGGTTATAGCCCTGCACCGGCAGCCATTGCAGCTTGAGCGCCAGCACATAGATCAGCAGGTAGCCAATCACAAACACCGGTATGGAGAAGCCGACCACGGAACAGGACATCACGCAGCGATCCAGCCAGCCGCCCATGCGCCAGGCCGCCAGCGCGCCCAGCGGCAGCGCGATCAGCACGGTGAACAGCAGCGTGCCGAACGTCAGCGACAGGGTGGGTTCCATGCGCTGCATCAGCAGCGAGGTCACCGGCTGATTCATGAAAAATGAGTAGCCGAAATCGCCGTGCAGCACGCCCTGCGCCCAGATGACGAACTGCTTCCACAGCGGCAGGGTCAGGCCCAGTTGCTCGCGGATGCGGTCGATATCCTCGTTGGTGGCGCTGTTGCCGCCGATAACCGCGGCGGGATCGCCGGGAATCAGCCGGACGATCATAAAAATGGCGACCGCCACCACCAGCAGAACAGGGAGTGTCGCCAGCAGGCGTTTGCCGGTAAATGTCAACATGCTCGTTCCTCGTTGCGACTAGCCAACTGGTCGACAGGCGCCTGTGCGCCCGTCGGGATCACTGCTTGCGGATATTCCAGTACACCTGAGCGCCGGAAGACACCAGCCCGGTTACGTTGGAACGGACGGCCGCCCGCAGTTCGTACTGGCCCAGCGGCACATGGGTGACGGTTTCAAAGGCGCGTAGCTGAATTTGCGTGGCGAGTTTTTTCTTCTCTCCTTCGTCCATGGTGCGGGCGAAGCGGGCTTTCAGCGCTTCCAGTTCAGGATCGTCCTGCCAGCCGAACCAGCCTTTTTCGCCGCGCGCGTTCATCATCGCCATGGTTAGCGGGTTGAGGACGTCTTCCGCCGCCCAGGCGGTCATAAACGCATTCCAGCCGCCGGCTGAAGGCGCGTCTTTTTTGGCGCGCCGGGCCACCAGGGTCTGCCAGTCCATATTCTGCAAATCGACCTTGAAGCCGGCTTGCTCAAGCTGCTGTTTGGCGACCAGCGGCAGTTTGGCGATGGTCGGGGAGTCGGTGGGGCGCATCAACACAACCGGCTGGCCCTGGTAGCCGGCCTCTTGCAGCAACGCCTTGGCTTTTTGCGGATTGGCTACGCCGGTGAACTCGCCGGTCTCGTCCGAGGCGAAAGTGGTGCCGCAGGGATACATGCTTTTGCAGAATTTTTGCAGTTCCGGTACGCCGATTTGCACGCGCAGCATTTGCTGTTCGCCCAGAGCCAGCATGGCGGCGCGACGAATACGCGCATCGTTGAACGGCGGTTGCAGGAAATTAAAGCGGATGATTTGCAACATGCCGATCGGCTGCGCCTTGACCAGATTGATGTTGGGGGTTTTGCCTAATGCGGGGATTTGTTCGAACGCCGGCTGTTCCAGAATATCGGCTTCACCGTTGATCAACGCGTTAAACTGCGTTTGCGGATCGCGGATGATCAGCCACTCCACGCGGTCAATGTAGACTTTTTTCCCGCCCGTGGTGCCGGAAGGCGGCTCATCGCGCGGCACGTAGTAAGGGTTTTTCACGTAGACCACCCGTTCGCCGGATTTGAACTCGTCGCTCTTGAACATATAGGGGCCGGAACCGAGGGTGCTGCGGATCTGCACGTCGCCGGATGTCTGGGCGACCGCCTTCGGCATGATAAACGGCACGTTGGAAGAGGGTTTGCCCAACGCCTCCAGCATCATGCCGAAGGGTTCTTTCAGGGTGAGGGTAAAGGTTTTCGCATCCACCGCCTGATAGCGCTCGACGAACGACGCCAGCGCGCTGCCAAAGCTGTCGCGCGTGGACCAGCGTTGCAGGGAAGGGATCACGTCATCGCTGGTCACCGGCGTGCCGTCGCTGAATTTCAGCCCGTCGCGCAGGACGAATGTCCAGGTCAGGTTATCATCAGATACCTTCCAGCTCTCTACCATCTGCGGCTTGATGTTGCCGTCGATATCGGTGCCGAACAGCGTGTCGTAAATCATATAGCCATGATTACGGGTCACGTTGGCGGTCGTCCACATGGGATCGAGCGAGACCAGGTTGCTGCTGGGGATGATTTTCAATACGTCGGCAGGGGTTTCGGCAAAAGACGACAGGCTGAAAAACGTCGCCAGCAGGCCGCAAATAATTCGATGTGAGGTTATTTTTGTGGCTATTTTATCGATAAATGCATTTTTAACCGTTATTAATTTCATAATATCCCCGATGATATCAATACCCGTCATGTTTTAAGTCGCCTGCGGCCGTTCTGTTACTTAAAATTTATTGGGTATAACAGGTTAAGTGGAATGGAAAGCAAAAAGCATTACTGGCATGGCGCGCCGCTAATAAAATAAAACGATCTCCTCCTGCTGCTAAAAACACTACAAAAGTCTGATTCACGAGACTATCACAACATCAGCGACTCAGTGTTGATAAAAAGTAGACGCCTGGCTGCGTTCATCAAACAGGGAATTAAAATCATTATCTTTATTTATCAGTTGATTATTGTTTTTGTCTGCGATTCTGTGCAGGCAAAAGGTAGCCAATAAGACGCATAATGGCGGCGGTGCCGCATCGTAGTGCAGTGCGAAAAGAGATATTATTATTAGTTATGAATAGGAATTTCATAGTAAATGGATGTTTTTAATTAATAATTGATAAACGCAGGCGCCGTCGTTCATTGTTTTATTCTTTATCCTGGCGTGATGCACTGATTTCCTATGCTAAGTTGCACTGACATAGTGCAATTTGGCTGTTTTTTTAGCCATAAGAAAATAGACTGTATTAAATGGGGTTTCGTTTTTTTACCTAAAGCGAGCAATGAAAAGGTCTGAGCCGAAATAAAACAAGATAAACGGAGAATGGCATATTTATTGCTGAGGCAGTGGAATAGAACCGTTATTTGCAGGAGTCGTCATGCAACTCAGGGCATTACGATATTTTAATGAAGTGGCGCAATGCGTTTCGTTACGTAAAGCGGCCACCCGACTCTATGTGACGCCCAGTGCGGTAAGCCGCCAGATTGAACAACTGGAGCATTTTTATGGCGCTTCGCTGATTGAACGGAATCCGCGCGGCATCCGCTTAACACGAGAAGGCGAGTTTCTTGCGCAGGCGGTCAGCGCCACGCTGCGCGAACTGGATCATGTGAAGGAACATATTGCCAACAGTCAGGGGGTGGTGGCGGGCACCATTCGGATGTTCGTCAGCGAGAGCTTAATCGCCAGCATGCTGGCGCCGGTGCTGGCGAAATTTTCCCAACAGTACCCCAAAGTGCAGTTTCAAATCGAAACCGGCAGCGCGCCCCGTATTGCGGATGCGTTTCGCGCCGGAGAAGCGGATATCGGGCTGACCTTCTACATGCCGCCCTGCGCCGAAATTGAAGTGACCCACCATTGCGATGTATGGCATCGGGTTCTGGTGCCGAAAGGACATGCGTTCACCGAACGCCACTCCATCACCATACGAGATCTTGCCGGCCAGCCGCTGGCGATACCCAATTCCACTTTCTCCACCCGGCAAATCATCGAAGCCGCGGCACGAAAAGAGGGCGTTCAGCTTAATGTCGCCTACACCACCAGTTCGGTGGAAGTACAAAAATCCCTGGCTCGGGCCGGTATCGCCTTGCTGGTGCTGCCGCAGGCCGCGCGCCAGAATCGGGATCTGGGGGATGGCCTGGTCGCCGTCCCGTTGCTGGATCCGCTGATTGAGCGCGTACGGGTCGATCTGTGTCTGCCCCGGCAGAGGACGTCATCCATCGCCATCAAAACCTGCCAGAGTATGCTGGCGCAAATTATGGCGGATTGCTCGATTTAATCGGATCACGGGGAGCGACGACGCCTTGTTCCGGGATGTTAATCGTAACCTGATAAGGAGAGCTGTTTAAAACAATCGCTTATCGCAGAAATCGTCGCCTGAACGCGCCCCGCCGACCAGACGTCCGGATTGACCGCCAGCTGGATGTCGGCGGTGGTGAAATCGCTATTATTTCCTACGCCGGCCCTAAACAGGATTATATCAACGCGTTGTATCGCATCTTCTCCCTCTATTATCAAAGTCTGAATCGACAACGATTCATCATGACCATGTCTAGTACCGCAGTCTTATCCCTTTGCTATCAGTGATAGCCGGATAGAAAAAATCAAACCGGCGTTGACTGTCCGGGGAAGTCCGTAGAGTAGAAAACGGGATGGGCTGATTATTCATAATAGTAATAAAAATCCCATATGATATATGGAATAATGAAAATAAAAGTAATAATCTCAATTTGAATGTTTAAATGAAATTGTACAATTTGGGGGTGGAGTATTTAATTTATAAGGGTTATATTAAATATGCTTAAGTACGCTTTGTTTTAATCTATAAGGAGCAAGGATGACTATTATCATATTATTATTGATACTCATCTATATCTCCACTGCGTTTCACATAGATGGGGTAAAACACAGAAATCCATTGTATAAGTTAAGAAAAAAGAGGAGGCAAAAACTTACATATAAGTTAAAAAGAATAGTTAGGGTGCTAGTATTTTCTAGCTAGAAAATAGCACTAATAAGTAGATCCGCCAGTGAGTATTCGACCTTATATAACTGTACCCTTACTCATTGAAAATACTTTATTTTATAGGTAATGACTTAAATAACTTCGCCTAATAGCGCTACGGTTGTACCTTTCGGTAATCCTCCTGTTTTTAACGAAGGTCATAAGTAGATTTTATGTAGCACGTAATATATTTTGCTTTTGTGTATATCTACCCAGTACCATATTGGGCCTTTCGTGATTATAAAACCATAGCCGTACTGTTGCATACGGCTGTAATTAATCCAGTGATGAAAATAGATATTTTCCCAGCTAGTCATAGCGCACTGTCCGGTTGTAGTGCTCAATATAGGCGTTCTGTTGCGGTTTACCCGGCTGGATAAAATTCAGTTCAATGTCATTATTTTTAGCCCCTTTACCAACTCGCCACGCGTATATTCCGGGTCATGGTACCTATTGAATGAATACAACGAGCGTTTAAGTCGGCCGGTCGCCGTCCCGTTGCTGGATCCGCTGATTGAGCGCGTACGGGTCGATCTGTGTCTGTCCCGGCAGAGGACGTCATCCATCGCCATCAAAACCTGCCAGAGTATGCTGGCGCAAATTATGGCGGATTGCTCGATTTAATCAGATCACGGGGAGCGACGACGCCTTGTTCCGGGATGTTAATCGTAACCTGATAAGGTGAGATTTTTAAAACAATCGCTTATCGCCGAAATCGTCGCCTGAACGCGCCCCGCCGACCAGACGTCCGGATTGACCACCAGCCAGATGTCGGCGGGCTCGCTGCGGGCGGGCATAACGTTTATCAGTTCAGGACAGCAGCGTTGCATGATTTCCCGCGCCATCATGCCGATACCCTGGCCCTGGCGAAGGGCTTCGATGTACATCCACTGCGAATTGGTTTCCAGCACGATACGGCCATTGGTCAGGGGCTCCCCGCACAGCCTTTGCCAGTATTGCGGCACGGTTTCCTGTGGAAACATCACCAGATCGTGGCCGGAAAACGCATTGCCGGGTACGGGTCGGCCTCGCCGGGAAACATATTCCCCGGAGGCATACAGACCAAGCTGCAACGTCGCCAGACGGCGGATGATTAAATTGCTATCCGTGGGACGGGCGCTGCGTACCGCCAAATCGGCTTCACCGCGCCGGATATCCACCACGTCGGGGGCGGTGGACAGGGTTATCGTAATGTTGGGGCAGGCTTGTTGGAGTTCATGCAGCGCCGGCAGCAAAAAACAGCGGGCCAGCGAGTCGGTGGAAGCAATATGCACTTTGCCCGCTAAAGACGCATTCATTCCCATGCTTTTTCGTTCGATAGATGCCGCCGTCGCTTCCATCCGTTCGATATCGGGCAGCAGTTGCTTCCCGCTTGCCGTCAGACGATAGCCTTCCGGAGAACGATGGAATAACGAGGTATTCAGTTGTTGCTCCAGCGAGCGTAATCGGCGGGCAACCGTTGCCTGATCGACGCCCAGGCAGGCGGCGGCGGCGCGTAAACTTCCAGTACGGGCGACGGCTAATAAATAACGGGCGTTGTCCCAGTTCATCATCCCCTCTGCATTTTTGCTGCGGATAAGTCTATTTCCGCTGCGTTTTCAACTCATCCTTCTCTTTTTACACTCGTAGCCCTGTTCCGCCAATAGGGGAAAATGATGTCGCCGCTGAGTTTGGTCACCGATGAACCGCGTCAGGTTCATACCCTGCTGACGCTGTGTGCCGGAATGTTTATGGCGATTCTGGACGTCAATGTGATTAATATCGCCACGATGAATATTCAGTCCGAGTTTCATGCATCCCTCTCCGCGGTGACCTGGGCTGTGGATGCTTATAATCTGACGCTTTCCGGGCTGATGCTTTCGGCGGGGGTTCTGGCCGATCGCTACGGCGCCCGACGTATGTGGTTGCTTGGCCTGGTCGTGTTTACCGGCGCATCGGTCGGTTGCGGCATCAGCGGGTCGATGCCGCAATTAATTCTGCTGCGTCTGGCGCAGGGTGTGGGGTCGGCGCTGTTTATTCCCGCGTCATTTTCATTGCTGTCGGTTATCTGGTCGGATAATCAGTCGCGACAGCGGGCGATAGGGCTGTTTGGCGGCATGGTATCGGTGGCGGCGGCAGCGGGACCGGTACTCGGCGGCTTTCTGGTCGGCTATTTCAGCTGGCGCGGTATCTTCTTGATTAATTTGCCTATTGGGTTGTATGGCGTGCTGACCGGTTGCCGCCTGCTGCCTTGTTCGTTGGCGAATCCGGGAAAAGGGCTGGATATGGCGGGACAGATTTTGGCGATCGCCACGCTGGGCTGCATCAGCTATGTGCTGATACAGCTTCCGGCGCAGGGATGGTCGCATAGTCTGTTACCGTTTATGACGCTGTTTGCGCTGATATGCGGAGCGGGTTTCATCGTAGTGGAACGGCGCGCCGTTTCCCCCATGCTGCCGTTATCTTTCTTTCGCCGTCGCGCGTTTAACCTCGCCAACCTTACCGGTTTTTTGATTAACGTCTGCTATTTTGGCAGCCTTTATGCCCTGAGCCTGCTTCTACAGCAGCACCTGCGCTATACGCCTTTGCAGACCGGGATCGCGCTGCTGCCGCTGGCGGCTTGTCTGATGGTCGGCAATTTATTGGCTGGCCGCTCAATGTCGCGCTGGGGCGTGAAAAAACAGATGATCGCCGGATTGCTGCTGAGCGCCATGGGATATGCCGGCATGTTGTGTTTAGACGAACAGGTAACGTTTCCCGTGGTGATAGCGATGGCGCTGCTGGCCGGCGGCGTGGCATTTGTGGTGCCGCCGATGACCGCGACGGTGTTGTCCGGCCGTTCCCCGGATACCGCCGGCACGGCGTCGGCAGCCCATACCGCTTTTCGCCAGATTGGGTCGTTAATGGGTATCGCTCTGGCCGGCCTGATATTTTCGCTGGCGGCCTCGCCATTGACGATGCTGATGGCGCTGGCGGCGCTGATTCACATACTGCTGGCGTTAGTGATTGCCTGCATGTTGAGCATGGATGATTGAGCCCTCGCTTGCGGCAGGTTGGGTTACGGTATTTTGGCCTGACGACATTGCACCATTATCCCGATCGCCTGTTGCAGCCACTGGAGCACGTCTGGCGTCATCCAGGTTCCTTTCAGCATATGCGGCTCCTGCTGCATGGCGAAATGAAATTTTTGCTGCGTGACGGGATCTTCCCCCGCATACGACTGGAAGAGTTCAAGCCAGTTTTCCGCCAGCGCCTGTCCGTCCTCGGACGCCGGATCGAGCCTGTCCCGGCTGGCCTGATGCAGCTTCGCCACCAGCGGCGGCCACTCCATCAGGCGATCAAAATAGTGCGTCCGGGTAAAGGCCAGCTCTTCCGGCGTGAGATAATGCTGCCAGATAGTCAGCTTGCTTTCGGCGAAGGCGCGGGTGATGTAGTCGGTCATCTGTGCGGTAATTCCGGTCAGTTCCCGCATTTGCGGCTCGACGCTGTGCATCGCGTTCAGCCGGTTTAAAAACTCCGCTTTCCCCGCGGTATCCTGCTCCAGCCGCTCCATCCAGCGGATCGCCAGATCTATCGCCCGCGGATCGGCCTCATCGACTTTCTGCGACATCAGCGTTTGCGCTTCCATCACCAGCGCCGCCCAGAGGGATGACAGTCGTTCGCTCTGCGAGACGAACGGCAACTGCTGCAACTCTTCTTTGCTAAACCAGCGATCGTACATATTCATTAACTCCAGAGTCTGTAACCAGGACTCCAGGTCAGGCTCTTCTCCAGCCGCCAGCTCCGTACGCAAAAACACCAACTGGTCGCGCAGCGTATTAATGCTGCGCATGTGTTTATCCAGCAAGGCGATTTGCGCGTCGAGAAGTTCCGGCATAGAGAGCGTATCCTGCTCCAGAAAATCCTTGATCTCGGCAAGCTCCAGCCCCGCTTTTGCCAGCGCCTGAATCATATGCAGGCGCTGAACATCCGCAAGATTATACAGCCGGTAACCCGCCGCGCTTCTGGCGGAAGGCAACAGCAACCCTGTTTGCTCGTAGTGGTGTAAAGTACGAACGGTGATCCCGGCGCGTTTCGCCAGTTCCCCCACTTGTATCAACATCGCTGCTCCTTGTCCTTAGCCAGTTGCGCTACTCTGCGGCCTTACGTTACGTGAGGGTCAAGACAATATGCAAAAAATGCCTGAAGGCGTTAAATACCCCGCTTAAGCGCCTCTTCGAGATCTGCTGACGAAGCGCGGCCAGTGGCGTTCAGCGGTTGTTAGCTGTTGTTCTGCCGTTTTAGCACAATAGAGCAGGTGTATCGGTCTGCGGGATGGATCGATACCGTGGTTTCAAACGTTTCACCGTTGCGATCGATATAGCGGCGTATGATTTTCAGAGCAGGCGAACCGTTTTCAACGCCAAGCGCTCTGGCTATCTTGGCGGGAATGCTGACGGCGGAAATGGTCTGCCTGACTTCCTCGCTCTGCACGCCATAGTGTTCTTCGATTAAATCGCTGATTAACGCGAACGGATCGCTGCGCACCAACTGGCGTATTTTGCTGTACCTTGGGCTCGCGTAACTGTCGGTCCAACATATCGGTTCATCTTTTTTCTCGCTGTCTTCACGGATACTGGCGATATGCAGCCAGCGCGCGCCGGGCGCGCCGCCGATGATTTGGGAAAGCTCATAGTCCGCAACGATTTCATCGATCTTCTTCACGACCCGCAGATTGTTTTTCGCCAGGAAAAATAAATCTTCAAGACATGCCAGCGGATGGTTGAGTCCTTGGTTTGCCGTTCTGTCGGCCACCAGGGTGCCGATACCTTTACGTCGCAGAATTAATCCCTGCTCGGTCAGCTCGCGCAGTGCTTCGCGTACCGTATGACGGCTGACCTGATACTGTTCGCACAATTCCAATTCGGACGGCAAAAGCGAGCCTGCCGGAAACTGGCCGGACGCGATGTTTTGAACCAGTTCACGCGAAATACGTTTATACAAAGATTCTTTCATAGGTAACGGCTTCAATAAATATTGATGATCCCCATCACAAAGGGATAGAAAAAAACTTCCCTTTAAATGTCCGTACATTCTATCTTGTCTGCACAAATTAAATGTACGGACATTTGATGTTGTTCGGCCATTTGACCGGCTGCGTATGTCTCATCATCGTACGGCATTCAACAGATAGTCGCCGCGTTCCGACGTAAGGCATGTCGCATTTTATCACCCTTCATGATGTATCAAGGATTCTTTTATGGCCTCGAATGTACTTGATTCAATTTTATTTCGTGATTCTTTCGGCACACCGGAAATGCGCGCTATTTTTGACGACCACGAACTGATTCGCAAATACGTGGAGGTGGAAATCGCGCTGGCGAAAGCTCAGGCTCGCTGCGGCGTTATTCCTGAAGCGGCCGCGCGGGAAATCGCCGCCAAATGCGACGCCGACGCGCTGGATTTCGATCTGCTGCGTCACGAAACGGAAATCGTCGGTTATCCCATTCTCCCGCTGGTGCATCAAATCTCTAAGCAGGCGGGGGAGTCCGGCGGTTATGTCCACTGGGGCGCAACCACGCAGGACATTATGGATACCGCCGTGGTGCTGCAAATCCGCGACGCTTTTGAACTCATCAAAGCGGATATCAAAACGCTGCGCGGCACGCTGGCCGATCTGGCGCAACGTTACCGCAATACGCCGATGGCGGGTCGTACCCATTTACAGCAGGCGTTGCCGGTGACATTCGGCTACAAGGCCGCGATCTGGCTGGATATTTTTGATCGTCATGAAGAGCGTCTTCAGCAAGCCAGCCCGCGTATTCTGGTCGGCGAGTTCGCGGGCGCCGCCGGCACGCTGGCCTCTCTGGGCGATAAAGGGCTGGATGTGCAAAAAGCCATGATGGAGGAGCTGGGCCTGGGCGTGCCGGTTTCAACCTGGCACGTCGCGCGCGATGGGTTTGCCGAAGCGGTCAATTTATTGGCGTTGATCACCGGTTCACTGGGCAAGATTGCCTATGACGTGATGCTGATGGCTTCCAACGAGTTCGGCGAGCTGTATGAGCCGTTCGTGAAAGGCCGCGGCGCCAGCAGCACCATGCCGCAAAAACGTAATCCTATCTCCAGCGAATTGATGCTGGCCTGCGCCAAGGGCGTGCGTCAACAGGCGGGTTTGATGCTGGACGCCATGGTGCAGGATTTGGAACGCGCCACCGGGCCGTGGCACGCGGAATGGATCGCCATCCCTGAAAGTTTCGTGTTGACGGCCGGCGCGTTGCATCAGGCCAAATTTATGCTGAGCGGACTGATCGTGGACGAAGAGGCGATGGCCAGAAATCTCGATATGACCAAAGGACTGATCGTTGCGGAAGCCGTCATGATGGGGTTGGCGCCGTATATCGGCCGTCAGGATGCGCACGACATCGTTTACGACGCCTGCCGGATAGTGAACGAGCAAGGCGGTCGTCTTGCCGATGTGCTGAATGCGATGCCCAGCGTTTCCAGCCGTCTTGATGCTGAATTAATAGAACGACTGACGAACCCGGCTAATTATCTCGGCATGGCGCCGGCCATGGTCGATCAGGTATTAAAAAGTTCGGCCGCGCGCAATTAATTCACGCTAATCGTACAACGATTGAGGAGATGATTATGTCATCTGGATCGTCTACGGGGAAAAAGCTGATTGCCGCCATTATTCCTGTCGCCATCGGCGGAATAATCTGGTTTTCTCCTGTCCCGGAAGGTCTCACGCCTCAGGCATGGCATATGTTTGCTATTTTTGCCGCGACTATCGCGGCAATTCTAACCCAGCCATTACCCTCTGGCGCAGTGATGTTAATTGCGCTGTGCGTGACCATATTCACCAATACATTAACTGAAGCAAAAGCATTATCCGGTTTTTCCAGCGGCACCGTATGGTTGATATTTTGCGCTTATATTCTTTCTCTCGGTTTTGTGACTTCCGGTCTGGGGAATCGAATTGCGTATAAAATGCTGTCGTTATTCGGCGGCAGCAGTCTCGGTATCGCCTATTCATTAGGGGTATCCGATTTGATCATGGCGCCGGCCATGCCTTCGGTAACGGCACGATCGGGCGGCATTATTTTTCCGATAGCCCGTTCGATTAATGTCGTTCTTGGCTCTGCGCCGGGCGAGACCGGGAAAAAGATCGGTGATTTTCTCACTATGGTCTGTTTTCAGTTTACGCCGATCACCGGCGCGATCTTCCTTACCGGAATGGCGGCCAACCCGCTGGTCACCAGCCTGGCGAAAAACTCTTTGCAGGTGGAAATCACCTGGGGAGGCTGGTTTATCGCGGCAGTGGTTCCCGCTATGGTGTGCTTTTGCCTGATGCCGCTGCTGCTGTATAAAATGCTTAATCCCGAGTTAAAACGCACTCCGGAAGCGAAAGAGATGGGGCGTCGCTCGCTGGAAACGCTAGGCCCCATGACAAGGGTGGAGAAAAAGGTCGCCATTGGCTTTATTCTCGCGCTGGTTGGATGGGGAACCAGCTTGATCACCGGGTTATCCGCCACATCGATTGGGCTCGGACTGGCGGCCTACCTGTTTGCCGTCGGCGCCGTCGACTGGAAAGCGTTGCTTAAAGATCATGCGGCCTGGGATACCGTCATCTGGTTCAGCGTGATTATCAGCCTGGCCGGCGGACTTTCCGAACTGGGCTTTATTAAATGGATGGCCGCGATATTAGGCGATTCTGTTGATGGCTTTGGCGTGATACAAACATTTGTATTATTGGGGGTGCTGTATATTTACGTGCATTACCTCTTTGCCACCGCCTCCGGCCATGTTGCGGCGCTGTATGTTCCTTTTGCCGCGACGGCCATCGCCGCAGGCGCGCCGCCGATGATGGTCGCCATTTGCTTCGGTATTTTTAGCAACCTGATGTGGAGCACCACGGAATATGGCGGCGGGCCGGGGCCGATTTATTTTGCCCAGGGATATTTTGAACGCGCGCGCTTCTATAAAATTAACTTTGTCATTGTCACCTTTAATGTGTTCCTGATTTTCGCCGTCGGTTTGGCATGGTGGAAATTACTCGGTTACTACTAATAAGTCATAAAATAAGGCCGTATCCCTTATTTAACGAATAGGCGGATAGGGCCTTTTTTTGCGGTAAGTTGCCATCCTCTGCATATAAAATCATTTATCATTGCTGTTTTAAGCTGAAATTATCCTGTTGGCATACGCGATAAGTGGTTTATAATCTTCACACTTCCAGTTGCCTGTGTGTTGGCGTTGTTACTTGGCCGCTTCAGTTGCCGCCTTCCTGCAACTCGAATGCGCTATTTAAGAATTCAAAGAATAGGCGCTCCCAGCATGAGTAAATTAAAAGCAAACGGCACAATCGAGGTGTTCTCTAGTGGCGAAACGTGTTATTGATTTGATAATAAAACTTGTCCTGTTTTTTGCGGTAATGATGATGGTTGCTAAATTTGGGCATTATGATGATTTGGTCAACAACATCATGAACAAGTACGTCAGCTTCGATACCGCCGATAAATTAGGTAAATTGCTCTTCGGAGAGGCCGATCCAGAACCTTACGAATCAGTCAGCTATTACATCAACATTCTTATTAATCTTCTCATCAGTGTGCCATTACTCAGTGCGATGATAACTGTTTTTAATGTTATAACTAACCGAGTGAAATTCACTGAACACCTGAGCGAATGTGCTTTGTCTATTGTGAGACGGTTTGTAAAAATCTTTATTTTTACTTTTCTGTTTTTGGGGGTGTTTAGAATATTTCCCTATGAAATTTTTATCTCTGATAATCAAAGGATTTCTTTTGCCACTATGGCGACAGTAGTGGGTTTTAATCTTTTGATAACGATTGTTTTCTATTATTTCAGCGCTAGATTAGTAAATAAACGGAATTGGTAAAATGCCAATTACGGTGATAGGTAGCTGAAAGATGATGGCGGCGCAGATATTAAGGGGATCTAACATCATCTTCTGTATTACGGCGTCAGTTTTTTGGCCGCCAGTAGCGTCGCCTCGCGGCGTGTTGCGATGAAATCAGCAATTTTTTCTCGCGCGGCGGCAACCTGCTCCGGCGTGGCTGAACGAGGCGAACCGCTGCGAAAGGGCGGGGCTGGGTCATACTCCATCTGCAATTGAATCGCCTGCGCCGTTTCCGCGCCATACAGTTCAGCCACCAGCGTCAGAGCAAAATCAATACCGGAGGTCACCCCTGCGCCGGTTATGCGATTACCATCGCGCACCACGCGTTCATGTACGGGTATCGCCCCCAGCAAGGCCAGTTGATCGACGGAAGTCCAGTGCGAAGTGGCCCGATAGCCTTGCAACAATCCCGCCGCGCCCAGCACCAGCGACCCGGTGCATACCGAGGTAATCAACCTCGCCTGTTGTGCCTGACGGCGTAAAAAGCACAGTGTTTCTTCATCCGACATCAGCGCAATCTGACCCGGCCCCCCAGGGACGCAAACCACATCCAGCAGCGGACAGTCGGCAAAGGTGGTGGTGGGCAGCATCGCTAAACCGCGATCGGAATACACCGGTTCACGGTTTTTCCAGATAAGGTGAGTTTGCACGCCAGGCGTGCGGGCAAAGACCTCAAAAGGGCCGGTAAGATCGAGCTGTGTCAGTTCAGGAAACAGCAGCAACCCGATAGTGAGTGGGACGGGAAGTGACATAGCGGCATTCCTTGTAGGTGATTCCTCATGCTGATTGCACGGAGTCTTGAGGGGATCTCCCCGCAGGGCAAAGGAAGCATTAATCTTCTGCCACCCATATCAAAAGCCCCGAAAAATCCAGTGAAAGCCGGCACGGAAAGTTGTTTGGTATGCCGCTAACAGGTTTTAGCCGCATATCGTGATTTCCACGATAGCCAGTAGCCGGGATCTCTTCAAGCTTTAGATGGGATAGACGCCAGAGGGTCTGAAAGCAGTTGCATTACCCGCTTGGCATAGTCCGCGGAAACGCCCTGAAAACAGGGCGTTGTGGAAGTTGGTGGAACAGGGGGGAAATTATTCGATTGGACCTGTTTATTGAATATGAATAAAAGGTATTAGAAATTAGCTTGTTAGTGGGATTTATTCTGTTTCGGTGGGGATTTACTACCCAATGTACTACCCGTTTGGGGTTGGAGATTTTTAGGCCTGTAGAGTCGCTATTTGGCTTCATAGGTTAAGGAATGTAATTGGCTGTTTGGCTTCAATTCGCTTCAATAGTCGGGCCAGTGCCAGAAAATGATACTACCAAAAACCCAGTGTCTTGACAAATTGGGAACAGGTCAGATTTATATAACGAGGAGTTTATAAATAATCAACTGAAGAAATAAGAGAGGGGGAGGTTTCCCCCTCAATAATCATTATATTTTGGCTAACATTTCCTCAAGAATTGTCTGCCGTTTCATTCTATCATCTGTAATACCTTCAATAGATAGCACTATTTCTACAGCTTTCTGGAAGGTTGCCTTAATTTTATCACCGTGTTTTGTCATCTCTGTTATTATTTTTCCGCAGTAGGCGTCCATTTTCTTTGAACCTAACTTTGGAATTTCTTTGCCAGCGATAACTGCTCCAACAACAGCCATTAAATGCCATTTGTATTTTCGGATGTTTTGTGGAATATCTGCATTAGATGTCAATAGGTGTAGTCTGTACAGGGTAAGGCAAGCAGCATAAAATACGATCTCTTTAGAATCGCTTGAAAAAATCTTTTCTGCAAGAAGTTCGTACATTCTTTTCGGATATCTATAGGAAAGATCAGGTCGTCTAAAGAACATTGCTGCAACGCATTTGGCTGCCATATGTACAGAGAAAACTCTCACAGCAGGTATATCTCTACCTATAAATTGTCTTTCGCGTCTTTCCAAGAATAGTCGACCATCTTGGCCTTCATATGTATCAAAATAGGCTTCAACTTTTTTAATGATTGGGCGTAGAGAATAAAATTGTGTCTCATCAACTTTTGTTTGACTGTTTGTTGCTCGAACTAACTCAGAAAAAACGTCTTCATTTGAAGTTTCTACAACTTTAAGGTTTACCATCATTGAATCATCTAAGGAATTTCGGCATTCATAGAGAACGTTCGAAGTTTGGCAACCATTAACTATTTGAAAACTCTCTAAATGTAAAATATTACCTTGAAGTTTTACATCGGGGCTTACAATGGTGATACCATTATTTAAAACGGGAAATCTTGAAGCGGAATCTTTATTTTTTATTGTCTCGGCAATAGAGGCGTTTACTAGATTATCAATTCCTAAGAAAGCTCGGACATTCTCAACAAAGACATGATTGCGAAGAGAACCTTCCTCTGTTATTAACAAACTGTCTACAAAATCCTTGGCTTTAACAACAGCAAGATAAGCCTCTTCGATGCCATTTATTTTAGGCAGAGCTGCATTGCTAAATAAAGGAAGCTCTGCATTTACAACTGAATATGTGTCGATCCAAGTGCGCGTTAGTTCATCTCGGTCTACAAACTCAACACTGATGTTACAGAAATATCCCAGTTCATTAACTTCATTGATAAATGCACTTCGAGCTGATTCAAGTTCTTTTGGTTTTTTATATATTCCAGTTGCTACATATCTTGCTGTGAAAGTAGGCCTGCCACCTCTTATTTTAGGTACGTTCTTAATAACAACGTCGAATATATCATGGGCATTTTTTTGGATATCATCTGTGGATGAATAAGGTGTCTCTTCTACAAACCGAAAGATTGATTCTTTGAACTTTAAAAAATCGCCAAGATCGAAGGATTCACTTCTTTTTGATTGAATAAAAACTATGTCGACATCATGGTTTTTCCGTTGTGATGAATATACAGAGTTTGCATCTTCTGGAGAGATACAAAGTTCTTCATCAATAATGATAGCAACACCGTCCATACCATCATCACCAGAACCGCTTGTTACGTCATCAATCTCGAAATCCATACTAATTCGCGAAGATAAGATAGCTTTATTACAAAACAACTCAAATTGAACATCTTCTTCGAGATTTTCAATACCAAAACTTTTCACGAAACTTTCAAGGTGGGCTTTAACTATTCTGTGCATAGGACAAACCTTTGAAAACAGCGGTTGAAATTTTTCTTATCCTATCACTGGAAACTTGGTTTGGATATTTCCTTAAGCTCCTATTGCCCGTTTCACTTAACAGCATGGTTTTTATGCACACTGTAAATCGCTATCGGGGCCGCCATACAACAAATTTCGCATAAAAATGGTGCATGAGACTCATACATTTTCAAGCGACATAAGCATACACTCATGCGCATTCAGGTCTGCCAGAGATGAGGTAAATAAAAACCCGGTATAGGACCGGGAAAATTTCTCAGGCAGGTGACTGCTGCCGGTGAGATAGTTTTCTGGCTGAACCGTAATGGTTAAGTGTAACTGTTTCATATAATAGAGCTATCCACTCTTAACGGTCTTACTACATGCGGATTATGTTCCTGAGGCTATCAGCAGCTTCTCGTTCATAACATTCCAAGACGCTGTTATTGGAAAATTGTGCCAGAAGCGCATGTTACACATATTCGCTGCGTGTTAATCAATGGGGAACAGATCAAATAGGTAGGTCCTATGGTTCTACTACAAGGTCGGTCGGAATCAACTGTACTTGAACAAGTCTGTCTCCTGAAATGAATAATTATTCGGTAATTTTTACAAATTATTTATCTTACCGTGTGTGGACTCCCACGCTCCTTACTGGATTTCTATGGAATAGAAATCCAGTAAGGAGCCAACAAGCGCAGCGCGTTAGCCGCTTGATATACGGATTTTGGCGCAGTAAATTGTCAGTGCTATACCGCTGCTGCAAGCAGCACTCCCATGTTGCCACGACCTTCAAGGCAACGCGCAGGACCAACCTGTGTGGTCGATTCCCAACCCGCCTCGCTACCACTTTGCGGGTGATCGCTGCGGCGATGGTAGCTCACTTATCCCAATGCCTTAGGGCTGCATCCTGTTTATTCTTGCCTTTCGCATACGCATTGATGCGTAACAACCTTTATAGCTGGCGCAACCGTCAACGGCCATTTGCTGCCTCAGAGAATGCATCCATGAGGCAGCGGCGTCACTTCATACGGCGCAAAGCCGTTGCAAGTGACGCCGCTAACGATCTCTGCGCCAGCCCTTGCGCCACAGCGCTTTCCGGCGCTACCTGTCATCTGACGCACATTTTCTGCGTCAATTCTTATCAACCCACTTATCAGAGGAGGACTGAACCGATACCTGAGGCAGGTTTTTAGCCTGAGGGGATTACCCTGCTGATGCAGGCGGCTGCCCCGAGTGCATAACCGATATCCCCGTCATACCTCAACCGCTGCCGCTCCGGCGCGCAGGTATTGTTCAGCGTGGCACGGTAAATCCGTGTCGTAAATCGCCGTGCGCTGGAGAACAGAGGTTGTTGAGGATGGAAGAGAGGGTAATGCTTGAAGATAAAAGAAATATGTAGGAAGCAGCCTTTAGCGACGCTATTCAGCCCGGCTTTTTACCAGCGCCAGAATTTCCGATTTTTCCTCAGGCGGCAGCGCCTGAAACGCCAGTATTAGTTCGGCCAGTTCGTCATCGGCGGTATAAAAGTAAGCTACAGGTAATTCCAGCACCTCCGCCAGCAGTTGAATCGTCTCAATATTGGCCTGATGTATGCCTCTTTCATAGCGATTGATGCGCGTACTGGCGACAAACTCATCTATCCCGGCGTCAATACCAAGCTGTTTTTGCGAGAGTCCTTTGGCATGACGCGCCTGCTTAAGCCGTTGACAGAAAATGTCGTGATAATTAGGTCTTGTTTTCATGGCTACGAGAATCGTAGTTTTTGCTTGAGTCGGATACTACGAATAACGTAGTATTGGGTTGTGCATGATCCTTTTACGACGAAGAGTTAGGGGGTTACATGAAAAACGACTGGCATAAGGCGGATATCGTTGCGGCCTTGCACAAACAAGGCACCACAATGGCTGCGCTTTCCCGTGCGGCAGGGCTGAGTTCATCGACGCTGGCAAACGTAATTGCTCGTCCCTGGCCGAAAGGTGAATGGATGATTGCCGAGGAATTGGGCATTCATCCTGCCGAGATCTGGCCGAGTCGCTATTATGATGAGACAGGGAAATTAATCGATCGCAAGATAAGAATCAGAGGGCGGCAGTCTGAGTAAAACATGATTGCGTTACTTTGTTTATTTGTTTTCTAACGATGCAAGCAGTGCGCTTTGTTGTGCGGCGGGCAGATCGGAGAAAAGCAGGATTATTTTCGCCAGATTGTCATCATCCGCATAGAAATACGCCAGCGGGACGTTTAATGCTTCCGCTAATCGGTTTGCCGTTACGATGTTGGCTTCATGCACGCCTTTCTCATAACGGTTAATACGCGCACTGGCAACAAACTCATCAATCCCGGCAGCAATACCCAGCCCTTTCTGGGACAAGCCCCGAAGTAAGCGGGCATCCTTAAGACGTTGACTGAAAATATCACGATGCTGTCGGCGAGTATTCATGACTACGATATTCGTAGGTATAAATTCGCCTGCATACTACGAATGTCGTAGCTTATATGTCGCTGGTACAACCGGAAGTAGAGAAAATTAATAGTTCGCAATAATCGGCTTACCGAGGTCTGCCAGTTTACAATGCGCTTCCCGCTGTTCCTCAAAGTAATCATACCGATCATAAATGCCTTCAACGCCTTTCAGCTTATGATTAAGGCACCGTTCGGCGACATAGCAGAACGCCTAACGCAGCCAGCAGGCTGCGGCAGGTGTGGCGCGATCTCTCTGGCGAAGATCCGCTGTGGGATAGGCGGGTGTTTAAGGCGTCGCACCAAATCCTGTTTCCAGTCGTTAAACAGATCGTTGACGTTATGGATTCTGGCGGGGCGATTGCGTTTACGTTCGGCGATAGCAACAAAAACGCCCTGAAAACAGGGCTTTGTGGCAGTCGGTGGAACAGGGTGGAAATTATTCGATATTTTGGATCTGCTCGCGCATCTGCTCAATCAGCACCTTGAGTTCGATGGCGGAGGCGGTGACGTCGGCGTTGATGGATTTGGAGGCCAGCGTGTTGGATTCACGGTTGAACTCCTGCATCATAAAGTCCAGACGACGGCCGACGGCTTCCTCTTTCTTCAGAATTTTATAGGTTTCCGCCACGTGCGCTTCCAGGCGGTCGAGCTCTTCCGCGACGTCGATGCGCTGGGCCATGATGACCAGTTCCTGTTCCAGCCGGTTATTTTCCAGCTGTACCTGCGCGTCTTCCAGCTTGCTGAGCAGTCGTTCGCGCTGCCATTGCAGAATATTCGGCATCTGCGCGCGCACTTTGGCGACTTCGGCGCTGACGCCGGCCAGACGCTGTTCAATCAGCGTTTTTAATGCATGGCCTTCGCTTTCCCGCGCGCTGATGAAGTCATCCAGCGTGCGATCCAATGCCTGCAACAGCTCGGCGCTGATGGCGTCCAGATCCTGTTCTTCCGCCGCCATGACGCCGGGCCAGCGCAGGATATCGACCGGATTGATTTCCCCTTCGTCGCTCTGCATTTTTACCCAGTTGGCGGCGCTGACCAGCTGTTTAGCCAGATTTTCATTCAGAATCAGCGAGCTTTGCGCGCGCGGGTCGAGATCAAAACGCAGGTTGCATTCAATTTTACCGCGGGTCAGACGGGAGCGGATACGATCGCGAATAACAGGCTCCAGACTGCGGAACTGTTCTGGTAAACGGATGTAGGTTTCCAGATAGCGCTGGTTAACGGAACGCAGTTCCCAGGCTGCGCTGCCCCAGTCGCCCTTGACTTCCTGCCGGGCGTAAGCGGTCATACTGCGAATCATCGGTGCATACCTGTAAAGCAAATGATGCAGGGATTATAGCGTCGTGTCTGCGGGCAGGGTAGGACAAAATCTTTGATCCGGCAGTCAGGCTGCCCGTTTGGGGGCAGGGTTGCGGCTATACGGCGTGCAATAGCGCTTCATTTTGTCTGGCGATCTCCCGGCATTTGTTCTTCATCATCTGCTTTAGCTGCAATGTCGCCCGCGACTGCGGGTTATCTCGTCGGCTGATCAGCGTGACTTCAAACGGCAAGGGTTGATCGATCGGCACGATTTTAAGCAGATCGGCATAGCGACAGGCGGTAAAGAGGTCGACCACGCCGACGCCGCCGCCGGCCAGCACCATATCCGCAATGACCGAGTAGGTTTTGATGTACAACGAGGCCGGCGGTTGCAGATTCCGATCGCGCAGCGCGCGGTGCAATACCTGTCCGAGCGGATCCTGGCGCTGCATCATCAACAGATTGTTTGCACATAACCATTCGAGCGACACCGGGCCGTTCACCGGACTGGTTTTCGGCAGCAGCGCCACCATGGAGGACTGAAACAGCGGTTCCGCCAGCAATGCCGTGTCGACCTGCTGCCCGAACACCAGGGCGAAATCGAGCTGGTCTTGCAGGATGTTCAGGCACAGGGTGCTGAAATGCTCCGTCACCAGTTCCACGTTGACGCGCGTTTCCTGTTTATGAAACTCGACCAATGCCGGGGCGACAATCATTTGTCCAAACGCGTGCGCGGCGCCCAGGCGAACGGACTGCTGTTTGCCGATTTTAATCTGCTCGGTCAACCTACTGATGTTTTGCAGCTGTTTATACAACTCCTGCACTTTGGGGATCAGGCTGCGTCCTTCTTCCGTGGCGATCATACCTTGCGTATGTCGTTCAAACAGGGCGAAGCCCAGCTGTTGTTCAGCATGGTTAAGCACCCGGCTGACATTGGGCTGAGAAACGTTGAGCAAACGGGCGGCGCCGCTGATGGTGCCGGCCTGTACGATAGCCTGAAAAATTTCGATATGTCGTAAACGCATGGGAGCACGCCCCGTGTATCTGTGGTGGTGGCTGTACCCTGAGGCACAACGCTGTCTGCAATATTCACTATGCAATATCCACGCCATACGGCAGAGGTTAGCGCTCCTTTTCCGTTTCCGCTGGTTTACCTCACCCGCCCCAGGTCGTTTCCAATACGCGCAGCCAGTTGCCGTAGCAAATCTTTTCCAGCAGCGGGCGATCGTAACCCTGTTTAGCCAGCGCATCGACCAATAGCGGCAGACCGGCGACATCGGCCAGATCCGGCGGCACGGTGGTGCCGTCGAAGTCCGAGCCCAGGCCGACGCCGTCTTCACCCAGCTTTGTCAGCAGATAATCAACGTGGCGGACGATTTCGCCTACCGTCGCATCGGGATCTTTTTTCCCGTCCTCGCGCAGGAACATGGTGCCGAAGTTCACGCCGACGAAACCGCGGCTTTCGCGGATCGCGGCCAGCTGTTTGTCGGTCAGGTTGCGTGACTGGGCGCAGAGCGCGTGAGCGTTGGAATGGCTGGCGACCAGCGGCGCGTCGCTGATGGCGGCGGTTTGCCAGAAGCCTTTTTCATCCATATGCGAGACGTCCACCATAATGCGTTTGGCGTTACAGGCCCGCACCAGACGTTTACCGGCTTCCGTTAATCCATCCCCGGTATCCGGCGAGGAAGGGAAGCGGAACGGCACGCCCTGACCAAAAATATTCGGGCGGCTCCATTGCGGCCCCAGCGTGCGTAATCCGGCCGCGTGCAGGATATCCAGCAGCGTCAGGTCGGGATCGAGCGCTTCGGCGCCTTCAATATGCATCACCATCGCCAGCACGCCTTCCGCCATACACTGGCGGATATCCGCCGCGCTGCGGCAGATTTTGGCCTGCCCGGCGGACGCCGCCTCAATGCGCAGCAGAGTGGAAATGAATGAAAACGTGATCTCCCTTGCGTTTTCCATCGTCGGCGTGGCGTGAGGCACAAATAGTCCCCCGTTTTCTGGTACGGTTTTTGCTGGTGCTTTGGGTGAGGGAACATAAACGGCAAACAAACCGCCGGCAAAGCGGCCTTGCCGGATGCGCGGCAGATCGATCTGGCCCGCGGCCGGTCCGTTTAGAAAGGCTTCTACCGGGTTATCCCGATGAGAAGACCAAAGACGCAGGAGTACGTCGTTATGTCCGTCGAAAACAGGGATTTGTTCACTGAAGGGAAACTGATTGTCTGACATAGTCACAA
The DNA here is from genome assembly GCF_040240335.1 of Brenneria sp. L4-2C. Lineage (NCBI taxonomy): Bacteria > Pseudomonadati > Pseudomonadota > Gammaproteobacteria > Enterobacterales > Pectobacteriaceae > Brenneria > Brenneria sp. L4-2C. The sequence continues at coordinate 94,692 of NZ_JBEIAC010000013.1, read as the reverse complement.
GTACCGGCTCTGGATGCGATGGAGTGGTGCGTAAGCTTGCTTCATTTCAGTGCTCTGCACCAAAAGTGAACAAACCGCCGCTAAGGGAAAATAACCCCTTAGTTCATCCATTTTAAGCCAGCCTTGTTTGTCGATGTCAAGACAATACCTGAAATAAAAAAATCAAAAAACTATTTTAATATCAACATGTTGAGGTGTTTATGGTTACCAGGAGACGTTTTCTTGCCGGGTGCGGCGCCGTGCCGTTCCTTTCCTATCTGAATCTTCACTCCGCCTTCGCCGCGACCCCGCCTTCCATACTGGTGATGGCGATGCAACTGGACAACATGACCAGTCTCGATCCGCATGAGAGTTTTGAAGCCGACGGCTCTGAAATCGCCGGTAACCTCTATCAGCGTCTGGTGATGCCAAACCCGGATAAACCGAGCGAAGTCAAAGGGGAGCTGGCGACCCATTGGGAAGTGAGCAACGGGGGAAAAACCTTTACGTTCCATATCGATCCCAACGCCAAATTTTCCGACGGCAGCGCGGTGACGGCGGAGGATGCGGCGTTTTCGTTGCAGCGTGCGGTCAAGCTGGATAAAAGCCCGGCGTTTATTATTAACCAGTTTGGTTTTACCAAAGACAACGTCGAACAGCACGTTACCGCCTCGGACGCGAGTACGCTGGTGATTAATCTGGATCAGCCGGCGGCGGAAAGTTTCCTGCTCTATTGCCTGTCCGCCCCGGTGAGCAGCGTGGTGCAGAAGAAGGCCGCGTTGGCCAATCAGAAGGGCGACGATCTGGGCAACGCCTGGGTGAAACAGCACAGCGCCGGTTCGGGGCCGTTCGCCCTGCGTAGTTGGAAAGCCAGCGAGAGCGTGATTCTGGAGAAAAACCCCCATTATCCGACGGACAGTAAAATCCAGCGCATCATCATGAAGCATATTATCGATCCGTCCGCGCAGTTGTTGATGTTGCAGAAAGGGGATGTGGATATCGCGCGTAATCTGACCAGCGAACAACTGCGCCCGATTCTGAACGATGAGAATTACCATGTGATTCGTAAGGATGTTTCCGCCATTATGCTGATGTCCTGCAACACCACTCATGAAGCGCTGAAAAAACCGCAGGTCTGGCAGGCGCTGAAGTGGGCGGTGGATTATGACGGCATCCAGAAAAACATCATTCCACTGACGCACCGCGTGCATCAGAGCTTCCTGCCCGGCGGCTTCCCGGCCGCGCTGGACGATACCCCGTTCCATCAGGATATCGCCAAGGCGAAAGCCCTGCTGGCCGAAGCGGGTTATCCGAACGGTTTCGAGATCACGCTCGATCACTACTCCGCTCAGCCTTATCCGGATATCGCCCAGGCGCTCCAGACGCAACTGGGCGCCATCGGCATTAAAGTCAGACTGATTTCCTCGGAAAACCGTCAGGTATTGACCAAAATGCGCGCCCGCCAGCATCAACTGGCCGTTACCGCGTGGGGCGCGGATTATTTCGATCCCAACTCCAATACCGAAGCGTTTTGCGTGAATACCGATAACAGCGAAAACGCCCGCAGCCGCACGCTGGCATGGCGCTGCGGCTGGTCTGACGAGAAATTCAATACCCTGACCGAGCAGGCGCTGCATGAAAGCGATGCGGATAAGCGTATTGCGCTGTATGAAACCATCCAGCGCGAACATCGGGAACACAGCCCGTTTATCATGCTGATGCAGAATACGCTGCCGATTGCCTGCCGTAAGAATATCAGCGGCGTCAACATGACGGTGCTGCGCGATAGCGCTTACGATCGGGTGAAAAAAGCGTAATGTCGGTATTCAAACGTGTTCTCAGTACGCTGGGTAGCCTGATACTGACGTTGTTTGGCCTGTCGGTGCTGACATTTTTTATCGGTCGGGTAATGCCGACCGATCCGGTGTTGGCGGTGGTCGGCGATAACGCGCCGGAATCCGTGGTGGCGCGCGTACGTCAGGAAATGGGGCTGGACCAGCCGTTGTGGGTGCAGTTTGCCCGTTATCTGCATCAACTGCTGCAAGGCGACCTGGGGAATTCGGCGCTCACCTCTAACCCGGTTATTTCGGATATCGCGCGCTTTTTCCCCGCCACGCTGGAACTGGCGACCGCGGCGATTATTATCGCCGCGCTGGTCGGCATTCCGCTGGGCGTGTGGGCGGCGGTGCGTCAGGGCTCCTGGGTCGATCAAATCATCCGGGTGGTCTGCCTGGCCGGACATTCCCTGCCGGTGTTTGTGCTGGCGCTGCTCAGCCTGCTGATTTTCTATGCGGTGCTGGGTATCGCGCCGGGGCCGGGCCGGCAGGACATCATCTTTCAGGACATGGTGCCGCAGGTGACCGGGCTGCTGACGGTGGATTCGCTGCTGGCCGGCGATTACGACGCCTTTAAGGACGCCGTCGCCCACATGGCGCAGCCGGTTTTGATACTGGCGTACTTCAGCATGGCCTATATCACGCGCATGACGCGAACCTTCATGCTGAATGCGCTGAGCGGCGAGTTCGTGATTACCGCACGGGCGAAAGGGTTGTCGTCGCGCCGGGTGATCTGGCGTCACGCCTTTCCAACGGTGGCGGTGCAACTGGTGACGGTGTTGGCGCTGACCTACGCCGGTCTGCTGGAAGGCGCGGTGGTAACGGAAAACGTCTTCTCCTGGCCGGGGCTGGGGCAATACCTCACCACCTCGCTGATGAACGCCGATATGAATCCGGTGGTTGGCGCCACGCTGTTGGTCGGCACGCTGTATGTTCTGTTGAATCTCTGTGCCGATATTCTCTACCGACTTTGGGATCCGCGCGTAAAATGATTTTTTCTGTCTCACGAGCCTGGTTGCTCGACGAAACGCCCGCCACCCGCCGTCAGGCGGTATGGGGACGGCGCTACCGCCTGTGGCTGGGGTTACGGGCCAATCCCATGGCGATGATCGGGCTGGTCATTATTCTGTCCGTGCTGCTGTTGTCGCTGGCGGCCCCGTTATTAACGCCTTTCAATCCGGGTTTTCAGGATTTGTCCAACCGGCTGGCGCCGCCTTCGGCCGCGCACTGGTTAGGGACGGACGAACTGGGGCGCGATATCTATACCCGTATCCTGTACGGCGGCCGCACCACGCTGGGTATGGTGATTGCCGTGGTGGCGCTTACCGCGCCGATTGGTTTACTGGTGGGCTGCGTAGCGGGATACGCCGGCGGGCTGTTGGATAAAACGCTGATGCGCGTGACGGATATTTTTCTGTCGTTCCCGCGTCTGATTCTGGCGTTGGCTTTTGTGGCCGCGTTAAAGCCCGGCGTGGAAAGCGCCATTCTGGCGATTGCGCTCACCGCCTGGCCGCCGTATGCCCGTCTGGCGCGGGCGGAAACCATGCAGTTTCGCCACAGCGACTTTATTGCCGCCAATCGCCTGACCGGGGCGACGCCGATGCGCATTATTCTGCGCCATATCATGCCGCTGTGCGTGCCGAGCCTGATCGTGCGCGTGACGCTGGATATGAGTGCGATCATTATCACCGCGGCCAGTCTTGGCTTTCTCGGCATGGGCGCGCAGCCGCCGTCGCCGGAGTGGGGAACGATGATCGCCACCGCGCGGCGTTTCCTGTTTACCGAATGGTGGGTGCCGTTGATGCCTTGCATTGCCATCTTCCTGACTTCGCTGGCGTTTAACTTTTTAGGTGACGGTTTGCGCGACGTGCTGGATCCAAAGGAGCGTTAAATGCTGGTGGAAATTGAAAATCTTCGTATCTCGTTCAGCAACGGGCGCGAAAGGTCAGAGGCGGTTCGGGGCGTGTCCCTGAGCATGGATAAAGAGAAGTTCGCCATCGTCGGGGAGAGCGGTTCGGGTAAATCGCTCACCGCCCGCAGTCTGATGCAGTTGCTGCCGGGCAATGCGCAGATTCAGGCGGATAAACTCAGCTTTGACGGCATCGATCTGCGCGGCGCCAATGAAAAAACCATGCGTCGCATTCGCGGCAAGCGCGTCGGCTTTATTTTACAGGATCCGAAATACTCGCTGAATCCGGTGATGACCATCGGCGAGCAGGTGGCGGAAGCCTGGCGGGAACATAAAGGCGGCGGCAAACGCGCGGCGATGACGGCGGCGATCGAATTGCTGGATCAGGTGCGCATCCGCGATCCGCAGCAGGCGGCGGCGCGCTATCCGCATGAGGTGTCGGGCGGAATGGGGCAGCGGGCGATGATCGCCATGATGCTGGCGCCCGACCCGGAGTTGCTGATCGCCGATGAACCGACCAGCGCGCTGGATGCCACCGTACAGGCGGATATTCTGAAACTGATCGACGATCTGGTTTCGCAGCGGGGCATGGGCCTGATTTTAATCAGCCACGACCTGCCGCTGGTCTCGCATTTTTGCGATCGGGTGGCGGTGATGTACGCCGGCCGCATTGTGGAAATGCTGGCCGCCGGCGATTTGCATCGTGCTCAGCATCCTTATACCCAGGGCCTGCTGGCCTGTCTTCCTTCTTTAAAACATCCGCGGGATCGCCTGCCGGTGATGAAACGTGACGCGGCCTGGAAAAACTGATGATTAGACTGGATAACTTACGTATTTCATTCGGATCGACCGCGGTGGTGAAGGGGGTCTCTTTTCAGGTGGACAGCGGCGCCAGTTTCGGCATCGTGGGTGAGAGCGGTTCGGGTAAATCGACCATTTTGCGCGCGCTGGCCGGGCTTAACCATGACTGGCAGGGCGGCATGCTGTTCGGCGGCATGGCGCTGACGGCGCATCGCGGGCGCGATTTCTTCCGTCAGGTGCAGATGGTGTTTCAAGACCCTTACGGTTCCCTGCATCCGCGTCAGACCATCGACCGTATTCTGCAAGAGCCGCTGTTGGTACATCACATCGATCGCGCTGAACAGCGCATCGCCCAGGCGCTTGATGACGTGGGATTGCCGTCGACGGTACGTTTTCGTTTTCCGCATCAACTGTCCGGCGGACAGCGGCAGCGCGTCGCCATCGCGCGGGCGCTGATTGCCGAACCGGAAGTGCTGCTGCTGGATGAGCCGACGTCGGCGCTGGATGTGTCGGTGCAGGCGGAAATTCTTAATCTGTTGATGGATATCCGGCAGGCGCGGAAACTCACCTACCTGATGGTGAGCCATAATCTGGCGGTGGTGACCCATCTTTGCGAGCGGGTCGGCGTCATGCAGCACGGGGAAATGGTAGAAATATTGAGCGCCGAAGATTTACGCGCGGGTCGTATGCAGCACCCGCACACCACGGAATTGTACGCGCTAAGTATGGCGTTAGAGGAGCCGGCATCATGTTGAACTGGAAACGGGCGACGGAAGTCGCCCAATCAATAACCGAGCGCTGGGATCACGACCATCAGCCCGGCGGGGCGATAGTGCTGTTTGACCGCGAACAGATCCAGGCCGCGTGCTGCGGCGGGCTGGCGGATTTGGCTCAGGGGACGCCGTTCAGCACCAGCAGCGTGGTGCGTTTCGCCTCGGTCACCAAGCATCTGTTTGCCGCGCTGGTCACCGGGCCGATGGCCGACAAAATCGCGTTGACGGATACGCTGGCGCAGCATCTGCCGCAGCTGACCGGCCCGAACGGCCAGGTCACCGTCGGCCAGGCGCTGGATATGACGTCGGGACTGGACGATATCCGCGAGACGCTGTCCCTGCTGGGGCTATCGGTTTATAACGCGACGCAGGCCGCCGATTTGTTGCAGTTCGAAGCCGATATGGGCGCGCTCAACTATCCGGCCGGCAGCGAAATTTCCTATTCCAACACCGGCTATCGGCTGGTGGAGGAAGCGTTGAAGGCTAAGGGCATTCTGTTCGAGGATTTGCTGCAACGGCATGTCTGCGCGCCGCTGAATATTCATCTGCACGCGCCGGAAACCTGGTTTGATATTGTACCCGGACTGGTACCCGGCTATTGGCAGGGGGAAAACGGCTGGCAACTGGCCAGCGCCGGCCTGCATTTATCCGCATCCGGCAGCGTGACCGGCAGCGTGCGCGACCTGAGCGTCTGGCTACAGGCGTTGCTGAGCAGCGACGGCCCCGGCGCCGGCGTGCTGGCCCGACTTTGCGCGCCGCGTCGGCTGGCCGACGGCCGGGTGACGGGCTACGGGCTGGGGATCGCCCATACGCAACTTGGCGCGGCGCATCTGGTCGGACACGGCGGCTCCCATGCCGGCTATAAAACCTACTTCCTGCTCGATCCTGAGCAGGGCGCGGGCGTCGTGCTGGTCGCCAACCGCGAAGATGTCGCCACCTATGACGGCGCGTTGCGCATTATGGCGGCGCTGCTGGAACAGCCGTTGCCGCAGCCGGGACATGCGTTGACCCGCGGGCTATATGCGTCCGACGGCGGCGGCGACTGGCTGGAGATTAGCGGCGATACCGCCTGCTGGCTGGGCGCGAGCGATACGCTGTATCTTAGCGAGGATCCGGCGGAGGCGGCGTCGCTTTCCAGCCATATGCCCATGCGGCTGCGGCAGAACGGGGCGGCGATAGAAGGGGAGATCGGTCATGTGCCGCGTCGCTTCCTGCCCGTGCAGGCGGACGACGGCATCGAGCGGGCGCAAGGGCGCTGGTTCTGTCCGCAATGGCGCAGCGAACTGGCGATTACGGGCGACAGGCTGGTGATGGGCATTGGGCCGGCGGCCGTCACTGCATCGTTGATATCGCTCGGAAAGCGCCGCCTGCTGGCCACCGCGCAGGATGGCCCGTGGGAAAAACGTTTCGCCATCCAGCTTGAGGATAACAGCATGACGTTACTGCTGAACCGCAGCCGGGTGGTGAAATATCAGCGATAAATATCGGCGACCGGATCTTCCCCGACATAACCGTAACCGCGGTACATCCCTTCACTGTTGAACGGCAACGCAATGTTGCCGTCGCCGTCGACGGCGATCAGGCCGCCGCTGCCCGCCAGCCGCGTCAGTTTTTCCATCACCACGCGATCGGCGGCCTGTTGCAGAGTCAGTCCGGCGTATTCCATCAGCGCGGAGACATCGTAGGCGGCGACGGCGCGCATGAAAACTTCGCCCGTGCCGGTGCAGGAGACGGCGCAGGTCTGGTTGTTGGCATAACATCCGGCGCCGATAATGGGGCTATCCCCTACGCGTCCGGCTTGCTTATTGGTCATGCCACCGGTGGAGGTGGCCGCGGCCAGATTGCCGTAGCCGTCCAGCGCCACCGCGCCGACGGTGCCGAACTTGCGGTCGGGATCGATAGGATCCTGTGTCTGACCGTCGTGATCCAGCACCACTTTCCCTGTTCCTGATTGGGCGTTATGCAACTGGAGTCGGCGTTCTTCGGTAGAGAAAAAGTCCGGCGCCACCATTTCCAGCCGTTGCCCGCGGGCGAAATCCTCGGCGCCGGCGGCGGTGAACATCACATGCTGGCTGTTTTCCAATACGCTTCTGGCCGCCAGCACCGGGTTGCGGATATGGTTGACGCAACTGACGGCGCCGGCATCCAGCGTGCGGCCGTCCATGATGCTGGCGTCCAGTTCGTGGGTTTCGTTATGGGTGAATACCGCGCCGTGTCCGGCATTGAACAGCGGACACTCTTCCAGCAGCCTGACGGCCTCGGTGACCGCATCCAGCGCGCTGCCGTGCGAAGCCAGAATCTGCTGCCCGCCGGCGATAATCGCCTGTAATGCGCTCAGATAGCGCCGTTCTTTCTCCGTGCTCATGGCGGCGCGGGTCAGCGCGCCGGCGCCGCCGTGGATCACAATCACTGGTTTTTTCATACTGCCGATTCTCTTTTCAATCTCAATTCTGCGTCGTCGCCAGATAAGAAAACGCGCTCAGCAAACTGATCAGCTCCGCCATGGTTTGCGCGGTATAACCGACGGTAATGGCGTCCAGCCGCTCGATGCCGGGCAGCAGACAGAACAGATCCGCCAGCACGGGTTTCGCCACCATCAGTTCAAGACGATAGGGCGCCTGGATGCGCGAGACCACGCTGTCATGCGCGTTCTGCACCGCTTTCATGGCGGACTGTCGAATCAGTTGGCGGGCGGAGACCGGGCTGAGCGATTCAGCCGCATTCTGCGAGATGGCGCGTTTTACGCAGGCATAGCCGGCGGCGGGATAATAGCGGGCGATCCACTGTTGCAGCGTATCGTCGCCGCTGACCAGCCAGAGCGGCGTGTTCTGTTCCGCGCCGGCGGCGGCGTAGATATCGCTTTCGCCCATGATTTCACCGTTAATCCGCACCCGATAAAAGGCCCGGCCGTTGATGGTGTGCGCCAGTACGCCGAACTCGCCGGCGGCGCTATGGTAGCCGATAAACATCAGGCCGTCATACTGCTGCTGCTCCAGACCTTCCACCATGGACAAGCCGCGCGGCTTACCCTGCACCAGCCGCGCGCGGGGATCGATATTTTCCGCCCGCAGATTCACCATGGCGGCATGGCTGTCGGCGACCACGACCTCGCTGGCGCCGCCGGCGAAGGCGCCGTCGATGGCGGCATTCACTTCCTGCTCCATCAGCCCGCGGGCGAGTTGATATTCCGCTGTGCCGGGGCTGCATTGTTCCGGGCGCATGACCCCGGCAATCCCCTCAATATCTGCCGAAATGAAAATTTTCATGACCAATTCCTTAATCAGATAGCGTTGCCGCCAGACGATCCAGCACCTGAGGCAGCGTCGGACGGTGGTGTCCGCGAAAGCCGGTGACGGCGTCCGCATTTAATAGCGCGTCCAGCACCGCGTGTTCGGTGGCGTCGGCGGCGGCGCTCAGCAGCGGTTCGAGCTGGCTGTCCGCCGGCGGTTGCGGTTGTCGGCAAGTGGAGAACGCCACGGCGATATCACCGGAACCGTGGCCCCAGTAACTACCCAGACGGCCCAGCCCCGCGCCGGCGCGTTTGGCGATACGGCCAAGCTGACGGGCATCCAGCGGCGCATCCGTCGCCATAATAATGATGATCGAACCCGCATCGTTTTGCGGCGCCAGCTCAGGCAACAGCGGCGCAATGGCTGCGCCGATCTGTACGCCGTCAAGCGTCAGCGCGGAGAGCGCGCCGAAATTCGCCAACACCAGCACGCCCAGCGTGGCGTGCAATTCGGGGATAAGGCGCGAAGCGGTGCCGATACCGCCTTTCAAACCGAAGCAGCTCATGCCGCGACCCGCGCCGACGCTGCCGCGGGCAAAGGCGTCGTCGGCGTCTTCCAGCGCCTCGCGCGCCATCTGTTCGGTCACGGCCAGCGCCTGAATATCATTCAGCCAACCGTCGTTACATTCCAGCACCAGCGGGTTAACGGTGGGAAGGGTGCGGCCCAACTCGGGATTATGCACGATCGCCTCGCGGGCCAGCGCGGTGAATAACGTGCCGACGGACAGCGTATTGCCGAGCAGAATGGGCGTCTGCAACAGGCCGAGTTCTTCAATCTGTATCAGCCCGACAGGTTTGGCGAAGCCGTTTAATACCGCGGCGCCGCAGGGCAGGGGATGGGTAAACAGATTACCGTCGGCGGGCCGTATCGCCGTGACGCCGGTCTGGATTTCGCCTTTCGCCAGCGTGTAGTGTCCAACGCGTACGCCGGCGACATCGCTGATGCTGTTGCGCGGCCCGCCGGCGGAACGCGGCGCGCCAAGCTGCCTCTGTTCTTGCCAGCGGCGCAACAGCAGCGCGATCTGTTCCTGTCGATAGGATGACATGTGGATTCCTTAGCTTTTCAGTTTGGGATCGAGCGTATCGCGCAGCGCATCGCCCAGCAGGTTGAAAGCCAATACGGTGAAAAAGATGGCCAGACCGGGGAAGACGCTGACGTGCCACAGGCCGGCCATCATCAGGCTGCGGCTCATGGCCAGAATATTGCCCCACTCCGGTACGTCCGGTTCCGGGCCAAGACCGATAAAGCTGAGGCTGGCGGCCGTCAGAATGCTGGTGCCGATGCGCATGGTGAAATAGACAATCACGCTGGGCAGCGTACCCGGCAGAATATGACGCATCAGCACGATACGGTTTGGCGCGCCGGCGCAGCGCACCGCCTCGACGTAGGCCGCCTGCTTCAGGGTCAGCGTGGAGGCGCGCACAATACGGGCGAAGACCGGCACGCTGAAAATGGCGACGGCGATAATAACATTATTCAATCCCGGCCCGAGGATCGCCACCACGGCGATCGCCAGCAACATGCCGGGAAAGGCGAACAGCACATCGGAGCCGCGCATGATCAGCATATCGATCCAACGGCCGTAATATCCGGCCAGCAGACCCAATACAATACCCGCCAGCATACCCAGCGTGACGGAGAAAGTGCCGATATACAACGAGATACGCGCGCCATAGATAATACGGCTCATCACGTCGCGCCCCAGGTCGTCGGTTCCCATCCAGTGAGCGGCCGAGGGCGGCGCGGAGAGCGCCATCCAGTCCGGTTCCATCGGATCCCAGGGCGCGAGCCAGGGCGCGAATACCGCCACCAGCACCAGCAATAAAATAAATCCGCCGGAAATCAGCGCCATCGGATTATGGATAAACACCTGGATGAAATCGCGCCAGGGCGAGCGAATGGTGTTTTCGCCAAGGGTCGCAGCCGCTACGGCGGGCTCGGAAGGAAGGTTCATCTTATCTCCTAACGTAAGCGAATCGCCGGATTGACCACCGCATACAGCAGGTCCACCAACAGGTTAATAACAATGAATTCAAAAACAAACAGCATGACCAGCGCCTGAATCACCGGCTGATCCTGCGTTTTTATCGATTCGATCAGCAGCCAGCCCAATCCCGGCCAGCTGAATACGCTTTCCACCACGATGGAACCGCCGAGCAGGAAGCCGAACTGCAACCCCAGCATGGTGATCACCGGAATCAGCGCGTTGCGCATCACATGTTTCCAGGTAATCAGCCGGTTACGCAGCCCTTTGGAGCGGGCGGTACGCACATAATCTTCCTGCGCGACTTCCAGAAAAGCGGAACGGGTAAAGCGCGCCATCACCGCCGCCACCGAGGCGCCCAGCGTGAGCGCGGGCAGAATCAGGTCGCTGGGCTGATTAAAGCCGCTGACGGAGAAGATGCCGAACGGCATGGCGACAAACTGGATCAACAGCAAACCCAGCCAGAACGGCGGCATGGAGATGCCGCCGATGGCGACGCTCATTAATGTCCAATCCTGCCATTTTCCCCGCTTGAGCGCGGAAACGACGCCCACCAACAGGCCCAGCACCACCGACCAGGCAAAACCGGCCAGCGCCAGCCACATGGTGGGCATAAAACTTTTACCGATGACCTCGGTAACGGGTTGCTGGGTGCGATAGGTCACGCCCAGCTCGCCTTTGAACAAACCGCCAAGCCAGTTGATGTACTGCTGCGGCAGCGGATCGTTCAGTCCCAGAATCCGGCGCGCGGATTCCACGGCCTCGATAGAGGCATCCGCGCCGGCGTAGATGCGTGCCGGATCGCCCGGCAGCAGTTTGATAAAACCGAACACTAACAGGGAGACCACCAGCAGAACCGGGATCATTTCCAGCAAACGTCGGACGATATAGGCAAACATGGTGTTCTCCCCGCTTCCCGCTGTATTACTTGAATTCCGCCTGATTGAAGACCAGCGAACCATCCGCCAGGATATAAACGCCGTTCAGATTTTTCGTTTTACCCACCAGATTGTCCGGCGCGCCGAGGAAGGCGACGGCCGCATCCTGCCAAATCAGTTTCTGCGCTTCGGCATAGGCGGCGGCGCGTTTGGCCGGATCGGCGGTTTGCAGGCCGGCCATAATGGCCTTATCTACCGCCGGGTTGCTGTAGTAAGAGACGTTATAGGCGGTCGGCACCCAGGATTCGGTGGCGAACAGCGGACGCAACGCCCAGTCGGCATCGCCGGTGGAGGTTGACCAGGCGCCGTAGTAGAGATCATATTCCGCCTGTTTCGGGTCCTGCACGCCCCACAGCTTGGCGTTGCGCGCGCCGGAGTCCATCGGCGTGACAGTGGCGCGGATGCCGACCTGGGCCAGCTGCTGTTTGAAGAACTGCGCGCTGCGGATGTAGTCCGTGCGGTTGGTGGTCCACAGTTTCAGATCGAGCCCGTTGCCGTAGCCGGCTTCTTTCAGCAGCGCCCTGGCTTTTTCCGGGTTGTAGCTGTAGTCCGGCGAAGTTTGTTTCTGGTAGAACTGAACGTTAGGCGGCATGGCCGAGGTGGCCGGCACGCCCATGCCGGCGAATCCGACTTTCAGCCACATATCGCGGTTGATGGCGTAGTTGATCGCCTGACGGACGCGCAAATCCTGTAGCGGCTTGTGCTGCGCGTTGATCGACATGTAGTAGAGGTAAATGCCTTCATCGCGCTGTACCGCCAGTTTGGCGTCGTTTTGCACCGCGTTCAGCAGATCGGACGGCAGCGGGTAGATGGCGTCGACCTGACCGGATTTCAGCGACGCGACGCGGGTGGAGTCTTCCGGCGTCGGGAAGAAGGTGATGCTGTCGACTTTCGGCCAGCCTTGCTGCCAATAGTGGTCATTTTTCACCAGCTTCACGTCTTTGCCCTGCTGCCACGCAGCAAATTTGAACGGGCCGGTTCCCACCGGGTTGAGACGCAACTGGGCTTCGTCGGGATATTTTTTCAATGCTTGCGGGCTGTGCATCACCGCAGACGGGTGGGCCAGGGTATTCACAAAGGCGCCGAACGACTGGTTAAGATCGATTTTCACCTGGGTCGGGGAAACGACGGTAACCGTTTTTATCATTTTAAACAGGCTGTTGCGTTTCAGCCCTTTGGTCTGATCGGCGAGTCGGTCGAGGTTGGCTTTAACGGCGTCGGCGTTGAAGGGCGCGCCGTCCTGGAAGGTGATGCCCTCGTGCAGCGTAATGACGAATTCCGTGGCGTCTTCATTGCTGGTGTAGCCGGTGGCCAGTTTGGGAACCAGTTTCATTTTATTATCAAACTGGAACAGGCGCTCAAAGATGCCGCTTTGCACCGAGTAGCTCAGCGTATCGGAAGTATCGTGCGGATCCAGTCCGGTAATGTCGGCGTAGATGGAAATGCGAAGGTCCTGTGCCTGGGCAACGGCTGCCAGACACAATGAGAGCCCGAGGGCGACGGCGGTACGGCGAACGAATAGCTTCATGGTGTCTCCTGGTTAGCGATAAAAATGCAATAAACAACGTCAACTCATGGGTTGGGCATCGGGACCGCTGTCCGCCACCCAATGATGCGGCGCGACCTGTCGATAGCGCGTTTTGGCGACGCTCTCGCCGGCTTTACGCAGCGGAGAGGGGATTTCACTGTCGTCGAACTGGCGCGTGCCGCGCCGGGCGGGATCGGCGACAGGCACGGACGCCAGCAAACGGCGAGTGTAGGGATGCTGCGGCGAGTTGAATACCGACTGGCGCGGGCCGATTTCCACAATCTGCCCGAGGTACATCACCGCCACCCGGTTGGCGATACGCTCGACCACCGCCATATCGTGCGAGATGAAAATCCACGATACGCCGGTATTTTTTTGCAGATCCATCATCAGGTTGACCACCTGCGCCTGAATGGACACATCCAGCGCGGACACGGCTTCATCGGCGATAATGACCTGCGGTTTCAGCGCCATGGCGCGGGCTATCGCGATGCGCTGACGCTGACCGCCGGAAAATTCATGGGGATAACGCCGGGCGTGTTCCGGCAGCAGGCCCACGCTTTTCAATAGCGCCTGCACCTGCGGCGTGGCTTCTTCCAGCGATTTCACCAGTCCGTGCAGCAGCAACGGCTCGGCGATGGTGAAGCCGACGGTAAGACGCGGGTTCAGCGAGGCATAGGGATCCTGAAATACCATCTGCATTTCCCGGCGCAGCGGCTGGAACTCGCTGTCTTTCATCAGGGAAATTTCTTTCCCCTGAAAGTAAATACTTTCGGCCTCGCTCTGAACCAGACGCAGCAATGCGCGGCCGGTGGTGGATTTGCCGCAGCCGCTTTCGCCCACAATGGCCAGGGTTTCGCCCGGCCAAACGTTGAAATCAATCTGCTCTACGGCATGCACATTGTGGGTGATGGAAGAAAATATCCCGCCGCGCACCGGGTAGTAGACGCGCAGGCCGCGGATATCCAGCAACGGATCGTCGTCGTAACGGGCCGTGATTTGATCGTCGTCATCGCTGCCGGACTGCTGACCGAGCAGCGGGAAGCGTTTCGGCCAGGCGCTTTCGCGCATGTCGCCCAGTTTGGGTACGGCGGCCAGCAGAGACTGGGTATAAGGATGTTGAGGCCGGGCGAAAATCTGCTCGACCTCGCCTTGTTCCACCACTTCGCCCCGATACATCACCACCACGCGATCGGCGATTTCCGCCACCACGCCCATATCGTGCGTGATAAACAGCACCGCCATATCGCTTTGCTGTTGCAGATCGCGCAGGATTTGCAGAATACGCGCCTGCACGGTGACATCCAGCGCGGTGGTGGGTTCATCGGCGATCAGCAACTGCGGGTCGCAGGCCAGCGCCTGCGCGATCATCACGCGCTGGCGCATACCGCCGGAAAGCGAGTGGGGATAGCTTTTCATCACCCGATCGACATCGGCGATGCGGACCTTACGCAACAGCTCGCGCGCTTTTTTATCCGCACTGGCCCGATCGCAAATCCGGTGGTCGCAGAGCGCTTCCGTCAACTGATCGCCGACTTTTAGCACCGGATTCAGCGAGGTCATCGGTTCCTGAAATATCATCGCCATTTCGCTGCCGCGTAGCTGACGGCGCTGTTCGGCTTTCATGTTTAACAGGTTATGACGCCGACCGTCGCGGGCGGTGAAATTGATGCCGCCGCGTTCGATGCTGGCGGCCTCGGCCAGCAGCCCCATCACGGTTAACGAGGTGACGGATTTGCCTGAACCGCTTTCCCCCACTACCGCCACCACTTCCCCTTTATTCAGAGTGAATGAGATGCCTTTCAGCGCCAGATGCTTGCCGGAACGTCCGCTGAAGCTGACGCTCAGATCGTCGATTTCCAGCACCGGTCTGGGGGTTGTACCGGGTGCAGGGGCGGTTACCGCACCAGTTTGCATGATATCCGTCATTGTCACTCCGGTTGGTTGGGTCATAGCCAGATACGACCGAGTTTATAGGTTAGGTAGGGCGAGCTGTCCGCCGCCAGCCAGATAGGGCCGTCGAGATCGACATATTCCGCCGCGTTGACGATCGGCAGGGCGGCTTCCATCGCCATGGATGAACCCAGCATGCAGCCCACCATCACCTGCAAGCCGTAAAGTTTCGCTTCTTCCACCATCGCCAGCGCTTCGCTGATGCCGCCGCACTTATCCAGCTTGATGTTTATCATGTCGTAACGGCTGCGCAGCCCGGCGATATCGCCGCTGTGGTGACAACTTTCATCCGCGCAAATCGGTATGGGGTGGGAAAAACGCAGCAAATCATCATCTTTGCCGGCGGGCAGCGGTTGTTCCACCATGGCTACCTGATAGCGGGTCAGCGCATTGAACAGGCTGCCGAGATCCAGACCGCTCCAGGCCTCGTTGGCGTCGATAATCAGCCTGACGTCGGGCGCCGCCTGGCGAATGGCCGCGACTTTCTCCAGGATCAGGTCGCGGTCCAGTTTGATTTTCAGCAACAAGGCGCCGCGGGAAGCCGCATCCGCGGCGGCGGCGGCCATGTTTTCCTGACTATCGAGGGACAGGGTTTCCGCGGTGATGACGGATTTGGGCGGCTGAATAGCGAGACATTGCCATAGGGTCTGTTTTTTCAGCGCCGCCTTGAGCCGCCATAACGCGCAGTTCAGCGCATTGCGGGCGGCGCCGGGCGGCAGGTATGTTTGCAGTTGTTCGAGACTGAGTCCGCTTTCCACCGCTTCAACAACGCTATTTAGCTGCCGACAAACGCTCTCCACCGATTCGCCGTAGTGGGGCGTCGGCGTACATTCGCCCTGCCCGATGAATCCCTGTTCTTCCAGCGTCACCCGCACGACCGAAACGGCGTGACGCGTGCCGCGCGAAATGGTGAACGCTCGTGCTAACGGCAGATTTACCGCTTCGATTTGCATATGGCGCATTGTTAACCTTGCTCCGTGTGCTGTTCAATATTGATACCGACGGACGGGCGTTCGAAAACGCGTATCAGACGGAAGTGAAACAGGCCGCCTGCCGGTATTTTTCCGCCTCGTTGCCGAAGCGCGTCGACATCGCGCTTATCTCTGCGAAGGGAAGGACCTGAGAAGAATATTTCATGCGCAATTCGTACTGACGAATACTTGTTCATGGGTAGGGTATAACCTCAGGTTATACCCCGACGGCGTATGACTTTTTGTTATTGCCGCGAGGCAAGGTAGGCATTGCAGCGTGAAGTCCGTATAATGCGCGCCAGTTAACTTTTCACCCGCCGGAGATGTTCCATGCGCCCTACAGGCCGAAATGCACAGCAAGTGCGCCCCCTGAAATTAACCCGCCATTACACCAAACATGCCGAAGGGTCTGTTCTGGTTGAGTTCGGCGACACCAAGGTTCTATGTAACGCCACGGTTGAAGACGGTGTGCCGCGCTTTCTCAAAGGACAGGGTCAGGGATGGGTGACCGCCGAATACGGCATGTTGCCGCGCGCCACGCATAGCCGTAACGCCCGCGAGGCAGCGAAGGGCAAACAAGGCGGACGGACGATGGAAATTCAGCGGCTGATTGCGCGTTCGCTGCGTGCCGCCATCGATCTGAAAGTGTTGGGCGAATACACCATCACGCTGGATTGCGATGTGTTGCAGGCGGATGGCGGCACCCGTACCGCGTCGATTACCGGCGCCTGCGTAGCGCTTGCCGACGCGCTGAATACCATGGTGGCCAACGGCAAGCTGAAAAAGAATCCGCTGAAGGGCATGGTGGCGGCGGTATCGGTTGGTATCGTCAACGGTGAACCGGTCTGCGATCTGGAGTATGTTGAAGACTCCGCGGCGGAAACCGACATGAATGTGGTGATGACCGAAGATGGCCGCATGATTGAAGTGCAGGGTACGGCGGAAGGCGAACCCTTTACTCATGAGGAGTTATTGTCTTTGCTGGCGCTGGCGCGCGGGGGGATAGAACATATCATTCAGGCGCAGAAAGCTGCGTTGGCTGATTAATTTTTTGATAGCGACCACCAGGTCGCTTTTTTACGGTCTGTCGTTTATGGCGTTGACCGGCGCGAGCAATAAATCCATAACCGCATGATATGAGGAGATGCAGTAATGAAAGCCTATCAGCGCCAGTTTATTGAGTTTGCGCTCAGCAAACAGGTATTGAAGTTCGGCGAATTTACGCTGAAATCCGGACGCATCAGTCCCTATTTCTTTAATGCCGGCTTGTTTAATACCGGGCGGGATTTGGCGTTGCTGGGGCGTTTTTATGCCGAGGCGCTGGTGGATTCGGCCATCGAGTTTGATTTGCTGTTCGGGCCGGCTTACAAGGGCATCCCTATCGCCACCACCACGGCGGTGGCGCTGGCCGAACATCATGAGCGCGATCTGCCTTACTGCTTTAACCGTAAAGAAGCCAAAGATCACGGCGAAGGCGGCAATCTGGTGGGTAGTCCGCTGCAAGGCCGGGTGATGCTGGTCGATGATGTGATTACCGCGGGGACGGCGATCCGCGAATCGATGGAGATTATCGCCGCCAACCGCGCCCGGCTGGCCGGGGTAATGATTGCGCTGGATCGTCAGGAACGCGGGCGCGCCGATATTTCCGCGATCCAGGAAGTCGAGCGCGACTACCAGTGCAAAGTGATTTCCATCATTACGCTGCGGGATCTCATCGCCTATCTGGCGGAAAAACCTGAAATGGCGACGCATCTCGCCGCCGTTGAAGCCTACCGCGATCGCTACGGCGTGTGATCGGCTCTGAAAGGCAGGTTGCAATATTTCTCATCCTGCCCGTTATGCCTGCGTCCCTCCCTCGTTATTCCCGCCTGCGCGGGAATAACGAGGAATACGCTCTGACTTGTGGCGTTAGTGCAACTGAGCGGCCAGCAGCGGCCAGCGGGTATCAAATTCCTGGGTGGGGCGATAGCGAAATTCAGAACGAATAAAGCGTGAGAGCATCCCTTCGCAGAACGCCAGTAACTGGCTGGCCAGCAGCGTTTCGTCATGCTGAAAACCTTTGCCGTCACGTAGCTTTTGTTCACGTAATACCTGTCGCAGCTGTGATTCGATGCGTTCAAAGAGCTGATTGATGCGGCCCTGCAAACGATCCTGTTCAAACATCAAGGCGTGGCCGGTCAGA
Source organism: Brenneria sp. L4-2C (assembly GCF_040240335.1). NCBI lineage: Bacteria > Pseudomonadati > Pseudomonadota > Gammaproteobacteria > Enterobacterales > Pectobacteriaceae > Brenneria > Brenneria sp. L4-2C. The sequence continues at coordinate 76,549 of NZ_JBEIAC010000013.1, read as the reverse complement.
ATGCGGGTCAAACCCGGATTGCGTTCGGCAAACCCCAGGATCAGCAATAAAATCAGTCGCAGACGAGTGAAGGTCTCTTTTTCATCTTGCAGAATCAGGTTGATGCGGGTCGTCAGGCTATCCTCAATAAACTCGATCAGGCTGTCAAACATCCGCGTTTTGCTGGGAAAATGCCGATAAAGCGCCGCTTCGGATACCCCAACGTTCGCGGCCAGCTTGGCCGTGGTAATGCGCTGGCTGCCGTCGCTGGACTCCAGCATTTGCGCCAGCGCCTGCAAAATTTCCTCGCGACGATTCCTTTTCGTATTTCCTTGTTCTGCCATGTATGAAAATACCCTTGCTAAAAATTTGACGGACAAACACCCGCTAGCGCCACAGTCACGCTGCGTGCTGTGGCTTATATGAATTTTTATCCTGCCGGACGGCAGGCGAAGACGCGTCAGCTACGGCCCGAATGGCCGAAGCCGCCTTCCCCGCGTTCGCTGCTGACGAAATCGTCGACCAGATTAAATTCAACCTGAACGACCGGAACGATAACCATCTGGGCGAGGCGTTCGCCGGGTTCAATGGTGAAGGTCTGTTGACCGCGGTTCCAGACGGAAACCATGAGTTGCCCCTGATAGTCGGAGTCGATCAGCCCGACCAGGTTACCCAACACCACGCCGTGTTTGTGACCCAGGCCGGAACGGGGCAGAATCATCGCCGCCAGATTGGGATCGGCGATATGAATCGCCAGTCCTGTGGGGATCAGAACGGTTTCCCCGGCTTTCAGTTCCACGGCCTGATCCAGACAGGCCCGCAAATCCAGCCCGGCGGAGCCAGGCGTGGCATAGGTGGGTAACGGGAATTGTTGACCGATTCGCGGGTCAACAATCTTAACGTCGATTTTTTTCATCATAACGGCTGACAATCTCGTCGATTAAGTTTTGGCCAAGAAGACGTTTGTCGCATTGCGGCAACAGCTTGTCTCCGGTGGGCCAGAAAAGATGTAATGCATTGGTTTCACTGTTAAAACCATGCCCGGAAAGGGATACGTCGTTAGCGCAGATCAAATCCAGATTCTTACGCGCCAGCTTTTGGCGGGCGTATTCTTCCACATTCTGGGTTTCGGCGGCAAACCCGACGACATAAGGCCGATTTTCACCCATGGCGGCGACATCAGCGATAATATCCGGATTTTTTATCATGGCGACAGTGATTTCATCACCCTGCTTTTTGATTTTTTCGTTCGCGACCTGTTTGGGCCGGTAGTCCGCAACGGCCGCGCAGCCGATGACAATGTGCTGTCGCGCGGCTTCCGCCATCACCGCCTGCCGCATATCCAGCGCGCTGCCGACATCGATGCGCCTGACGTTAGCCGGGGTAGCCAGGGTCACCGGTCCGGCGACCAGCGTTACGTTGGCCCCTCTGTCGGCGGCGGCCTGGGCAATGGCAAATCCCATTTTCCCCGAGCTGTGGTTGCTGATGAAACGCACCGGATCCATCGCCTCTCGCGTCGGACCGGCGGTGATCAGAATATTCAGATGTTGCAGGTCGCAGACCGCAGTGAAATAGCGCCGGGCCAGTTCGACAATCGCCTGCGGGTCAATCATTCTGCCGGGGCCGACATCGCCGCAGGCCTGGCTGCCGCTGTCCGGACCCCAGATAGGCAAACCGCGCGCGGCGAGCGTTCGCAGGTTGTCCTGCGTCGGCGCGGCGCGGTACATCTGCTGGTTCATGGCGGGAACAACGGCGATGGGCGCGGGCGTCGCCAGGCAGAGCGTGGTCAGCAGGTCATTCGCCATACCGGCGGCCAGACGCGCGATCAGGTCGGCCGTCGCCGGCGCCAGAATAACCAAATCGGCCCATTTCCCCAGCTCGATATGACCCATCGAGGCTTCCGCCGCCGGGTCGAACAGATCGTCCGCCACCGGGTGACCGGAGACCGCCTGCATCGTCAACGGTGTGATAAAGGCCTGCGCGGCCTGCGTCATGACGACGCGTACCTCCGCGCCATAATCGCGCAGACGCCTTACCAGTTCCGGACATTTGTACGCCGCGATGCCGCCGCTGATACCGAGCAAAATTCGTTTGCCGGCAAGACCTTGGTCAGAAGAGAGCCCATTCGGGCTGGAAAGTGCCGTCATCATCATGGTCCGATTAAACCTTAAAGAAGGCGCTATTTTACCATAACCTTGGCTCATGAGATGAATCTTAACGGTGTCGCCGCTTTTCCCGACAAAAATTGCGCACCGATTCGCAGCCTGCGATCGTCGGCATCGTCCCGTGAGGTCGGCCGTGCCATGATGTCGCTCTGCCGGAAAGGAGGTTCGATGGACTGGGGAGATAAGCAGGCGCCGCGCGAAAAATTGGTCAATTTAGGGGCCAACGCGTTGACGGATACCGAGCTGCTGGCGATTTTTTTACGTACCGGGATTTCCGGCATGGACGTCATGCAGTTGGCGGACAGCCTGTTGACGCAGTTTGGTTCGCTGCATCAATTGATGTTCGCCAGCCAGTCCGAGTTTGATCGGGTGAAGGGCATCGGTATTTCAAAATATACGCAGTTAAAAGCGGTGGTGGAGTTGTCGCGCCGGCTGTTTTCATCCCGTCTGGCGAAAGAAGATGCGATGCTGAGCCCTGAAATAACCGGGCAATACCTGCAATTATTGCTGGCTCGCCAGGAGCGGGAGGTCTTTTTAGTCATGTTTCTGGATAATCAGCATCGGGTTATTCGTCATCAGGAGATGTTTGCTGGTACTATTAACTGCGTAGAAGTACACCCACGGGAAATTGTGCGTGAAGCGTTGAAAGCCAATGCCGCCGCATTGATTCTGGCGCACAATCATCCATCGGGGAAAGCGGAACCGAGTCAGGCCGACCGTGCGATAACCGAACAAATCATTAAAGCTTGCCTGCTATTAGAGATTCGTGTGCTTGATCATCTGGTCATTGGACACGGCGAGTATGTCTCTTTTGCCGAGCGCGGATGGATTTAACCGATATTTCCGCGATCCAAAGAGATCTTTAGCTGTTCGGGACTTGAGCACTTACGCTTCAGAGCGTATACTACGCCACCTTTGAGAATCTTGGGTTTGGCGTTAAGAGCCTATCTCAGCAGGTTTATCCTGATGACGGAGTCTTTTCAGTGAAGTTGCTGAGATGGGCTCTAGAGCCTGACGAGGCGGCCAAATCCTATACGAAGCTCGAGCTGATTTTGATTTTTGGAGAATAGACATGTCCCGAGTCTGCCAAGTTACTGGCAAGCGCCCGGTGAGCGGTAACAACCGTTCCCATGCACTGAACGCGACTAAACGCCGTTTTCTGCCGAACCTGCACTCACACCGTTTTTGGGTTGAGGGTGAAAAGCGCTTTGTTACGCTGCGCGTATCCGCTAAAGGTATGCGTGTTATCGATAAAAAGGGTATTGAGACGGTTCTGGCCGATCTGCGTGCCCGCGGTGAAAAGTATTAAGGAATTGAATCATGGCTAAGGGTGTTCGCGAGAAGATCAAGCTGGTTTCTTCTGCTGGTACTGGTCACTTTTATACCACTACGAAGAACAAGCGTACTAAGCCGGAAAAACTGGAACTGAAGAAATTCGATCCGGTTGTCCGTCAGCACGTAATCTACAAAGAAGCTAAAATTAAATAATTTTGGCGGATTGCTAAAAACCCTGCTTCGGCAGGGTTTTTTTATGGCCGTCATTCCGGCCCGACGCGTAGTTTCCCTGACGTGCCGCGCTTTCCGGCGTCTGTTTTCGCCAGCCGCTGGCCTCAGGCCGTCGTAAAGCTTATGATTATGCGGCCGATTATGCGGTTAGCCGGATAAACCGGTCTCGGGTAAACAGCGATGCGAATAGCGGCTATATCAGGCGTAACTGCAACAACAGCACGGGCGGAAATAGTCTTTCTGGCAGCGGCTTAACTCATCTGTCGGATTTTTCAGGAGATAACACATGCCGGAATTGCCGGAGGTTGAAACCAGTCGTCGGGGGATTTCGCCTTATCTTGTTGGTCATACCATTCTCTATGCTGAAGTGCGTAACGCCCGTTTGCGCTGGCCGGTCGCCGGCGAGATTTTATCCCTCAGCGATCAGACGGTGCTGGGCGTTCATCGCCGCGCCAAATATCTGCTGATCGAATTGGCCGCCGGATGGATTATCGTCCATCTGGGCATGTCCGGCAGCCTGCGGATCCTGCCTGAATACATTGAGCCGGGTAAACACGATCACGTTGATCTTGTCATGGATAGCGGCAAGGTGCTGCGTTATACCGATCCCCGCCGCTTCGGCGCCTGGCTATGGGCCAACAGTCTGCAAGAAAGCGCGGTGCTGGCGCATTTAGGGCCGGAGCCGCTGAGCGAGGATTTTTCCGGCGCCTATCTGTATCAGAAGTCACGCGGTAAAAAGACGCTGGTCAAACCCTGGATTATGGATAACAAGGTGGTGGTGGGCGTAGGGAACATCTATGCCAGCGAGTCGCTGTTTACGGCCGGCATCAGGCCGGACAGAGCCGCCGGGTCGTTGAGTGAAGCGGAAGCTGATCGGCTGGTGGAAACGATTAAACAGGTGCTGCTGCGTTCTATCGAGCAGGGCGGGACAACGTTGCGTGATTTTCTGCAATCAGATGGCAAACCCGGCTATTTTGCTCAGGAACTTCAGGTCTACGGGCGGACGGGGGAGCGTTGTCGGGTGTGCGGAACGCCGATAGAAACGGCGAAACACGGACAGCGCAGCACCTTTTTTTGTCGTCGTTGTCAGAGATAAGCGACGAATAATTGGTCGTTGCGATCGTATTAAGTCATGAAAACATCTATTGGCTAATCGTTTTTGTAAGGTTTTATTTTTTTATAAGATATAAAGAGCAGAGTAAAGGACAGGGTAGATGGGCAGTGATTATTCTTGTTTGACAAGGCATCCGCTTGACAAACAACATATCAAATTAACTTATGTAACACATTTTTATTGTAATCAAAATAATATGGATTCAGTAACCAGCTTACTGAGGAAATATGAGCAACTTCCTGAAGATATTCGTACCGCGGTTGAATTTGTTATTGTTGATGATGGTTCGCCGATTGAATATGAAGTCGGTGAATTTGATTTAAACATCACCTGGCTGAGGATAAAGGAAGATATAAGATGGAATCAGGCGGGGGCGCGGAATTTAGGCGTCACCTATGCAAAATCCGATAAGTTTTTCGTAACGGATTTAGATCATGAATTACCGGAAGAGACATTCAGGTACTTGATTAAATTAAAAAATCCTGGGCGAAAATTTTATAAAATCTATCGGAAAAGTAGAGAGGACGGAATTGTCCGCAGAGGAAAAGTCTATAATACCGGCGAGCGCTATTATGGACATCCGAATACGTTCTTTATGTCGCGCGCCAGATTTATGCGCTTTTTTGGCTATGATGAAGAGTTTGCCGGTAACTACGGCTCGGAAGATTTTCGGTTCGTGAAATATCAAAAGTATCATGGGTCTCAGCAGCAGTATTTACCGAAAAGGATATGCTGCTTTGAGCGCAATGTGGATAGAGATGGAAGTTACCATTCATTACAGCGGGATTTAGCCGATAATACACCGATTGATCTAAGAAAAAAAGAGGAATGTGAACTATTTGGTGATGAATATGGACAAAGTCGAATATTCCTTAATTTCACCTGGGAAATAAAATACCGTCATAACAAACGGCCCGTCACGCTCCCGCCATTCAATAAATGCTGGAAATCACTTTGGTGGTTCAGATATTTATTTGAGCCTCTTTCACGATAATAAATCGTCAGGGGCAAAATGATTCGTTCTGCCCCATTTGAACATCTGTGTTATTGGCGATCGGGTATCGCGGTGAAGCAGGGCGGCGCTACGGCAGCCTGGCGCGTAGGGCTTTCTCGATGGGAGCCGGCAGAAAATGGGTAACATCCCCGCCGTGCTTCGCCACTTCCTTAACCAGAGATGATGAGATAAAAGACCATTCTTCTGACGGCATCAGGAATACGCTTTCCAATGTCGGCATCAGATGATGGTTCATTTTAGCCAGTTGCAGCTCGTACTCGAAATCAGCAACCGCACGCAATCCGCGCACCAAAATATTGGCATTTTGGTTTTGTGCGAAATGCGCCATCAGTTCGCTGAAACCGATCACTTCCACGTTTGGCAAGTGTTGAGTAACCTCTTTTGCCAGCGCCACGCGTTCATCCAGCGTAAATAACGTATTTTTGCTCTGACTGGCGGCAATCGCCAGCACCAGATGGTCGAACATGTGCGATGCGCGGGTCAGCAGATCGAGGTGACCGTTGGTCAGCGGATCGAAAGTGCCGGGATAAATCGCTTTAGTCGTCATGGCGTTCCTCTGCATCTGTGCGCAAAACCACGGTTAATCATTGAGCCCGAGGCGGCAGATAAGGTTCAAGCAATGAGAGCAACTTCTGCAACGCCCCCTGATTCTGGTGCAATACCTCTACGGCATGTCGGCCATAATAGCGACGATAGTCTTCATCGGCGAGCAGATTGCCCACTTCTTTGGTCAGCGATGCGGTATCGGTAACCGTAATCAGCCCGTCTGCCTGCTCAAGTTTGTTGCAGATATCTTTAAAGTTAAACGTGTGCGGCCCCATCAGTACGGGAATGGCGTGAGCGGCGGCTTCAAGCGGGTTATGTCCGCCACGTTCCACCAGGCTGCCGCCGACGAACGCCAAATCGGCGATGCCATATAACAGCATGAGTTCGCCCATGGTGTCGCCGACAATCACCTGAGTGTCGGCGGACGGCGGCTCCCCGCTGCTGCGCAAAATATAGTTGAAGCCCAGCGCTTGCGTCAGCGCTTGCGTAGTAGGAAAGCGTTCCGGGTGCCGGGGAACCAGAATCAGCAATAGATCGGGAAAGTTAGCCAGCAGCTGACGATGGGCCGCTAACACAATCGCTTCCTCGCCTTCGTGAGTGCTGGTCGCGATCCACACCGGACGGTGCGGCGCCCACTGACGCCGTAGCGTCACCGCGCGCGCCGCCAGCTCCGGGGTCACGGAAATATCAAACTTGAGACTGCCGGTGACCGCCAGACTTGCGCGTTTCAGGCCGAGATCGATAAATCGTTGGCCGTCTTCCTGATTTTGCGCGGCGACCAGCGTAATACGTTGCAGCATATGGCGGGTCAAACGCCCTATTTTTTTATAACCGGCGGCTGAACGCGCCGACAGACGGGCATTGGCTATCACCAGGGGGATTTTGCGGCGGTGTAATTCTGCAATCAGGTTCGGCCACAGCTCGGTCTCCATGATGATGACGACTTTAGGTCGCACCTGATTGAAGAAGCGCTTCAGGGCGCAGGGCAGATCATAGGGCAGATAGACATGATAAACCGAGTCGCCGAAGGCCGAGCGCACGCGTTCGGAACCGGTGGGCGTCATGGTGGTGACGGTGATCGGCAGGTTAGGATAACGGTGGCGCAATGCTCTGACCAACGGAATGGCCGCCAGCGTTTCCCCCACGGAAACGGAGTGCAGCATAATGCCGTCGGGTTTGACTTTCTCCGCGCAGAAACCGTAGCGCTCGCTCCAGCGTCTGCGGTAGGCGGGCGCCTTGCGGCCGCGCAGCCACAGTCGGATCCAAATCAATGGCTGGATTAGGTATAAAAGAACGGTGTAGAGGGTTTGTAGCATGCGTTTTACTATAGTTGGTTATCGCTGATGGCGATTTTATCGGGTTAAGCAGGAGAAGGCTATTTGTAAAACAGAGGACCGGTGTTTCTCGCGCTGATAGCGGGGATTCGGTGTCTTAAAGTGCGCCGGTCAGGCTGACGCGGCTTGAGCGACTGGCTAGGCGGCGTTTGGAGCATAGCGGCGTCAGTGATTAAATATATCTGATGCTGGCGCATACAACCGCAATGCTATTTCGAATGTAGCCAGGTTCATTACGGCTCGCCGATATCCGTTTAGCGAATGCCCGGCGATGCGCCGTACGCCAGCGAGTCCGCGCCGATTTCGGCGATGGACCTGGCGCCGGTCAACGTCATCGCCACGCGCATCTCTTTTTCGATCAGGTTCAGCAGGTTAACCACGCCCGCTTCGCCCGCGGCCGCCAGCGCATAGACAAAGGCGCGTCCCAGCAGCACGCCGTCCGCGCCCAGCGCAATCATGCGCACCACGTCCAGGCCGGTGCGAATGCCGGAATCCGCCAGAATGGCGATGTCGCCTTTCACCGCGTCGGCGATCGCCGGCAAGGCGCGCGCCGTCGACAGCACGCCGTCGAGCTGGCGGCCGCCATGGTTGGAGACCACAATGCCATCCGCGCCAAATCTCACCGCTTCTCTGGCGTCCTCCGGGTCGAGAATGCCTTTGATGATCATCGGGCCGGTCCAGAATTCACGGATCCACGCCAAATCTCGCCACGAAATGGAGGGATCGAAGTTCGCCCCCAGCCAGCCGATATAATCTTCCAGCGTCGTCGGTTTACCGCGATAGGCGGAGACGTTGCCGAGATCGTGCGGTTTGCCGTTCAGGCCGACGTCCCACGCCCACAGCGGATGCGTTGCCGCCTGCCATAAACGGCGAGCCGCCGCATTCGGGCCGCTCATCCCGGAATGCGCGTCGCGATAACGCGCGCCCGGCACCGGCATATCCACGGTAAAGACCAGCGTTTTCACGCCCGCCGCCTGCGCGCGCTCCAGCGCGTTGCGCATAAAACCGCGATCTTTCAATACGTAAAGCTGGAACCACATGGGGCGGTCGATGGCGGGCGCCACTTCCTCGATGGGGCAGACCGAGACGGTGGATAGGGTAAACGGAATGCCTTTTTGCGCCGCCGCGCGCGCGGCCTGCACTTCGCCGCGCCGGGCATACATGCCGGTCAGCCCCACGGGGGCCAGCGCCACCGGCATCGCCAGCTTTTCGCCGAATAACTGCGTCTCCAGACTCAGCTCGGACATGTTTTTCAGGATGCGCTGGCGCAGCGCGATATCGGCCAGATCGGCGGTATTGCGCCTGAGGGTATGCTCGTTATATGCGCCGCCGTCAATGTAGTGGAACAGAAACGGCGGCAGCCTGCGCTGCGCCGCCGCGCGGTAGTCCGTTGAAGCGGAAATGATCATCGTGGTTTCTCGTTATCTTTTTCTTGGGTTAACGAAATAGCCTTTAGTGGAATTGTAGATAAGCCACGTGCGTTTGCAGATATTCCTGCAAGCCGTGTTTGCCGTCAGCGCCGCCGACGCCCGATTTACGCCACCCCGCATGGAAGCCCTGCATTGCCTCGAAATTCTCGCGATTGATATAGGTTTCGCCGAATTTCAGCAGCTTCAGCGCCTGCATCGCGGTGTTGATATTTTGCGTATAGATCGACGACGTCAGGCCATATTCGCTATCGTTAGCCATGGCGATCGCCTCTTCCAGCGTGGCGAACGTCGCTACCGGCAGCACCGGGCCGAATACCTCTTCGTGCATAATCGGCATATCCTGGTTAACGTCCACCAGCAGCGTCGGCGGGTAAAAATAACCGGTGCCGCCTGCGCGCTGGCCGCCGAGCAACACTTTCGCCCCCTGCGATACGGCTTTCGCCACTTTGTCCTCCACCCGCTGCAACGCCGCCGCGCTGATCAACGGCCCCATATCCAGATCTTTTTGCGCCGCGGTATTGCCAAAGGTCACTTGCTTCATCGCTTCGCTCAGGCGCGAGATAAATTCGGCGTACACCCCTTGCTGCACGTAAACGCGTTCCGCGCAGTTGCACACCTGCCCGCTGTTGATGACGCGGGAACTGACAATGGCTTTCACCGCCAGATCCAGATCGGCGTCATTCATCACGATGGCCGGCGCTTTGCCGCCCAGTTCCAGCGACACCTTGGTGACGTTCTGCGCCGCGGCGGTCATGGTGGCGATGCCCGCGGCGACGCTGCCGGTCAGACTGACCATGCCGACCTTCGGGTTGGCGGCCAGCTCTTGTCCCACGGTGGGGCCGAAGCCGGTGACGATGTTCAGCACCCCCTTGGGCAGACCGATGTTATGAACGATCTCGGCGAAAATTATCGCGTTGTTGGGCGTAATTTCGCTGGGCTTGATAACGATGGTGTTGCCGGTGATCAGCGCCGGCGCAGCTTTGCGGGCGATGAGGAAGAATGGAAAATTCCACGGCAGAATACCGGTGGTGACGCCGATGGCTTTGCGGAATACAAAAATGTTCTCGTTCGGGCGGTCGCTCTGGATGATTTCCCCTTCGTAGCGACGCGCCCATTCCGCCATATAATCCAGATAATCGGCGGTGAACAACACTTCGGTCTGCGCCAGCGCGTGGGTTTTTCCGCCTTCGGCGATAATGGTGTCCGTCAGCTCGGCGGCACGCTCGCGGATGCCGTCGGCGATTTTATGCAGCCAGACGCCGCGCTCTACCGCCGGCAATGCTTCCCAGCCGGGCTGGGCGATTTCGGCGGCGTCAACCGCTCTTTTGGCATCCTCCGTCGTGCCTTCCGGGATCTGCGAAATCACCTGCTCGGTCGCCGGATTCACCACGTCAATCCACTTTCCGCTGCGGTTTTCGACAAATTCGCCGTTGATGTACATTTGCTTCTGAATGGTGGTCATGTAGAGCGTCTCCAACGTCTGGATGCAGTGATGAACGAATTGTTAATAAATTAGTTCTTTTTTGTGAGATTTACGCATCCTGCCCTCTCCGTCAGACTTTTACCTTTGTGTTGCTGCCATTTAATATCGGAAAGTGGCAAAAACATCATGACTGACGCGTTTGATGTAACATTTTTGCAAAATTTCGCAGGAGGGAGTGGTGAGAGCGGTACTTATCGGCCAGAAATTAAAAAAGGCGGGGGGGATTCAGCAACGCGTATTGCCGAAAGGCGATGTTTTATTTCCCGTAAAAGTAATAAATTTTACCCTTTGGGCAGTTATGCTACAGTGTGGTGGTGAATCGCAGTCTATTCGCGATGTGAAAGCGGGAACGACAGGAAATTGGGAAATTATGAACAGGCCGCAAGATAAAAAAATAAAAAATATAAAGTTTAAAATAAAAGAAATGTTGTTTTTGACGTTATCAAAAGCAAAAAAAGAGCCCCTGGACATGAAAAACGTAAAGAGTATAGGGGTACTTCTTTTTAACGTCGGTCTTGGCGATGTTATTGTTGCAACCGGAATATTTCGGGAGTTAAAAAAACACGGTTATCAAGTCAGCGTATTTGTTGATGCTAAATCAGCCTTTTTATTCGAAAGAAATATGAATGTTGAGAATGTCATTGTCGTAAAAAGAAAAGGTATTATTGATAATTATAAGGAATTGTATTTTGATTTACTGATTGACCTGTATAGTCGGGTAGATGAGCATTTTAATATCCGTTATCTTAGTGTGATAACCAAAATAAAACACCGCTATTGTATCGGTTTTGATGTTAAAAATACCAAAGTCTATAACGATAACATTATTCCTGCCAGTAAAGAAATTCATCTGACAGATGCTTATGCCAGCTTGTTAAATCATATCGGTATTCATGATGCAGACCTGTCGTACGATATTTATTTGCCTGAAGAAGAAAAAACGCAAGCAAAAGGATTCTTAGCGCCGTATGCGCATAACAGGATCGTCGCCTTTAATCCGTATGCATCAAATGACACAAGAAGTTTTACTTCTCAGCAAATTGATGAGCTTTTGCGTTTATTGCAGAAAAATGATGATGTTATTGTGATTATCATCGGTGAAAAGAATAAAATAGCCGATATTGAAGAGCGGGAGAGGGTAATAAAGAATCCTTTTGAATCTTTCTGGGGGGCGGCAGCGATGGTTGCTTACTCTGACATGGTTATATCGGTAGAGACCTCAATTGTTCACTTGGCGAACGCGTTGGACAAAGAGTTAGTATCGGTTTACAGTTCTGAAAAATTTGGCGGCTATGAATCAAACTTTTTATTTGCTCCTCATTATGATAAGGCCGTGCAATTGATTGCGCCAAACGGCGCCGCGAGGAATATGAATATTGATGTGGTGTTTTCTTATGTGAAAATTTTTTTAAATTCTAAATAAGAAGTTTTTCTTATTAGCATTAGTTCATGACGCCATGATTAAAGTATGGCGTTTATTGAGTTATCTTTATATGATTTTTCTACTAATTATACATTGTTCACATTAAAATTTATAATTGTTTTCTGAGTCATTTTTTATAAAAAAACTTGGTTATTTTATACATAAGATAATAAAATATAGAGGGTATTATTTTCCCTTCTTTTCGTAATTCCTCTGAATAAGTTTTAAGAACATATCGATTGCTAGTTTCTTTATCGTAAAGTTTTAGTTTCACATTTTTACATGGAGAGGATGAAAGATACTCAATATATGTTTTATTATTTCTTATTTTAAACCAAGGCTTTGGATTGGCTGCAAAATGCAAAATTATTACATCTTTAGGAATATGATCATCTTTTTGTAGCATAAAGTTATATTTTGAAGGGAGGTAATGTATATCCCCATCCATTAATATATTTAAAGCATCTTGGTCCGGCCAGATAAATTTTCCATTATCATCAATGATTAGCTTTATTGCTTTATCAGTGAGTTTATTACTTACCCATTTTTCTGTATTTATCAGCATGACGCCAGAATTGAAATATGTTTCATCAAGATTGTTGAATAATAACTTTCGATACTCACTAGCCGCAATATCTTTAATACAGGCTGCATGGAATTTAGAAATATCAAGAGAAATAAGAGGCGAGAGGCTATTTATACAAAGAGTATCACAATCCATATATAAAACTTTTGGAGTTATAGTCTTTAATATATCAGAGATAATGAATCGCAAACAAGCTGATGATAATCTATTCTTATTTAAATACCAGTAGCTATCTGATGATTCATTTAGATCTTTTGTTAGTTCATCTATAAATGAATGATTTATTTCATAGTTATATATGGTTAAGTTATTGGCTAATAAAGATTTAAATCTGTCTAATGATATTTTACTAACATTTAAAGTGAATAAATGAAGAACAATATTTATATCCGGATTGTTTTTAATAATCGAAAAAGCTGAAACACAAGCTGGCATGGCATAGCCGTCATCAAAACATAGCGCTATATGTAATGTTTCAAATTCTGGTACACTATTCTCATTAAATATTGACTTTTTTTTTATGAATCTTTCTGTTTTCATATTAAGTTTATTTCATAAGTGAGTTTAGAAAAATGGATTATTTTTTTTGAAACTTATATTTTTGATAATATATTTTTGTAGACAAATACTGTATCAATATTTTTTGCTGCTTCATCGGGGGCTATTAATTGTATTGAGTTTTCATGATTGGGAGCATAAAATTGATCCCCTTGAAAGCCATTAATAACTTCTGAGCTATATATAGAAACCAAGGGCTTATTAAATGCACTGGCTATATGTACAATGGATGTATCAACAGAGACTACCAAATCAGATAATTTGACGATGGAGGCTGCATTCCAAAATGAACTAAAGCTGCAAATATTAGAGTTAAGTGATTTTTTTATTTTTATGATCTTTTCTTGCTCCCCTATTATAATAATATGTGCATTATCGATATTTTCACATAGTTTAAGAAGTTCATTTGTCTGTTTGATTGTTAAACTTCTTCTAGTGCAGGAAGCAAAAGGATTGAGGGCAATTATTTTTTTCTCAGGAAATTTTTTTAAATATTTTTCTGTTTCCTCAATAAATGAAGCTGGGATATTTAAGTGATATTGAAGAGATGACTTTTGTATACCCAATAACTCAAGCATTTTCTGATATGCGTGGGTTATATGTGCATGTTTTTCGTTAACACTAAAAACGATGTCATAAGGTTTCTTGTATGCAGAATTAAACCCTATACAGAATTTATGACTGATTAGTGAAATTGTTTTGATGTACGAGTATGTGAGATATTCTAACCTGCTATATAAATCGATTATTAGATCAGTTTTAATACTTTTTAGTTTATTGAAGTCGCTTTTTCCTTCTATAACTATAATTTCATCAACACCTTCTATACCTTCAAATAGAAAGAATACTCTATTATTGATTAAAATCCTAACATTGTAACCATGATTATGTAATTCGCGAAATACGTCACTAAGAAATATAACGTCACCAATACCTATCCCTGTTAGTATGAAAAGAATATCATGTACTTTTTCAGGAGAGAATTGTTCGTTTTTTCTTTTCATCTGTAATAGCAATAATTTTATTTTTATCTCTTTTTTTAATTTTTTTGTTTTATAATTTCTTTGTCTATTAATATGTTTTATCTTTTTTATTAAATCCATAATCTCTTATCCTGAGAGTGATCGGTTTTACTATTAGTCTGATAAATTTATTGAGATTTAAAGTCTATGCTAGATCTTAAAGAGTTGAAAATGGTAGAAGGTATTATTTTATTTTTTTTAAAAAGTAACACCAATAAAAATAAATAGCAGAAATTCTTTTTTTCCGATGAAACATATGCTTAGCGCAATATCTTAGCTGATTCGCATCCTGAGGCTCTTGTAATGGCATATCTTTCCAGGGCGAGTGCTGTTTCGCCTGCTGGAAAAAACGGGTGCTGGGATAATCCGCCCATGCATGCCAGGGCTTGGTTGGGCCGATATAGTGGATAAACACCGTACTGTCGTTGATCGGATGAGGGTAGGTCTGGCCGGGCTTACATTTAAGCTCATAATTAATACTAAATTGCGTATTGTATTTCTTATCAAGAAAAAGAATATGACCCGGCAATAAAATATTAAGAATATCCTGATCGGGATAGGATATTTTTCCTTTGGTCTTGTTATCCGTTAACAGGCTCATCGTTTTTTGTGTGACGTTGAACTCATGCCATTTCTTTAAGTTGATCAGTAAGAAGCCGGAATTAAAATAGCCTTTTTCAATTGTCGGCGTCGCCAGTCTTTGTGCGCATTTGGCCCACCAATTATGCGAGCCTTCAGCAACCGCCGCAATGATATGGTGACTGATATCTAAATCAATTAATTCCTGTAGCGAACCATTGCAGGTGATGTCGGAGTCCAGATAAACGATCTTATCCAGCGTATTGCTGAAATAGTCGGTGATAATAAAACGGAAATAGATCGCATAGGACCAATTCTTGGTGCTGGGCAACTGTTTAAGCCAACCGCAATTCACGATATAGAATGTGATCGTTGTGTTATATTGTTGCGCCAGTTCACGGAATTTTTCTCGTTCATCGTTTTCCAGCGTATCGGTAAAAACATGAAAAGCCAACTGCTGAGAAGGGTTATTCATTAAAATGGATGCGATGGAAATGGCGCAGCCAAACAGGAAGTTTTTATCCGTGCCGAAAGAAATATTTAACGCCGGCTTGCTTTCCGGTTCGGCGCTAAATGAAAATTCGATGGTTTCGGTAATAACATCGTTTTTATTGAAATACATAATAATCTCAGCAATAACGTTTTTCGTGATGCGGCAGGTGAAGTCGATTAGCGGTTCGATATAAACCGAATCGTCTCTTTAATTTCCTGATAATATTTTTCATCATAAAAACGGCTTATCGAATCTTTGATGATATCGGCAGGCGGCAATGCGACCTGGTTAACGATGCCTTGCAAAATAGAGGTCAGGACCGCGGTTTCTCCGGGAGGATATAACTTTCCATTGATGTCGTTTTTGATGATATCTCCCGGTCCTGAAGGACAATCGGAACTGATGCAGTAGACGCCGTGAGACATCGCCTCAAGTAAGGTCATTGGCAGACCTTCAAATGCCGAGGTCATCACGAATGCGCTGACGTGCTTTATTTTGTCCTGAACGTATTCCCACGGATTCGCCTGCCAGCCATGCCAGTGGATGCGCTGACCGATGCCCAACGTCTGTGCGTAATCCTGGCAGATTTTCATATCCGAACCATCGCCCACGGCATGAAATATCCAGTCGCCATCAAGTTTGGCGAGCGTATCCAGTAAGTCTTTAAGCCGCTTCTGGCCGGTGAATTTTATTCTGCCGACATATAAAAACGAGGCCGGCTGGGTTGGGCCTGGGCGGGGAATGATTTTCTCCGTCGGCGTTACCGGATTGAATATTGTAAAGATGTTATCCGCCGGCACGCCGCGGGCGACCAATTGCTGTTGAATACCCGAGCTGATAGCCAGATGATAATCGGCCGTCAGCACGCGTTCGGCGTGCTTTTTATGATCGAGAGAATAGTGGATCCATGAAATCAGCCGAATATCTCTTTTGCTGGCTTTTATCGCTCTGGAGGCAATCAGACAGGATGGCGCATCAAACGAAATCACAACATCAGGATGGTTTTTTGCAATATAACGTCCGAGCGCGCAGGTATGCCTGAGTCGTCTGATAAAGGAAATCTTGATGCCTGAACGGGAATAAACGGCGTTTTTACCTGCAAGCCAGTTTTTGTCCATTCTGTCGTCACGGCAAAGGAAATAGAGCGTATAGCTGTTCCTGGTTTCAGGATCGTCGGTGAGAAAGCGGGTTACCTTTTGTATTACCGTTTCAATGCCGCCAAACCCGGATACGGCTTCGCCAACGAAAAGTATATTCATATTGATTCAATCTTGCCGTGGATTAGAGTGATTTGCGCTCGGTTCTGCGTTTGATTTTATCAGCCTTAATTTCAGCTTCACTGAGCAGGTTTTTTTCATCTGTTACTATCATGCGCAACGGCTGATTAAAATAAATTTTCATGAAATAAAAGATATCCGATTTCGTCAAGCCGATATCCAGCGATGAAAAATATAAACCAATAAGGTCTTTATTACGCCAGCGGGTAGGGACTGTTGCCCTTATCTGAGAACGATGTAAATCAATCACCGATATTTTCAGCTCGTCGCTGCCCGGCGTATAGGGCAGGTGGAGTAAAAAGTGGCAGATATAGCAATCGCGATGATTGACGCCGGCGGCGTGCATTTTGCGCACCATTTCCGCCACCCGGCGGATAATCGACCTTTTCTCCCGTAACAGCGGTCGGCGGCGCGGCCACTCGGCGCAGTAATCCTCCAGGCTGATCGCCGGGTTAAGATCTTCCGTGATAATAAAAGAGTGGCGGCGCAATGGGTTTAACCCACGCTGACCAAAGCCCACGCCGCGCATGGTATCCACGCCCGCCTCGGCCAGACGGTGGATGGCATGCCACTCGCGGTCGGCGCCCAGTACCGGCAGCCTGAGCGAAACCAGGTTTTTAAGCGCTTCTTTCAGCGTGGTGCCGCGATGTATTTTGATGAAATACGACTGGCCGTCCAGGGTGAAACGCAAGGTTCGTCGGCTTTCAAGCGCCCGAAATATCTCGCCGTCGAGTTTGTCGACTTCTTTAAAGGGATCTTTATCTTTCCATAAAGAAGCGAAAGGGGGTTTTAATTCAATCATACGGCTCATTTACTCATCGTCGCCTGAAATCAGCATGGCTGCTTTCTGCGGCAAACTGTATAAATCTTCGCTATCGGCGAAATGGCGGGCATTATGCGCCCAGTTCCGTAAGCTGTCCGGCTGGCTCAGCGCGTCCCGCAAGGCGTCGTTCAGGGCGTCCTGACGGTAGGGCGAGGGGATGACGCGCCCCGCCTGCGCCTTGTCGATATAGAAAGCATAGCCGCACACCTCGGTAACCATCACCGGTAATCCGGCGGTGAGCGCTTCCAGCAGTACGATGCCGGCGGCTTCCTGATAAGCCGGATGCATCAGCAGGTCGGCGGCGGCCATAAAGTCGGCGATATCATCGCGCCCGGAGAAAAAACGAACATTGTCACCAATGCCGGACTGGGCGGCCAGCGACTGGTAGCGCTCAGGTTTATCCTGCCCGACAACCAGGAACACCACGCGCCGGCGGAGTTCCTCCGGCAAACTGGCGATGGCCCGGATGCTGCGCTCCACGCCTTTGCGTTTGAAATCGGAACCGACCTGAAGCAGGACGACGGCGTTTTCGTCGATGCCTTGCGCGCGGCGGAATGTCTGGCGGGCGTCGGGCGCCCGGCGATCGTATTTGCGGTCGAGAGCGATGCCCGGCGGCAGAATAAAGAAGCGTTCATCCTGCGTGGCGTAATGCTTTTTAAAATCCGCAATCTGGCGCTGGGTCAGCATCAGCATTTTGGTGTGGCCGGCGCGATCGAATACCGCTTGCTCAAATGCGGCGTAATGGCGGTAGCGCGGCGTCAGGCGGTAGAGCCAGCCCTTTTCCTGCGCCACCTTTTCCGCATAGCACACGTCGGCCGCATAATAGAAATCCAGTCCCGGCATTTTATTAAAGCCCAGCACGCGATCGACCGGATGTTGCTGCAAATGGCGCCGCACCCACTCGGCATAGCGGCGGTTGCGGGTATGGTTGCTGATGCCGGATACGGGTACCAGAATAATCTCCAGGTTATCCGGTTTTTCGCCTTGCCATGACAAAACATAGACGCGGACGTGATGCCCCTGGGCGACGCAGGCCTGGGCAATACTGTAAAAGTCACGCTGTAGCCCGCCAAAAGGAAAATATTTGTACAGGCAGATGGCGATATTCATGGCGATTCCTTATTTCCCGCTGGCGAGATGTGGTCGGCAAACAGGCTTTCCGCCGCCTGAATCACGTCCTGAGCGGGAATGCAGGAGAGGTACTTATGGCTTCGGTCGAGATGCCGCCGCTCCGGCATGGCCTGATAATCTCCCGCCCAAATGACGATGCTGTTATCCGACCAGGGCCGCCATTTTTTATGGTCGGTAGGACCAAACAGGCATACGGCGGGGGTGTTTAACGCCGCCGCCATATGCATCGGCGCCGAATCCACGCCGATATACAGCACCGCTTTGTCGATCAATGCGGCCAGTTCCGGAAAGCTGGTTTTGCCGGCGAGGGAGATATCCGGCTTATGTCCGCATTGTGCGTGAATATCGCGGACCATATCGAGATCGTCCGACGACGGGCCGCAGGTCAGCACGACTTCCCATCCCTTTTGTTTCAGATGATCAATAACCTGGGCGAACTTATCGTTATCCCAGCATTTGAATAACTGTCTGGCCGTCGGTTGAATCACCACGTAGGGCTGATCCAGCAGGTGCGGATGCGCGGCGAAAATGCGTGCCGCCTCTTCAGCGCCGTAAGCAAGGGTCATGCGTTCTTTCCGCTGTGCCGCAGGCAAACCCAACGGCGCAAGCATCGAGCGATTTTGCTCGATAATATGCTCGCCCTGCGGGCGCACGCATTCGCTGAACAGTGAACGCCACCATTTCCCTTTCAGGCTATCGCCGCGGTCTAGGGCGATGCTGCGGCTTGCCAGCGATTTGATTAACAGCGCGACGGGCCATTGGTCGGCCAGATTGACGATCAGATCGTAATGATTGCGCTTAAGCGTTTTTCGTATTGCAATGAATTCTTTTATTTTTTCCGGCAGACTCGCCGTTTTTCTTTTTAAGCCGTAGAGATGATGAATATCCGGATTTTTCGACAGTATGGGGCGAGTGTCTTCGTACAGCAGCACATCGATCTTGGCAGCGGGATAATGGGCTTTCAATGTGCTGATAAGCGGCGTGGTAAGCAGCATATCGCCGTGAAAGCGCAGTTTCACAACCAGAATCCGATGACAGGGAAGGGCTTTTTCACTCACTCGCTTTCCTTACTTTCCTTAAATAACGGAACGCTACCGCCCCTGGCTCAACAGCTACCAATAGACTGCGGGTCATGCTCCGGATTATCACCAATAGGGCGCGCACGCGACTGCCGCGCCGTTTTATGCCGCTATGGTACTAAAAGCCGCTATGCTCTCACAGTGATAATTAAGATTATATCCGCCATCTTGCCAGCGGCGGGGACGTCGCTGGCAGGCGCTGATTTCCGCCGTTGTACCCGGTTATCGTTTCAGTAACGTGCCGGTCAATGTGGCGGCGAGGCAAAAGGTCAGCAGCCAGGCGATTAACATATCCCGTGAGTACAAAATAACATCGCTCAAACCGTACATGATCAGCGCAAAGACAATGGCCGCCAGCAGGTGGCTTCTGAGAACAAACAGGGAAAAGTAGATCAGGGACGCATAAAAGAGGGTTAACATCGCGACGCCAGGCAATCCTTTAAGGGAAAACGCCTCGATCGCTTCGTTATGCAGGTGAACATTCAGGTATTCCACCGCGCCGCTTAAACCGGGCTTTTGCGCGGCCAGGGCGGTAATGTGCGCGGAACGCTGCTCGGCGGATTGCCCGAACAACGCCTCTTCTCCCGCTTCAATCCCCGATTGATACATGGCAATGCGCGCGCCGACCGAGGTCTTGCTGTTATTCATGCTGTAGTTGCGTATGTCGTTGCGCAGGTCGTCGGCGCGTTTCTGGATGGTGTCGTGAAACAGCAGCGAACACAGCAGAATAGTCATGACGGAGCCGACAAAGGCTTTGATGAGCAGCGGTTTATCGTGCCGAACCTCTGATAACAGGATCATGACGCCGACAATCGGATAGACAAAAATGGCCGCCCGCGTCTCTGTCAAAATGATCGCAACGGTGACGAGTAAGAAGTGCGCCAGATAGAGATAATATTTATAGCGTGAGTTGAGTTTGAGCAGCACCTGCGCGCTCAGCGCGCCGATAAAGGTCAGGAAATAAGCGGCGCTGGTCGCCTGACCGAACATCAGCCTGATACGGTGCATATCATCAAATACGGATTGATAAAACGCATAGCCTACCGTAAGCAGACAGATCGCCAGTATGCAGGGCAGGTGATATTTTCGCCGCTCCTGAATATTGTTCAACGCGGCAAGCATAATGAACGCCCCCAAAATACAGGCATGGGCGGCAGACAAGTGGGCGTCGTAGACGTAAAAAAATAAACTATCCTGGCGAGAGTAGTGATAAAACCAAATGAGATTGATGATGCCGATAATCAGCAGGCACAGCGGCGTAATCAGCAGGCGTTTGGCCGCAAGCACCGTTTTCAGATGGGTCATCACATAAAAAACGGCAAATGAACCGGTTAAATAGAAAAACCATCCGGCGATAACGGTGCTGAACGGCATAATACATAACGTCAATAAACAACCGGGAAAAAGGGCTTTTAGCGCCAGCGCGGAACTCAGGTCTGGTGTTTTTACCAGCCCATATCTTAAATAATTAAGCATGTATTTTTATTCAAAAGTCGGGAGTGGGATTACTCGCCTGATGGGGTTAAGTCTATCATTTGATCCAGTTTTTGCCGGATTTCCCCGGCGGTAATGGCCGCCATGTGCCGATTTTCAGACAGTTCCGCCACCTGATTCAATCCATATCCGCCGATCAACCCCGGATCTGTCGGGCCATACAGCGTGATGTTGGGACGATCCAGCGCGGCGGTTAAGTGGCTTAACCCGGTATCGACGGAAACCACCGCTTTCGCGCCGGCCAACACTTCCGCGACTTGTTGCAATGCAAGGCGAGGTAAAACCTCGACGTGATGAAACCCTTGTGCCAGACGCAGCGCGCGCTGATGTTCATGTTCGGCGCCCCAGGGCAGCTTAATCCTTAAGCCGCTGGGTTGCAGCAAGGCGATCAGTTCCCGCCAGTGCGCCTCCGGCCAGTGTTTTTCATCGCGGGTGGTGGCATGAAGAAACACTAAATATTGATTGGCGTCGGCCGGCAAGCGAGAAAGAAAGCGCGGGGCGATGGCATAGTCGCCTTTCTCGGCCGGTTTTTTATAGTGCAGGCTGGCGGCGAAAAGCTCGCGTACACGTTCAACCGCATGCAGCCGACGACTGACGTAATGACGATAGTTATAGAACCAGCTGGCGAGTGGTTCGCGGGCGCTTTTGTAATCCAGTCCGTGTTTTTTGCCGCGCGCGAGGCGCGTAACCAGCGCGGCGCTTTTAATCAACCCCTGCGCATCGATCACCGCGTCATACCGGTATTCACGCAGTTGTTGCCTGAAGCGCGCGCGTTCCCGGCGTGTTTCGGCGCTGAACCAGCTTTTTCTCCAGCGACGGAGAGCCACCGGGAGCACGCGGGACACCGCAGGGTGCCAACTGGGGATCTGTGCGAACCCTTCTTCCACCACCCAGTCAAACTGGATGCCGGGCAATGCCTGCATGGCGTCGGTCAGGGCGGGTAACGTATGAAGAACATCGCCCATTGAGGATGTTTTGACGATCAGCACCCTCATGCGCCTTCTCCCGGCGCGGTCAGGTATTTTTCCAGCGCGGTGAGAACCTGTTCCGGCTGAATATCGATGAGACTTTGATGGTAGCCCTGTTCTGCATCGCCTTTACGCACCCGCTGATAACCGGTAATTAAGCGAATAACTTCCGCCCGATGCGACAACGGCGGCGTAAAGTCAGGACTGCTGGGGCCGTAGAGCGCGATCAGCGGACGATCGAGCGCGGCGGCGACGTGCATTAGCCCCGAGTCGTTGCTCACGACCGCGTGACAGGCGGCAATCAGCACCACCGCCTGTTCCAGCGACGTTTGGCCGGCAAGGTTGAGGCAGTGCGGCCGGGCGTTTTCCGGCAATGCCGAGCGAATATCATCGCCTGCCGGCCGGTCGTTGGCGGATCCAAACAAGGCGACTTGATAACCCCGTTCAATCAGCATTTGCGCCAGCGCGGCGTAGTGATAATGCGGCCAACGTTTGGCGGGGCCAAATTCCGCGCCGGGGCAAAAACCGATAACCGGGCGCGGCCCCTTCAGTTTGAAGGTCGCCGCCGTCGGCGCGATTTCCTCGTCGCCGACCTGTAGCCGGGGCCACAATACCGGCTGAGGAAGATCCTGCGCGCTATGAATACGGTCGCGTTCGTAGGCCAGCGCGACATAGCGCTGCACCATCAGCGGAAAGGCGGCTTTATCCAGCACGCGGACATCCGTCAGCAGCCCATAGCGCATTTCCCCACGCCAGCCGGTCCGCTGCGGGATGCCGGCGAAAAAGGGCACCAGCGCCGATTTAAATGAATTGGGTAATACATAGGCGCGGTCGTAATGGGCGGCCCGCAGAGAAATACCGAGGCGACGACGTTCTCCCAGCGCCAGTGCGCCGTGGCCCAACGGCATCGCCAGCGCCTGATTGACCTCGGGCATGCGCGCGAGAAGAGGGCGGCACCAGGCCGGCGCCATCACGTCGATGATCGCTTGCGGATGTTCCGCCTTCAGCGTGCGATACAGGCTGTGCGACATCATCATATCGCCGACCCAGGAAGGGCCGATAACCAGGATTCTCATGCTTTTGCTTTCATACCGTTTATCAGTTCCTTAATGGCGCATGCCTGCCTATGGGGCGTAACGATCCCGGATTAAGCGGAGCGGTTCAGCCAGGCCATATATTCAGCGACGCCTTCGGCAACGGTTTTAAACGGTTTGTCGTAACCAGCCGCGCGCAGTTTGGTCAGGTCTGCCTGGGTGTACGCCTGGTAACGGCCTTTCAGCTTATCCGGGAATTCAATATATTCCACGCTGCCTTGTTGATGGAACGCCAGCGTGGCATCGGCAACCGCCTGGAAAGATTCAGCCCGGCCGGTGCCGCAGTTGAAAATGCCGGACACGCCTTTTTGCCAGAACCACAGGTTGACGGCGGCGACATCGCCGACGTAGATAAAGTCCCGTTTGAAGTTTTCGCTGCCGGTGAACAGCTTCGGATTTTCACCCTGATTAATCTGTTTGTTCAGGTGGAAGGCGACGCTGGCCATGCTCCCTTTATGTCCTTCGCGCGGACCGTACACGTTGAAATAGCGGAAGCCGCAAATTTGCGATTCGGCCTGCGGCAGAATTTCGCGTACGTATTGGTCGAACAGGAACTTGGAGTAGCCGTAGACGTTCAGCGGTTGCTCATATTGGCGATCTTCAATGAAGTTATTGTCGCGACCGCCATAGGTTGCGGCGGAAGAGGCGTACAGGAACGGGATATTGCGATCGAGGCAGTAGTGCAGCAGCTCTTTGGAATACTGATAGTTGTTTTCCATCATGTACTTGCCGTCCCACTCGGTGGTCGACGAGCAGGCGCCTTCATGGAACACGGCGTCGATATCGTCCAGATTGTCGCCGGCGATGATATTGGCGATGAAATCCTCTTTATCCATGTAATCGGTGATATCCAAATCCGCCAGATTGACGAATTTCGTCCCGTCTTTCAGGTTATCGACAACCAGAATATCCCGATAGCCAATGTCATTGAGCGCTTTTACGATATTGCTGCCGATGAAACCGGCACCGCCAGTAACGATAATCATGGGATCTACCCTTGTTAATCTTGCCGGTGAGGCACCGCGCCTCACGCTGTTTATGAACGCTATAATAGCATTTCATTTTATCGCAAGCAGCCCGGCGTGCGTTTATCCGGGATTTCTGCGAGCGGAGAAAGAAAAATAGCGCAACGGTTTAGCGTTTAATGTGATTTTTCCGCGGATCCGAACCAGGTTTGCCAGCGACGTTTTACAAACACGACGGCCGCGTTGTCGTGAACGGCATCGCCGAACAGTTGGAGCATCGCCCCGTTTTTCACGGCTTCAGGCGGATGTTTCACCCTGCACTGTTTTATCCCAATGAATGGTTTGCCGCCGTCGGCCGTCGGCCGGGTTTTTGGCGCTTTCGGCGTAACTGGCGCGGATAAAGGCTCGTCGTGCGGCATCGGTTCATTCAGCAACTGGCTGGGGCGAACTAAAACGATGTCAGGCGCCAGCGTGGGCAGCATCTGCTGCAAAACCTTAATGGTCGACGGATGCGGGTGGCCGATGGCGATGGCGGAGCCGCTGCGCCGCGCAATCTGCACCGCCCGGTTAAACTGCTGGCGGATATCGGCCTCATTTTTCGAGTCATCCAGGAATACTTTGCGCTTAATGACCTTGACGCCGGTTCCGGCGGCCGCGCGGCTGGCCTGACTGCTGCCGATGGTCATGCTGTCGAGAAAATAGAGGTGATAGGCGCTCAGCGACTGCATCACTTTTTGCATGCCCGGCAGGCTGGAGGTCATCGCGCTGCCCATATGATTATTCATCCCGACGGCGTAAGGCACATTGTTGACCGACTGGCGAATGATACGCGCAATCTCTTCGCTGCTCATGTCAGGATGCAGGGTGTCGCGCTCCAGGGGCTGTTTGCTGAGCGGCGCCATCGGCAGGTGGATCAGCACTTCACGGCCTTGATTATGCGCCTTGGTCGCCATTTCTCTGGCATAGGGCGCATTCGGCAAAACCGCGACCGAAATGGCGGTGGGCATGTTTAAAACCTGATTCTCGTTATGAGGGCGATAGCCGAAGTCGTCAATCACAATGGAAAGTTTACCGGCCATGATGAACGGAGATAACGACAACAGGCTGAAAAGCAATAGTATTTTTGATTTTAACTGGTACAAGACTATCTTCCCAACCAAGGTTGTGGGTTTACCGCCTGCCCCTGGCGACGAATTTCAAAATAGAGCGCGGGCTGGCTTTGTCCTCCGCTGGTCCCTACCAGCGCAATCGGCTCGCCCGCTTTGACCTGAGCGCCGACGGAAACCAGCGCGCTCTGGTTATAGCCGTATAAGCTCATATCGCCTTTACCGTGCTGCACCACCACCACCAGGCCGTAGCCTTGCAGCCAGTCGGCCATCAAAACGGTGCCGTCGGCGATCGCCTTCACTTCGGTGCCTTCCGGCGCGGCGATCACCATACCTTTCCAGCGTAATTCGCCTTGCAGCGATTCGCCGAAACGATGTTCGATACGGCCGCGCACCGGCCAGAAAGCTCTTGCGGCGGGGCGGCCCAAACCACCGGTGCGCGCCATCAGCGATTGCTCGCTTGCCGTCGGTTTATAGCTGCCGCCGCTGCGTTTGGCCTGCTGCTCTTTGGCCCGCACTTTGGCCGCTTCCCGCGCTTCTCGTTCCGCCCTTGCCTTGGCTTCCCGCTCCGCCCGTGCGATTTGATCGCGCAGCCGGGTTTCATTCTGCCGCAGTTCAGTGAGCAAACGCTGGTCTTTTTCCAGCGAGCTTTCCAGCGTCGTCAGCGTTTTCCTGCGCTCGGACTGCGCCTGTTCCAGCGTTTGCTGCTGCTGTTGTTGGTCGCTCAACAGGGTTTTTTGCTGATTTTGCTTTTGTTCCAGCAACTGTTTCTGGCTGGCCAGCTCGGTTCGCGTTTGCTGTAACTCATTGATGGATTTCTGACGCGCTTCGTTCAGATAACCGAAATAGGCGAGAATACGTTCGCTGCGCTGGCTCTCTTCGCCGCTCAGGATCAGTTGCAGCGCGCTGTGCTGTCCCTGCCGGAAGGCGGCGTCAAGCTGGCGCGACAGCATATCTTGTTGTTTTTTTTGCTGTGACTGCAATCTGGCGATGGAGGCGCCGAGTTCGCTCAACTCTTTGTTTAAGGCGGACAGCGTATTGCGTGTTTCGCGCAGCTGGCGACTCGATTGGGCAATCGACTGTTCCTGTTTTTTCAATTGCTGGAGCAGCGCGCCGCGTTGCTGCCGCTGCTGCTGAACGCTTTTTTCTTTTGCCGCGATATCCTGTTGCAGATTTTTGAGCTGCTGCTGATTATCAGCGGCCAGGCTGATATCGGACAACAGCAAAACGCCGACGCAAAACGCGCAGGCGCTCCGGGCGAACCGCTGCTGTAACGACGGAAATTGAGCCGTGGCGCGACAGGCGGTTCTCAACTGTACAGATAACGCTTTTTTACTCATAGCAAAGGATTATTCCACGATGAACAGCGGCTTACCAGTCGTCTAATTCTGGATTTCTATTTCCATTCGTGACAAGCATGGCATGGAATCCGCGGCAGGGGATGGATAAATGGGAACCTATGCGCATAGAATGATTGAATTACGCGTCCGGCGAGTGATTTTTAGCGGCCCGGCGTCGCCGGACGGGCCGTTGCCGGCGCAATGTCGGGCATTTCTCCTGGAAATTATGTATCGCGCCGCAGATTCAGTACGCGATGTTGGCTTACGGGCTGTAATTGCCGTATCGCGCAGGTATACTCAGGAACCTTATATTTTATCGCTTAACTGATTCGGGAGTCGTTATACCCCATGCAAGAGATTATGCCATTCATTAGCAAGCACCCTATATTGAGTGTGGCCTGGGTTGCCCTGTTCGTTGTTGTGATCGTGCTTACGGTGAAGAGTAAACTTTCTAAAGTGAAGGAAGTGGTTCGCGGCGAAGCGATCCAACTGATCAATAAAGAAGATGCGGTGATTGTCGATATCCGAAATCGTGACGACTATCGTCGTGGTCATATCGCCAATGCGTTTAACCTGTTGCCCAATGATATTAAAAGCGGCAGCGTAGGCGAGTTGGAAAAGCATAAAACGCAGCCGGTGATCGTGGTGTGCGCCAACGGATTGACCTCTCGCGATGCGGCGAACGAGCTGCTGAAAGCGGGTTTTGAACGCGTAATGGTGCTGAAGGACGGCCTGGCTGGCTGGAGCGGTGAAAACCTGCCCCTGGTGCGCGGTAAATAAACGGTTCGCGATATAACAAATTTCGCAGTGCGGACTGGCTGCAACGCCAGGCCAAGATTACGTAATCGACTGATGCCTGCCTTCGCCGACGACGGAAGGCGTCAAAGAAATCCAACAAAAGGTATTATTTAACATGTCTGAACAAAACAACGCCGAAATGTCTTTCCAAATCCAACGTATCTATACCAAGGATATCTCTTTTGAAGCGCCGAACGCGCCTCAGGTATTCCAGAAAGACTGGCAGCCGGAAGTGAAACTGGATCTGGATACGGCATCCAGCCAACTGGCGGAAGATATTTATGAAGTGGTTCTGCGCGTTACGGTAACGGCTTCTCTGGGTGAAGAAACGGCATTTCTGTGTGAAGTTCAGCAGGGCGGGATTTTCACCGTCGGCGGCATTGAAGGCACGCAGCTGGCGCATTGCCTGGGCGCATATTGCCCGAACATTCTGTTCCCTTATGCGCGCGAGTGCATTACCAGCCTGGTTTCCCGCGGTACTTTCCCGCAGTTGAACCTGGCGCCGGTTAACTTTGACGCGCTGTTTATGAACTACCTGCAACAGCAGGCGGAAGGCGAAGGCGCCGCGCCGAGCCAGGATGCCTGATGAACGCGTCTGACGCCTCAATGACCGTCATCGGCGCCGGTTCCTACGGCACCGCATTAGCCATTACGCTGGCGCGTAATGGCCATCAGGTCGTGCTCTGGGGACACGATCCCGACCATATTCATGCTTTGCAGGCCGCCCGCTGTAACCAGGCGTTTCTTCCCGACGTTCCCTTTCCGGATACGCTGCGGCTGGAAGCTGATTTGGCGCAGGCATTGGCAGCCAGCCGTAATGTGCTGGTCGTGGTGCCCAGCCATGTGTTCGGGGACGTCCTGCGTCAGATTAAACCCCATCTGCGCGCGGATGCGCGGCTGGTGTGGGCGACGAAGGGACTGGAAGCGGAAACCGGACGCTTGTTGCAGGATGTGGCGCGTGAAGCGTTGGGCGAACAAATTCCGCTGGCGGTCGTTTCCGGCCCGACCTTCGCCAAAGAGCTGGCCGCCGGTCTGCCGACGGCGATTGCGCTGGCGGCGACCGATA
This sequence comes from Brenneria sp. L4-2C, assembly GCF_040240335.1. Lineage (NCBI taxonomy): Bacteria > Pseudomonadati > Pseudomonadota > Gammaproteobacteria > Enterobacterales > Pectobacteriaceae > Brenneria > Brenneria sp. L4-2C. The sequence goes on along the minus strand of NZ_JBEIAC010000013.1, from coordinate 48,175 downwards.
GCGAATTCGCTGACGACCTGCAACGTTTGCTGCATTGCGGCAAAAGTTTTCGCGTGTACAGCAATCCGGATTTTATCGGCGTACAACTGGGGGGCGCGGTTAAAAACGTCATCGCGATCGGCGCCGGCATGTCCGACGGCATCGGCTTTGGCGCTAACGCCCGTACGGCGTTGATTACCCGTGGACTGGCCGAGATGACCCGGCTGGGCGTGGCGCTGGGCGCGGATCCCTCCACCTTTATGGGGATGGCCGGATTGGGCGATCTGGTGCTGACCTGTACGGATAACCAATCCCGTAACCGGCGTTTCGGTATGATGCTGGGGCAGGGGATGGATGTTCAGGCTGCGCAGGATAAAATCGGTCAGGTTGTCGAAGGCTATCGCAATACGAAAGAGGTGCTGGCGTTGGCGCAGCGCTACGCTGTTGAAATGCCGATCACCGAACAGCTTTGGCAAGTTTTATACTGTGGAAAAGACGCCCGGGAAGCAGCGCTAAGTTTGCTGGGGCGTACCCGTAAAGACGAAAGCACCAATTAATAACATGATGATTTTTTAGGGCTTTCTTAATAAAGACGGCCCGGATGTTTTTGTGAGTAATAGACATCGGGGCTATGTCTGCCTGATGTGGCATTTCGGAGAGTAAGGCAATGTCGACAGAAGAACTGGAACTGGTCTGGAACAACATTAAGGCGGAAGCGCGTAGCTTGGCCGATAGCGAACCTATGCTGGCCAGTTTTTTTCATGCCACATTGCTGAAACACGAGAACCTGGGCAGCGCGCTGAGCTATATGCTGGCTAATAAACTGGCGAGTCCGATCATGCCGGCCATCGCGATTCGTGAAGTGGCCGAAGAGGCGTACCATGCCGACGCGCAAATGATTGTCGCCGCCGCGCGCGATATCCAGGCGGTGTGCCTGCGCGATCCCGCGGTGGATAAATATTCAACGCCGTTGCTTTACCTGAAAGGTTTTCATGCGTTGCAGGCCTATCGCATCGGTCACTGGCTATGGTCGCAGGACCGTCGGGCGCTGGCGGTCTATTTCCAGAATCAGATTTCAGTCTCTTTTGGCGTTGATATCCATCCGGCGGCGACGATTGGCTATGGCATTATGCTCGATCACGCCACAGGCATCGTGATCGGTGAAACCGCGGTGGTGGAGAATGACGTCTCTATCCTGCAATCCGTCACCCTTGGCGGTACGGGGAAAACCAGCGGCGATCGTCACCCGAAAATCCGTGAAGGCGTGATGATCGGCGCGGGCGCCAAGATCCTGGGGAATATCGAGGTCGGACGCGGCGCGAAAATCGGCGCGGGCTCGGTAGTATTGCAGCCGGTTCCGCCTCATACCACTGCCGCCGGCGTTCCCGCGCGGATAGTCGGCCGGCCGGAAACGGACAAACCGTCGATGGATATGGATCAGTATTTCAACGGCGCGAACCGCGGCTTTGAGTATGGCGACGGCATTTAATCTCGCCGGGCGGCGCATCAATCAAAACGGCTGATATTCTCATGTGCGCGGTGAATATACGAAATAAGGCGGCGAGCGATGACGGCGCCGTCGCCAAGATGTTTTACCAGTAGGAACAGTCTGAAACCCTTTCCCCCTTTCCCCTATTTGGCTGCCATTGCCGTTTATTCCGGCATAATGGCGCGCCTGTTTTCGCGGGGCGCCATCTGTGAAAACAGCATGAGTTGAACTATATATTTTATTATCCCCTGAATATTTCAGGGCGCGGCAATAGGGTTAACGCGTCGGTAATGGAAATAATGACGGGTATTCGGATAGTGATATTAAAGTTGCAGAGAGTCCAATAATGTATTTAAAGCGAGTGATAATCATCCTGTGTTTGATGGCGTCGTCCGCCATGCCGATTCTGGCTCATGCAACTGACGCGGCGAGCGCCGGCAGCGTGGTGAATAAGGACAGCGCCGCCGGGCATGACGAAAGCTGGTGGCAAAGAAGCAAAAACAATCTGTCGAAAACCTGGTCGGAATCACCGAACCATGACATCTACATTCCCGCGATTACCTGGCATAACCGCTGGACGTACGATAAAGAAAAGACCGATGAATATAATGAACGCCCGTGGGGCGCGGGTTACGGCGTCTCCCGTCTGGATGAAGACGGCGACTGGCATTCGCTATACCTGATGGCGTTCAAGGATTCGCATAACAAGTGGGAACCGATTGGCGGCTATGGCTTTGAGAAGCGCTGGCGTCCAACCCGCGATCAGGATTTCCAACTGGGCCTGGGATTTACCGCCGGCGTTACCATGCGCGACAACTGGAACTATATTCCGATCCCGGTATTGTTGCCGCTGGCATCCATCAGTTACCAGAAGCTCTCTTTCCAGGCGACCTATATTCCCGGTACTTATAATAACGGCAACGTTTTTTTCGCCTGGTTTAGATGGCAAATTTAATCAGAGATTAGCGTGTCCGGATATTCAGCCCCTTTTCGTGGCGTCGAAAGGGGCTTGCCTTCCGCAATCGACTTTAGGCTGTGCGGCAAAGGTCTATCGATTGATTGTTATTTATTCTCATGTCAACCATATTGGTTGAAATTTATTCGCTATCCTCCGTTACAATAGCGCTTCTTTTTTCTGAGCGGTGGATATTGCTGTGCCATTACTTATCATCACCACGATCTTGTGGGCTTTTTCATTCAGCCTGATTGGCGAATATCTGGCGGGCCATGTCGATAGCTGGTTTTCCGTATTGATGCGCGTCGGGCTGGCGGCATTGGTCTTCCTGCCGTTTTTACGCTGGCGGGGCTATGCGCCGCGGGTGATTTTACTCTATCTGCTGGTGGGCGCCTGTCAGTTGGGGATCATGTATCTGTTCGTTTTCCAGGCCTATCTCTACCTTACGGTGCCTGAATTTTTACTCTTCACGGTGATGACGCCGCTGTATGTCACGTTGATTTACGATCTGCTGCGAGGCGAGCGCCTGCGCTGGGGCTATATGTTCAGCGCGCTGCTGGCGGTGCTGGGCGCGGCGGTGATCCGCTACGACGAGGTCAGCACGCATTTTCTGTGGGGGCTGGTGCTGGTGCAGGCCGCCAATATTTTCTTCGCCATCGGCCAGGTCGGCTACAAGCGCCTGATGGAAGTGCATCCGATGCCGCAGCATACCGCCTTTTCGTGGTTCTATCTGGGGGCGCTGGCGGTTGCGGTGGTCGCGTGGCTGCTGTTCGGCAACGCCGAGAAACTACCTACCACCTCGTTGCAATGGGGCGTTCTGGTCTGGCTGGGCGTCGTCGCGTCGGGGCTGGGTTATTTTATGTGGAACTACGGCGCGACTCAGGTTGATGCCGGAACGCTGGGCATCATGAATAATTTCCACGTTCCTGCCGGGCTGCTGGTTAATCTGGCCATCTGGCAGGAAAAAGTGCATTGGCCGAGTTTCATCATCGGCGCGATGATCATTATGTCCTCACTGTGGGTACACCGGCACTGGGTCGTGAAGCGTCCCGTACAAACGGCAGATGCTCGCAAGCGTGCCGACGCGCCGAACGAATAAACGCGTCGATTACCGGTTGACGCTGCTCTCCGTCCCGCACGGCGGCGTACAACCGGCTCCACAACCCGTCTCCCAGCGTTTTTGTCACAATCAGCCCCTGACGTTCGAAACTTTCCACCACCCAGTGCGGCAGAGCGGCGATCCCCATGCGGGCGCTGACCATCTGGATCAGCAACAGCGTGTTATCGACGTTTTTCAGCGTCGGGCTGATGCCGGCGGGTTGCAGAAAATGACGCCAGATATCCAGCCGCTGGCGCTGCACCGGGTAAATCATCAACGTCTCCTCAGTTAAATCCTCCGGTTCAATGACCGCTTTTGCGACCAGCGGATGTTCAGGCGCCAGCACCAGCCTGACTTCAAAATCAAACAGCGGCGAATAGTGCAATCCGCTGCGCGGCAGGATATCGGATGTCATCACCAGATCCAGCTCGCCCTGCTGCAAAGCGGGCTGCGGATCAAAGGTGACGCCGGATTTAAAGTCCATCACCACCTGCGGCCAGTTTTGGTGGAACTCGTCCAGCGCCGGCGTCAGCCACTGAATACAGCTATGGCACTCAATCGCCAGACGCAGCGTCGCCTGGTGCGGTTCATTGCATGCCTGCAATGCCTGCTGGATTTGCGGCAAGACCTGCTCCGCCAGTTGCAACAGGATCTCTCCCTGCGGCGTAAAACGCAGCGGCTGACTTTTACGCACAAATAACCTGAACCCGAGACGCTGTTCCAGATCGCTGAACTGGTGCGACAACGCCGATTGGGTCTGATGCAGCGCGGCGGCGGCGGCGGCTAACGATCCCGTATTACGCAGCGCTTGCAACGTTCGCAGGTGTTTGAGTTCGATCATGAGAGTCCTTCACAGTGATAGTGAATAAATTGCGCTTGTGCCGAATACACTACCTGCGGATTATGGATGTGTAAACATCTGGACGGCTAAATAAGGGTTAACGATGACGATTTTAAATCACACGCTGGGTTTTCCACGAGTTGGACTGCGGCGCGAACTGAAAAAAGCGCAGGAAAGTTATTGGGCTGGTAATGCGACGCAGGAAGCGTTGCTGGCCGTTGGACGCGATCTTCGGGCGCGTCACTGGCAGCAACAAAAGGATGCGGGCGTCGATCTGCTGCCGGTGGGGGATTTCGCCTGGTACGATCATGTGCTGACCACCAGCCTGCTGCTGGGGAACGTGCCGGCCCGCCATCAGAATGCCGACGGCACGGTCGATCTGGACACGCTGTTTCGCATCGGCCGCGGCCGCGCGCCGACCGGCGAGCCTGCCGCCGCCGCCGAGATGACCAAATGGTTCAACACTAACTACCATTACATGGTGCCGGAATTTGTCAAAGGCCAGCAGTTCAAACTGACCTGGACGCAACTGCTGGACGAAGTAGACGAAGCGCTGGCGCTGGGCCACAAGGTGAAGCCGGTGCTGCTGGGGCCGGTTACCTACCTGTGGCTGGGTAAGGTCAAAGGCGAGTCGTTCGATCGCCTGTCGCTGTTGCCGGCTATTTTACCGGTTTATCAGCAGGTATTGGCTGAATTGGCTAAACGCGGCATTGAATGGGTACAGATTGATGAGCCGGCGCTGGCGCTGGAACTGCCGCCGGAATGGCTGGCCGCGTTCAAGCCGGCGTACGATGCGCTGCAAGGGCGGGTGAATGTGTTGCTGACCACCTATTTCGATAGCATCGGCCAGAACCTGGACACCATCAAAGCGCTGCCGGTACAGGGGCTGCACGTTGATTTGGTTCACGGTAAAGACGACGCGGCCGCGCTGCATGCGCAATTGCCGGCGGACTGGCTGCTGTCGCTGGGGGTGATTAACGGGCGCAACGTCTGGCGCGCCGACCTGAGCCAGTGGTTTGAACGTCTGCAACCGCTGGCGGGCAAACGAAATCTGTGGCTGGGAAGCTCCTGCTCGCTGCTGCACAGCCCGATCGATTTAAGCGTCGAAACGCGGCTGGACGATGAGGTGAAAAGCTGGTTTGCCTTCGCCATTCAGAAATGCGCGGAGCTGTCTCTGCTCTCCCAGGCGCTGAACAGCGGCGATGGTCGGGCGCTGGAGGCGTACAGCGCGCCGATTCGCGCCCGTCGTACGTCCTCCCGCGTCAACAACCCGGCGGTGGCTCAGCGTCTGGCGGCCATCACTGCGCAGGATAGTCAGCGTCAGAGCCCTTACCCGCAGCGCGCGGCGGCTCAGCGCGCGCGCTTCAAGCTGCCGGCATGGCCGACCACCACTATCGGTTCGTTCCCGCAAACCACGGAAATTCGCGGCCTGCGGCTGGACTTCAAGCAAGGGCGTCTGGACGGCAACAACTATCGTACCGGTATCGCCGAGCACATTAAGCAAGCGGTGATCGAGCAGGAACGTCTGGGGCTGGACGTGCTGGTGCATGGCGAAGCCGAGCGTAACGATATGGTGGAATACTTCGGCGAGCATCTGGACGGTTTCGTCTTTACCCAGAATGGCTGGGTGCAGAGCTATGGTTCCCGCTGCGTCAAGCCGCCGGTGATTATCGGCGACATCAGCCGCCCGCAGGCCATTACCGTTGAGTGGGCGAAATATGCGCAATCCCTGACCGACAAGCCGATGAAAGGGATGCTGACCGGCCCGGTCACCATTCTGTGCTGGTCGTTCCCGCGCGAAGACGTAACGCGTGAAACCATCGCCAAGCAGATTGCGCTGGCGCTGCGCGACGAAGTGGCCGATTTGGAAAAAGCCGGTATCGGCATCATCCAGATCGATGAGCCCGCTCTGCGTGAAGGCCTGCCGCTGCATCGCTCCGACTGGGATGCCTATCTGGCCTGGGCGGTAGAGGCGTTTCGTCTGAACGCGGCCGTGGCGCAAGACGATACGCAGATCCACACCCATATGTGTTACTGCGAGTTCAACGACATTATGGATTCCATCGCCGCGCTGGACGCCGATGTGATCACCATCGAAACCTCGCGTTCCGATATGGAACTGCTGGAGTCGTTTGAAGAGTTTGAGTATCCGAACGAAATCGGCCCGGGCGTCTATGATATCCACTCGCCGAACGTCCCGAGCGTGGAGTGGATCGAAGCGCTGCTGAAGAAAGCGGCGCAGCGTATCCCGGCGCAACGTCTGTGGGTTAACCCGGACTGCGGTCTGAAAACCCGCGGCTGGCCGGAAACCCGTCAGGCGCTGGCCAATCTGGTTCAGGCGGCGCGCCGTCTGCGCGAAGCGCAGTAAGTATCGAAGCGCACAGGGAGGCGAAAGCCTCCCTGACCTAAACTCAGCCTATCCCGTATTTCTTAAACCACGCCAGCATCCGCTGCCAGCCGTCCTGAGCCGATTCGGCATGATAACTGGGGCGATAATCGGCATGGAAAGCATGTCCCGCATCCGGGTAGACGATGATCTCCGCGTTGGCATTGCCGGCCCGCAGCGCCTGGCGCATTTTATCTATCTGCTCCGGCGGAATACTGTCGTCCCGGGCGCCGTACAATCCGAGTACCGGCGCGTTGAGCGATGTGGCGACGTCAAGCGGGTGCGTGGGGGTATTTATCGTCTTGGGCGCGGTGAATTTTCCGTACCAGGCGACCGCGGCTTTCAACTGCGGATTATGGGCGGCATACAGCCAGCTGATTCGTCCCCCCCAGCAGAAGCCGGTAATGGCGAGTTTATTGGCATCCCCGCCGTGTTTGATGGCCCAGTTCGCCGTATGGTCCAGATCCGATAACACCTGCGCATCCGGCACGTTGCCGACCAGTTCGCTGAGAATTCGCTGAATATCCTGATATTGATGGGGATCGCCCTGACGGAAATAGAGTTCGGGCGCGATGGCCAAATAGCCTTGCTTAGCCAGTCTGCGGCACAGATCCTGGATATAGTGGTGAACGCCGAAAATTTCCTGCACCACCAATACCACGGGAAAGGGTTCGTTTTGCGCGGCGGGCTTGGCGAAATAGGCCGGCAACAGCTCCCCTTGCGACGGGACCGTCGTTTCACTGGCGATGATCCCGGCAGTATCCGTATTGATGGTTGAAGACGTCTGCGCGCTGACCGCCGAAGTCAATTCCCGCGGCATCTGTCTGAGAACGGTTTGCTCATCGGTATTCATGGCGTTTTCCCCTTTGGGTGCGTTCAATTCATAGTGATGTCAGGTTTCGCGTCTATGACAAAGAGTATCAACGATTGAAGAATCTACAATAAACAGGCTGAATAACCGTCAGGAGAGGAATGAAGGACGGCGCGAATGTTTTGGTCATTGAGGCTATCGATTGGCGGATGCGGCGCTGAAGCTCTTTAATTGGTGATATGTGTCACATATTTAATGTATTACTGGCCTTTATTTCTTTTTTATTGGTGATTATGGTCACAAAAATAGCCATGGCAATACGATAGAGTCTTGGCGATGGTGGACTATTTTCGCCCGTCATCTTCCTGAGGCCGCTGTTATACAACGTTTAAAAATGTGCCCGGTGTTTTTTTCTTTCTCTGATTACTCAACTCATTGCCTGGGAGGCATGTATGTCTACATCTGATGTATTCCATCTCGGCCTGACGAAGCCGGATTTACAGGGTGCGACGCTGGCGATTGTACCCGGCGATCCGGCGCGTGTCGAAAAAATAGCCCGACTGATGGAGAATCCGGCGCATCTGGCGTCGCATCGTGAATTTACCTCCTGGCGCGCCGAATTGGACGGCAAGGCGGTTATCGTCTGTTCCACCGGTATCGGCGGGCCGTCAACGTCGATAGCGGTAGAAGAGTTGGCCCAACTGGGTATTCGCACTTTTCTGCGGGTAGGTACGACCGGCGCGATTCAGCCGGACATCAATGTGGGCGATGTGCTGGTCACCACGGCGGCGGTGCGCCTCGACGGCGCGAGTCTGCACTTTGCGCCGATGGAGTTCCCGGCGGTAGCCGATTTTGCCTGTACCACCGCGCTGGTCGAGGCGGCGAAGGCGGCGGATGCGGCGCTTCATATCGGCGTGACCGCGTCATCCGATACGTTTTATCCCGGACAAGAGCGCTATGATACGTTTTCCGGCCGTGTGGTACGCCGTTTTCAGGGTTCCATGGCAGAGTGGCAAAGCATGGGCGTACTGAATTATGAAATGGAGTCGGCCACCTTGTTGACCATGTGCGCCAGCCAGGGGCTGCGCGCCGGGATGATAGCCGGGGTTATCGTCAATCGCACCCAGCAGGAAATTCCCGATGTCGAAACCATGAAACAGGCGGAAACGACGGTCGTTAAGGTACTGCTGGACGCTACGCGACGGCTGCTGGCCGGCGCATAGGCTTTACATCGGTCTGATGGGCGTATTTCAGGCCGGCTCTTTATCGATGACAATCGCAAGGAGATGTATGACCGAACCTACGTTACTCCATCCTTCACTGGTTCCGCTGGATGGCGGGATTAACTTCCGCGATCTGGGCGGGAACCGCGCGGCGGACGGACGCCTTATTCGTCACGGAAAATTGTTCCGCTCCGGTTCGCTGGATCGGTTAAGTCCGGCGGACTGCCAACGTCTGGCCGGGGTGCCGGTTTCACAGGTGGTTGACTACCGGGATGATGATGAAATCGCGCTAAAGCCCGATATTCTGTGGCCCGGCGCCCACTATCACGCTTTCCCGGCGAACCCGCTGCGCCATGAAGTCACGGCGAATCTGGATTCGCTCGGCTCCGAGGTGCTGGCGGCTTTTGATTCGCGCGCATTTATGCTGAAGCTCTATAGCCTGTTGCCGTTCGATAATTCCGCCTATCGCCAATTGGTATCGCTTCTGCTTCAGGACGACGACGGCGCGCTGGTGCAGCACTGCGCCGTGGGTAAAGATCGTACCGGGATGGGGTCGGCTCTGGTGATGTTCGCCCTGGGCGCGGACGAGCAAACGGTGATTGAAGATTACCTGTTGACCGAAACCACGCTGACGCCGTTTCGCCAGCAGTTGCTGACCCGTCTGTCAACCACGCTCAATGAGAAGGCGCTGACGCAGTTCTCCTACGTGCTGTCGGTACAGGAGGAGTTCATCGCGACGGCATTGCGGGCGATTAATGAACGCTATGGTTCGGTCGATGGCTGGCTGGAAAACGAGTACGGGCTGGACGAGCGCGCCCGCCGCCGCCTACAGGACAAGTATCTGGCTTGATGCCGGCCCTTGGCGCTAATCCTATGCGTAAAAAGAGGGATATTAAAATCATCTCCGTTCGCTTTAGCGCCGACCTTACCGGGTTGTAAGCGATAATATCCCCAGGATTTCTGCCACACGCCCCGATAGCCATATCGGTTTAGGGGCGTGTTTTAATAGGCTTCTGGTTCTGCGGGATGGCTATCGCTTGCCAGATGAGGTGATTTTACAAAAACGCCCTTCCATGGCTGTGTTCCATGATTGATCAGAAAATGCGCTTCTCCCGGATCGCACTGGAGCACATCCCCTTCGCGCAAAATGTGCATTTGGCCTTCAAGAAACAAACAGACTTCCCCGGATAGCGTATAGAACACTTCACAGGCCTGTTTATGCCGGTGATTCCTGAATGACTGTCCTGGTTGCAGAACCACAACGCCCATATCGCAGAACGGACCCCGAATCAGATATTTTGGTCCGTTGTCACCAAAACGATAGTCATGTGCTGTTTCCGTTGTCTTAATCATATTCCGTCCTTCCTTTCAAAGCCCTGGCGCTTTCCAGAGAGAAGTGGTGAGGCCGTGATCGACCAGCCCCCGTTGCTCCTTATAAACCGCCAACCATTTCTGGCGCGCCAGCAGGTAAATATCGCTGTTGGCAGGGTCGGGCTGATGCATTCTGTCCCAGCGCACCAGGCGTTCCCCCGTTTCGGCCAGCGAGTCGTAAATTCCCGCGCCAACGCCTGCTGCAATGGCGCATCCAAGCGCGGTGGCTTCCTTTACCACCGGGATATGCACCGGCAGTCCGGTCACATCAGCCAGAATTTGGCTCCACAATTTCCCTTTTGCCCCTCCGCCGGCAAAGACAAGGGAGGTGGGCGTGACATTCGAAAACTCGGCGATTTGCTGTAGGTTGCAGGCGGAAACAATGGCGGCATTCTCTTCCAGCGCCCGGAATAGCGTTGCTTTGTTGCATTTATCAGGGTCGATTGAGAGATTGATGAAAGAAGGGGCGGCGTGATACCAGGACTTGAATCGCATGACGTCGGAAAAGATCGGCATTACGCCGTATGCGCCTGGCGGAACACGGCTGGCTATATTCTCGAGCAACGTGTAAGCATCGATTCCCATGCGTTCCGCGATCAGTTTTTCTTCCGCGCAAAACGCATCCCTGAACCAGCGCATGGTCAGTCCGGTAAAGAAACTGATGGATTCTGTCTGCACCATCCCAGGGATTACATGCGGATTGATGCGTACGTTCATATTCGGATCGGTGACGGGGGCGGGTAAATTCACTACCTGTTGCCAGAACGTGCCGCCAAGTACCGCCGTCTGCGCCGGTCTAACTACGCCTAGCCCCAGGCATCCGAGTTGAACGTCCCCGCCGCCGACCACCACCGTCGTCCCGGCGGCAAGCCCGCACTGTTCCGCCGCTCCGGCCGTTACTTTACCCAGAACCGACCCCGTCTCCTTAACCGGAGAGAGAATGTCGGAACGTAGCCCCGCCATTTCCAGCAGGCCCGCTTTCCAGTCACGAGTCACCAGATCCAGCAAACCCGTGGTGCCGGCATTGGATGGATCAACGGCCAGTTCTCCGCTCAGCATACAGGCCATCCAGTCGCTAATCATGGTGATCGTCGCCGCCCGACGATAGATATCGGGACGATGATGGGCAAGCCAGAGCAACCGCGGCATTGCGCTGAGCGCCAGCGTCTGCCCCGTACAACGGTAAATTTCGTTTTCAAATGTATTGTCGTACAGTTCTTTTAGCTCGTTTACCTCGCGTGACGCTCTGGCATCGACATTCGCACATGCCCAGATCGGCAACCCATCGCTGTCATAGAGCACGATCCCTTCACGCATTGAACAGGTGGAAATTGCCGCAATCGCGTCAGGCGGGATGGCGGCGGACTGTAATGCCTGACGTATGCACTGACAGGTTAGCAGCCAGTTTTTGACAAGATCGAATTCCATTGAGCCCGGTACATCAGGAACGGCTAAATGTTGCCATTCAGCCTGTCCCACGGAGACTTGATTCCCTTCCAGATCAAAAATAACTGCTCTCACGCTGCCAGTGCCGGCATCGAGAGCCATCAGGTAGTTCCCTGATGAAGAGGAGGTACAGAGTCGAGCCATATGATTACCCTCGGCTAATTATGTCGATGCGTTGTTTATGGGGTCATGTCAGATAAATCACTCCGGTTGTCCGTCATCTGTATAAGGACTGGTTAATTTACAATTAGCTTCAGAATTTCTTCTGCGGTTTCCTGGTCGGTCACCAGCGCGTTGATATATTTTCCTTTCAGCGCCGCCACGATTGCCTCTGCTTTATGTATTCCGCCCGCCACGCCGATAACGGTAGGGATTGTGGATAGCGCCCGGAGGCTCAGGCCGATTAACTCATTGTGAATTCGCATATCGGGGACAATCTCGCCGTTTGAACGGAAGAAGTACCCCAGAATGTCTCCTGTTGCGCCTTTACGCCCAAACATGAGCTGTTCGCCCTCGGTGATATAGCCCGAACGTAAAATAGTGGCCTCCTCTTTCTGACTTATCGCGCCAATGCCCACCACGGCAACATCTGCGGCCTGGGCCGCCAGCAAGACATCTTTTACGCTGCTTTCTTCCCGCAGGGTTTGCGCGATATCGGCGGAAGAGGCTCGCAATGGGGCGGGGATAATGCTGACGCAGCACGCGGCATCGAGCTGCCCGATCCCTGTCATGTAAGGCCCTACGCCACCGGAAAGCGTAATCAGCCGGATTTTCTGTGACGAGATATATCCGCTGAGCCTTTTTAGCGTACACATCGTGGCTTCGCCGAACCCGGCCGCCAACAGTTGGTTAGGCTGAAGAGATTCCATCAGCATATGAGCAGCGCCAATGCCCAGCCGTGAGCAGATATCCCTTCCCGGTAAAGCGGGCAGCACCCGTATGTTCTTTAAACCGAAGTGGCGTTTAATGGCGTCTTCGTGCTTTAGGCAACCTTCGAAACGGGAATTGATCTGGACGCGAATAATCCCCGATTGATGGCCCTTCTCCAGAAGCCGCGAGACCTTCAGGCGTGAAAGTCCGAGTCGTTCGCTGATATCGCTTTGCGTCAGACCATCGTGGTAGTAGAACCAGGCGATACGCGCCACCAGTTCCTCTTCGCTCATGTGGCTGTCGGATTGAAAGCTACTGTCATTCGTTGTCATAAGTCTGCATCACTTTGAACATTTTAAAATCATGAACACAATTGTTCTTCTAACGGTGAAGAATAGCTGTGATCCATCCCGCACTTCTTATCCCAATAATGAACAAAATATTAAATAAATAATAAATTATCTAAAAAACGTGATCGTTATGACTGTTTTTCAGGCAACCCATGTCTATCTTGATGAACAAATAGATTTCACTAAAACTTTTGTTCAGATTGCGGCGTTTATTATCTGGGCGATGGAGGCGAGATGCAAATCGGTGACTATTTCGTTCCCCCGCTGCTTTGCGTGAGCAATATCAGCAAGCAGTACTCCGGCGTCGATGTGCTCAAAAGTATCGATTTTACGCTGCATGCCGGGCAGGTTCATGCTTTGCTCGGCGGCAATGGCGCCGGTAAATCCACCTTGATGAAAATCATTGCCGGAATTGTTCCCCCGGATGGCGGAACAATCGAAATTGACGGGAAACGGTGTGCCGGTCTGACGCCGGCCAAGGCCCATCAGTTGGGCATCTATCTGGTACCGCAGGAACCCCTGCTTTTTCCGAGTCTTTCGGTGAAAGAAAATATCCTTTTTGGTCTTTCAACGCGGCAGGCTTCCCCGGAAAAAATGCACCAGTTACTGAAGGGGCTGGGTTGTCAGCTGGATCTGCAAATTGCCGCCGGAACGCTGGATGTGGCCGATAGACAGTTGGTTGAAATCATGCGGGGGCTAATGAGGGATTCCCGTATCTTGATCCTTGACGAACCGACCGCTTCTCTCACCCCGGCGGAAACCGACCGCCTCTTCGCCCGGCTAAAAGACCTGCTCACGCAAGGCGTCGGGATTGTGTTTATTTCTCATAAGCTCCCCGAAATTCGTCAAATAGCGAACCATGTCAGCGTGATGCGCGACGGGACAATCGCCCTGACAGGCAGTACAACGTCGCTCACCACGGAAGAAATCATTCAGGCCATTACCCCGGCGGCCCGTGGCGTTTCATTGTCTGCATCGCAGAAACTCTGGCTTGAGCTGCCGGGTAACCGGCCGGCTCGTGAAAAAGATGAGCCGGTGCTGGTGCTGAAGAATCTGACGGGTGAGGGATTTATGGATATCAGCCTGGAAGTCCGGGCTGGTGAAATTCTCGGGCTGGCTGGGCTGGTTGGCGCAGGCCGTACTGAGCTGGCTGAAACGCTTTATGGCATCAGGCCCGTCAGGGCCGGGAGTATCCGGTTTAATGAACAGGATATTGCCGGGCTTCCGACGGATCAGCGTCTGAATCGCGGTCTGGTCTATTTGCCTGAGGACAGGCAGGCTTCGGGGCTCTATCTTGATGCATCCCTGTCATGGAATGTCTGCTCACTGACGCATAACAGCAGTGGGTTTTGGGCAAATCCGCAACGCGACAACGCCAAACTCGAACGTTATCGCCGTGCTTTGAATATCAAACTGAATAATCCCGAACAACCGGTTCGTACCTTGTCCGGAGGAAATCAACAGAAAATCCTGATCGCAAAATGCCTTGAAGCCGGCCCACAACTGCTGATTGTGGATGAACCTACCCGCGGCGTGGATGTCTCCGCCCGCAGTGATATTTATCAGCTTATTCGCAGTATCGCGCAACAGAATGTCGCCATTTTGTTTATCTCATCCGATCTGGAAGAGATCGAGCAGATGGCCGATCGCGTTTATGTCATGCACCAGGGAAAAATCAGTAAAACAGCGTTGAGCGGGGATGAAATCGATGTCGACACCATTATGCATATGGCATTTGGCGAGCATCTGTCGTGCGCCGTAAAAACGGACAAACCCCGTCAAAATGCGGAGGTCTTATGTTGAAGTTCATTCAAAACAACAGGGAATTGACGGCGCTGATCGCTATTCTCTGTCTGTTTGCCCTACTGGGCATTATTGATAAAAACTATTTCAGCTTCCAGACGCTGACGATGATATTCAGTAGCGCTCAGATCCTGATGCTGCTGGCGATTGGCGCCACTCTGGTTATGCTGACGCGAAATATCGATGTTTCGGTCGGTTCAATCACCGGAATGTGCGCTGTGCTGCTTGGTCTGACCCTGAATGCGGGTTACAGCTTGCCGCTGGCTTGTTTTTTTACTCTTCTTCTGGGATTGCTGGCCGGTTTTATCAACGGCGTGCTGGTCGCCTGGCTCAAAATCCCGGCAATTGTGGCTACGCTGGGTACGTTGGGACTCTACCGCGGCGTGATGTTGTTATGGACCGGCGGGAAATGGATAGAAGGCCTTCCGGCGGATCTTAAGCAGCTATCTTCCCCTATTTTCCTGTCCATTTCCCCCATCGGTTGGTTGACGCTCGCGGCGATCGCGCTGATGGCCTGGGTACTGCTTAAAACACCGTTCGGCCGTAGCATTTACGCCACCGGCGATAACTTGCAGGGTGCCCGACAACTGGGAATTCGCACGGAAGCGATTCGCATCATGGCCTTCTCCCTCAATGGCGTGATGGCCGCTATCGCAGGCATCGTTTTTGCTTCACAGATCGGTTTTATCCCCAACCAGACAGGAACCGGTCTCGAAATGAAAGCCATCGCGGCCTGCGTTCTCGGCGGGATCAGTCTTCTTGGCGGTTCAGGCACCGTGCTGGGCGCGATTCTGGGCGCTTACTTTCTGACGCAAATCGACAGCGTTCTGGTGCTGTTGCGCATTCCAGCCTGGTGGAATGACTTTATCGCCGGCCTGGTCTTACTGGGGGTGCTTGTGTTTGACGGCAGGCTTCGCTGTGCGCTTGTGAAGAATTTACGTAAGCAAAAATATGCGCGTTTCGTTGGCGGAACGTCAGAAATTACCGCCCACGAAGAGACGAAAACGACGAATACCCCGGATAAAAACAGGAAGGTGGCATGATGGCGCAATGGCAACGTTATGGCTGGGAGATCGCGCTCGCCGCACTGTTGGCGGTTGAAATACTGTCCTTTGGTATTGCCAATCCGCGCATGCTGGATATTAACGTGTTGTTGTTCAGCACCAGTGACTTTATCTGTATCGGTATAGTCGCGCTGCCGCTCACGATGGTGATTGTCAGTGGCGGCATCGATATCTCTTTTGGTTCAACGATTGGGCTGTGCGCGATTTCCCTGGGCGTGATGTTCCAGGCGGGCATTCCCTTCCCCCTGGCTATTCTGTTCACGCTGGCGATAGGCGGCCTGTGCGGGCTGTTGAATGCCGGTCTGATCATCTATACCGGCGTAAACCCGCTGGTTATCACGCTGGGTACGATGTACCTCTTCGGCGGAAGCGCGCTTTTACTTTCCGGCATGTCTGGCGCGACCGGATACGAAGGTATCGGCGGATTCCCGCTGGCGTTTACCGAGTTTGCCAACCTTTCACCGTTCGGCCTCCCAATGCCGCTTATCTTTTTTGCCGTCTGCTTTTTTTTGTTCTGGCTGCTGATGCACCGAACGCATATCGGCCGGAATATTTTCCTCATCGGTCAAAGTACGCGGGTCGCTCACTATAGCGCCATCCCGGTTAACCGGACTCTGTGCGCGTTGTATGCCATGACCGGACTCGCTTCATCTGTCGCGGCCATCTTGCTGGTGTCCTATTTCGGCTCGGCGCGTTCCGATCTGGGGGCTTCTTTTCTGATGCCGGCCATTACGGCGGTCGTTCTTGGCGGCGCCAATATCTACGGCGGTTCGGGATCGATTATTGGCACCGCTTTGGCGGCGCTGCTTGTCGGCTATCTACAGCAGGGGCTGCAAATGATCGGTATTCCCAATCAGATATCAAGCGCGCTGTCAGGCGCTCTGCTCATTATTGTCGTTGTCGGCCGGTCGATCAGTATTCACCGTCATCAAATTCGGGAGTGGCTTCTGCGTCAGCGAGCGATAAAGCAGGCGTAACGTTCCCCTATGGCTTAATCCATCCCACAAGAGAAGCAATATGGAGATATATGACTATGCAAAGCATTAAAAAAATAGCGCTGTTAAGCGCGCTCGGCATGGCTTCGCTGAGTTTTACCGTCCATGCCGCCGAGCGTATTGCTTTCATTCCAAAACTGGTCGGCGTGGGGTTTTTCACCAGTGGCGGGAACGGCGCTCTGGAAGCCGGTAAAGCGCTCGGTGTTGACGTGACCTATGACGGCCCGACGGAACCGAGCGTTTCGGGGCAGGTGCAACTGATTAATAACTTTGTAAATCAGGGGTATAACGCCATCATTATTTCCGCCGTCTCCCCTGAAGGGCTATGTCCGGCGCTAAAACGCGCCATGCAAAGGGGCGTCAAAGTTCTGACCTGGGACTCTGATACCAAGCCCGAATGCCGCTCTTATTACATTAACCAGGGTACGCCTGTCCAACTGGGGAGTTTGCTGGTCGATATGGCGGCTAATCAGGTGAAGAAAGAGAAAGCCAAGGTCGCCTTCTTCTACTCAAGCCCGACCGTAACGGATCAGAACCAGTGGGTAGCTGAAGCCAAACGCAAGATTGAACAGGATCATCCGGGCTGGGAGATAGTGACCACGCAGTTTGGCTATAACGATGCGACTAAGTCATTACAGACCGCCGAAGGAATTATCAAAGCATGGGGCGATTTGGACGCCATTATCGCGCCGGACGCCAATGCCCTGCCCGCGGCGGCCCAGGCGGCGGAGAACCTGAAGCGTAGCGATATCGCCATCGTCGGTTTCAGCACTCCGAACGTGATGCGTCCCTATGTAAAACGCGAAACCGTCAAAGCGTTTGGTCTCTGGGACGTGGTTAATCAGGGGAAAATCGCTGTTTATGTGGCGAATGCCCTGCTCAAAAATGGCGAACTGAATATTGGCGACAAGCTGGATATTCCCGGTGTCGGGCAGGTTGAAGTTTCACCTAACCGCGTACAGGGATACGACTACGAGGCCAAAGGCAATGGCATCGTTCTCCTGCCGGAACGCGTGATCTTCACGAAAGAGAATATTGATAAATATGACTTTTGATTCACGCGCTGAAATGACGCTCTACGTTCTTTCAGCACCGGTTACGTTTAATAATCCGATGGGGTGTTGTCATGGCTGATTTAGACGATATTAAAGACGGTAAAGACTTCCATATTACTAACCCGCAAACCAATACCTTATTCAAGCTCAAAGGCTGTGGCGCGCTTGATTGGGGAATGCAGTCGCGGCTGTCGCGCATTTTTAATCCACGCAGCGGAAAAACCGTGATGCTGGCATTTGATCATGGCTATTTTCAGGGGCCGACAACCGGCCTTGAGCGTATCGATATTAACATTGCGCCACTGTTTGACTACACCGATGTGCTGATGTGTACCCGCGGCATTCTTCGCAGCGTGGTGCCGCCGGCGACGAATAAGCCGGTCGTGCTTCGCGCCTCGGGGGCGAATTCGATTTTAACGGATCTCAGTAATGAAGCCGTCGCCGTTGCGATGGATGACGCCGTGCGACTGAATGTCAGCGCCGTTGCCGCACAGGTATACGTTGGCAGCGAGCATGAGCATCAATCGATTAAAAATATCATCCAGCTTGTCGATGCCGGTATGAAAGTGGGGATGCCCACGATGGCCGTCACCGGCGTGGGCAAAGAGATGGCGCGCGACCAGCGTTATTTTTCTCTGGCGACGCGTATTGCGGCTGAAATGGGCGCACAGCTCATCAAAACCTACTATGTCGACAATGGTTTTGAACGAATCGTGGCCGGGTGTCCGGTGCCTGTCGTCATTGCCGGCGGGAAAAAATTGCCTGAACGGGACGCGTTGGAAATGTGTTTTCAGGCCATCGACCAGGGCGCGTCGGGGGTGGACATGGGGCGCAATATCTTCCAGTCAGAACACCCCGTCGCCATGTTGAAGGCCGTACATGCCATTGTTCATGAAAATGAAACCGTCGAACACGCCTATGCGTTATTCCTCAGCGAAAAGGGATGATGCGCAGGCATCGCTAAAACGTTTTCGGGCCTGTGATGCAGGCCCGATGTTTAAGCTATAAGGAGATTTTCCATGCATGTTACGCTGGTTGAAATTAACGTTCATGACGATAAAGTTGAACAGTTCATTGAGGTTTTTCGTAAAAACCATCTTGGCGCCGTTCAGGAAAAGGGTAATTTGCGTTTTGATGTTCTTCAGGATCCCGCGGTTAGAACACGTTTCTATATCTATGAAGCTTACGTGGATGAAAAGGCCGTTGCAGAGCATAAAACCACCGCGCATTACAAAGAATGCGTCGCTGCGCTTGAATCCCTGATGACGGGCTCTCGTAAAAAGACAACCTTTATCGGCTTGATGCCATAGGAAGGTCGCTATGAATACGCGCTTTTCCAGTCTTGGTCGTCAGGAATGTCTTGAGCTACTGAGAACATACCCTTTAAGCGTTGGCATACTGGCAGGCCGGTGGATTAATCTCTCCCGTTATTTATCTGAGCTGGAAGCGCTTTCCTTACCGGTGCTCCATCTTGATCTTATGGATGGTCACTTCTGCCCGCAGTTTACCGTCGGGCCGTGGGCGGTGGAGCAACTTCCCCAGTCTTTTATCAAGGATGTCCATTTAATGGTATCCGATCCCTGGCCGGTAGCGCAGGCGTGCGTCAAAGCGGGAGCTCATATCGTCACCCTACAGGCTGAAGGGGTGACGCATCTTCATCATATTCTTACCTGGCTTGGTCGGCAGCAGGCGCCGGTGGCAGGGGGGGAAATGCCGGTTATCCGCGGCATCAGTCTGTGTCCTTCCACGCCTATCGACATCATTCTTCCCGTTCTTGATGATGTGGAACTTATTCAGGTGCTGGCAGTGGATCCAGGTTACGGCAGCAAGCTGTCCGAACACGCCCTTCATGCCCGCTTAAACCAACTTTTCACGCTGCTCGGCAATCAAAGGCGCAGTAAGATAATCGCGGTGGATGGCTCGCTGAGTCTTGCTGAACTGCCTGCTCTTAAAAGGCTTGGCGTCGATCGGGTGGTTTCAGGCAGCGCGCTTTTTCGTAATGACAAACTTTCTGAGAACGCCTCTATCTGGCTTGCTGATTTTAGCGCCGCGCATTGAGGCTGATGTAAAAAGAAAGCGCCGACGATATGATCGTCCGGCGCTTTCTGCTCACTTAATTATCGGTTAAATATGGCTTTTAGCGATCAGCCGGTATTGCGCATCCCGGCGGCGACCCCCGCGATGGTTACCATCAACGCCAGTTCGACCTCCGGATCTGACTCTTCCTGTTGGCGCGAACGATGCAGCAGTTCAGCCTGAAGCACGTTCAGCGGGTCGGTATACACGTTGCGCAATGCGATCGATTCGGCGATCCACGGCAGATCTTCCATCAGGTGATCGTCATTGGCGATGGTCAGCACGACATGGATATCGGCGGCTAACTGTTCACGCAGCTGTTTTCCCAGCGGCCATAATTTCTTATCGACCAGACGCTGGTCGTAGTATTCGGCCAGCCACAGATCCGCTTTGGAAAACACCATTTCCAGCATCCCGATACGGGTGGAGAAAAACGGCCAGTCGCGGCACATGGCTTCCAGATGTTCCTGTTTGCCGTCGTCCACGACTTTTTGCAGCGCGGCGCCGGCGCCAAGCCAGGCGGGCAGCATCAGGCGGTTCTGCGTCCAGGCGAAAATCCACGGAATGGCGCGCAGGCTTTCCACGCCGCCGGTAGGACGACGTTTCGCCGGGCGCGAGCCTAACGGTAATTTACCCAGTTCCAGCTCCGGGGTGGCCGAACGGAAATAAGGCACAAAGTCCGGATTTTCACGCACATATTTGCGATACATATCGCAGGATACGCGGGACAGATCGTCCATCACCGCTTTCCATTCCGGTTTGGGTTCCGGCGGCGGCAGCAGATTGGCTTCCAGAATCGCGCCGGTGTAGAGCGCCAGGCTGCTGATGGTGACTTCCGGCAGACCGAATTTGAAGCGGATCATCTCGCCCTGCTCGGTCACGCGCAGACCGCCCTTCAGACTGCCCGGCGGTTGAGACAGCAGAGCGGCGTGGGCCGGCGCGCCGCCGCGGCCGATCGAACCGCCGCGACCGTGGAACAGCGTCAGCGCGATGCCGGCTTTTTCGCAGGTTTTAATCAGGGCGTCCTGCGCGCGGTACTGCGCCCAGGAAGCGGCCATCACGCCGGCGTCTTTCGCCGAGTCGGAATAGCCGATCATCACCATCTGTTTGCCCTGAATGACGCCGCGATACCAGTCGATGTTCAGCAACTGGGTCATCACGTCGTCGGCATTGTTCAGGTCTTCCAGCGTTTCAAACAGCGGCGCGACCGGCAACGCAAAGGGACAGCCCGCTTCTTTCAGCAGCAAATGCACCGCCAGCACGTCGGAAGGCGTACGCGCCATGGAAATGACGTAGGCGGCGATCGAACCGGCGGGCGCTTTGGCAATGACCTTACAGGTGTCGATCACCTCTTTGGTCTCGGCGCTGGGTTCCCACTGGCGCGGCAACAGCGGGCGTTTGGAGCTTAATTCACGGATCAGGAAGGCCTGTTTGTCGGGCTCGGACCAGCTTTCGTAGTCGCCTAAGCCCAGGTAACGGGTGATTTCCGCCAGCGCTTCGCTGTGATTGGTGCTTTCCTGACGAACGTCGATGCGCACCAGCGGTACGCCGAAACATCGTACGCGGCGCAGCGTGTCCAGTAGTTGACCGTCGGCGATGATGCCCATGCCGCAGGCATGCAGCGACTGGTAACACGCGAACAGCGGATCCCACAATTGTTCATTGCTGACCAGCAGGTCTTTCGGCGGTAACAGCTCGCCGCCTTTGAGACGCGCATCCAGATAAGCCAGCGTGCTATTCAACTGGGCGCGTAATGATTTCATGATGGCGCGATACGGCTCCTGCACGTCGTCGCCGCCGGCCAGCTTACGCAGCTCCGGGGTACAGGCCGACATCGACAATTCCGATACCAGGAACTGAATATCCTGCAAGAACAGGTCGGCCGCTTTCCAGCGGCTGAGTAATAATACCCGGCGAGTGACTTCGGCGGTTACGTTGGGGTTGCCGTCGCGGTCGCCCCCCATCCACGAGGTAAAGCGCACCGGCACGGCTTCGACGGGCAGACGATAGCCGAAAGATTTTTCCAGCAGTTCATCCAGTTCGCGCAAGAAGGCGGGGACGCCTTCCCACAGGCTATTTTCAACCACGGCGAAGCCCCATTTGGCCTCTTCGAGCGGGGTAGGGCGGATCTTGCGGATTTCGTCGGTATGCCAGGATTGCGCAATCAACTGGCGCAAACGACGCATAATCCGGTCGCGTTCATAATCGGCCAGATCGTCATGATCGAGCTGTTTAAGACAGGTATTGACTTCAACCAGTTTATGGATCAGGGTTCGACGGGTAATTTCGGTCGGATGTGCGGTCAATACCAGCTCGATGGAGAGCGATTCGACGGCGTTGCGGATGTCTTTTTCCGTAAGATTTTTATTTTCCTTTAAGCGCTCGAACGCTTTGGCGAGCAGTTCCGGGTTGCTGGCGGCTTCGCCGTGCGGGGAAATGGTGTGATATTGCTCAGCGGTATTGGTTAAGTTAAGAAATTGGCTAAATGCGCGCGCTACCGGCAATAGCTCGTCATTGGACAAATTTTGTAGTGTGTTCAGCAGTTCCTGTCGATGCTTTTCACTGCCTGCTCGGGAGGACTTTGATAATTTACGAATCCTTTCCACTTTATCAAGAATGTTCTCACCCAGCGCTTCCTTGATAGTATCGCC
This sequence comes from Brenneria sp. L4-2C, assembly GCF_040240335.1. Lineage (NCBI taxonomy): Bacteria > Pseudomonadati > Pseudomonadota > Gammaproteobacteria > Enterobacterales > Pectobacteriaceae > Brenneria > Brenneria sp. L4-2C. The sequence goes on along the minus strand of NZ_JBEIAC010000013.1, from coordinate 25,711 downwards.
AAGTAGCTTACCTAGCATGCTGACGTTACTTCGCATTGCTGAATATTGCTCTTTCATATTTACCCTAACCCATCTCTAATTTTTTGTAAGTTTGTTTCACCAGAAAAACGTACAACGCTCCTTTCATCTAGCCACGATGAGGTAGATTCGTCAATTGACGATTCTTTGTTCGCGTCAATCTTTATACCGTCTCTCTTTTTACCTGCTTTGATGTAGATCTGGCAATTTGTGAAATTTAATTACAGATGCCCTGACATTAGGTGAGCTTATTAGGGAGGCAACGCGGGGCATGAATGCCCCGGACAGTGAATGACGGCCTGTCTGATGAGTCGCTAGATCAATTTCTGCTGATTTCGCCGGGCGGCGAATCCGGCCGAAATCACTACTGCATTTCCCGATCGTCGATATAACGGCGTTGGTCCGCGGCGGGAGGGAAATACTGATAAAGCCAGGTTTCGCTCAGCGTCTCGCCCTGCGAACGCAGGAACAGCCGCATATCGACGGGGTCGTTCTTCTCGCTGGTCGGATACCAGTCGAACAGAATACGGTAGCCGTCAAAAGGCTCGACGTAGAGGATTTCGATATTTTTCGCCTGTCCGTCGGACAGGGTAATCACCGGTTCTATCCCTCTGGGGGCCGCGGATTTCAGATCGCCGCCGACGAAATCCACCGCAAAACGCCGCGCCCACTGGGCGGGATAGTGTTCGCCCGGCGCCCACCCTTCCGGAAAGCCGCCCATTCCCGTGCGCGTGGCATGCACCCTGGCGAGAGGCGTGCGTTGCGGCGCGTCGGCGCTCCAGTAAAGTTTATAGCGATAGTTGTATTCGCCGCCGGCTTTTATCGGGGTTTCGGGCTGCCAAAAACAGACGATATTGTCCAGCGTCTCGCCGGTGGTCGGGATCTCCATCAGCGTGACGGCGCCTTTGCCCCACCGGCCGACGGGTTCCACCCACAGGCTCGGTCGCTTGTGGTACCAGCCGATGACATCCTGGTAATTATCGAAATCGCGATCGGTTTGCAACAGCCCGAATCCTTTGGGGTTATTGTCCTGGTAGGCGTTGAAGCGCAGTTTTTGCGGATTGTTCAACGGCCGGCAAATCCATTCTCCCGCGCCCGTCCACATGGCCAGCCGGTCGGAGTCGTGAATCTGGGGATGGATGGTGTCGCACATGCGGCGCTCGTGGTTGCCGCAACTGAACATGCTGGTCATGGGCGCGATGCCCAATTGCTGAATATCCTGACGGGCATGCAGCTGTTTTTCAATATCCATCACCACGCGCTCCGCTTCGCAGTCGATGACGAAACGGTAGGCGCCCGTGGCGCTGGGGCCGTCCAAAAGCGCGTACACGGTGAACGAGGTCGCTCCCGCTGCTGGCTGTTCGAACCAGAAGGCGACGAAGTCGGGGAACTCCTCGGGCTGGGAGGTATAGGTATTGATGGCGATCCCGCGCGCCGACAGGCCGTACTGATAGGTGGCGTCCACGGCGCGGAAATAGCTGGCGCCGAGGAAAGAGACGATGTCCCGCTGGGTCAATTCCGGCGCTTTAAATACCCTGAAGCCGGCGAAGCCGAGATCGTCTTTTCCTTCGAGCTGCGAGACGTCGACGCCGGCGCCGGTATAGTCGAACAGTTCCGGGCGGAAATGAATTTCACGCGCCGTGTTGTTGGCGGAATCGATGGAGAACATACGTACCGGACGGGTAAATCCCATGCCGACGTGAAAATATTGCACGTCCAGCCGGCGATTTTCCAGCGCGTTCCAGAGCGAATGTCCGGCGTCGTAGCGGATATCGTTGTAGGCCTGCGGCGTCAGCCTGGCCAGCGTGGGCGGAAGCGCCGCCGACTGGCCGTTATAGGGTTGACTGGCGCGATCCGCCGCCATTTTCTTGAGCAGGGAAAAACTGAAAGGCGTCGCATTGCCGTCCGCGATTTGCTCTCCCGCGGCCTGGGCCGCGCGGGGAAAGACCGTGGCCAGCGCTGGAATGCCACAACCGGCGGCCAGCGCCATGGAGGCTTTGAGAAATAATCTTCGATTCATAGCAGCATTAATTTCCTTAATTTGCAGAAACCCCTTTGCGATGGCGAAACTTGCTGGAATAACCAACCGGCAGCAGTGTAACAAGGGCGCTAAGCGTGGACGATGCCGATATGCGCGAATGAAAAACATATTCATCTATTGCTATAAAAACAGCAAAAACTCTTATTATCCTTAACTTTTTTTACTTATCTTCACAATAGACGCAGGTATTGGGGCGGGAAGACGGGGCACGAATGCCCCGGAAAGTGAATTATGGCCTGGCGGTCTGTCTGACGACCAACGCATAGGTCAGCGTGAAGGACAGCGTCAGCGCGATGATGACGCCGGAAACGGCGAAGATGAAATACGGGCCGATGTAAGCCGGCAGGCTGAAAATGCTGGATAAAATGTAGCCGAATAGCCGTACGCCGAAGAACGCGATAAATGCGGAGGCGATCGAGCTTGCCGCGGTCGCGGCGATAAAGGACTTCTTATATTTGGTCAGCACGCCGAATAACGCTGGCTCGGTAATGCCGAGCAGCGCCGACACGCCGGCGGAGAGAACGATGGATTTATCCTGCCGGCTTTTGGCATGGAAATAAATGGCGAACGTCGCGCCGGCGATAGCCATGTTCGCCATAAACATCATCGGCATCAGCATATCGAATCCCTGATCGCTGAAGTTCTGTAGCGCGATCGGCGTCATGGCATGATGCATACCCGTCAGAATCGCCACCGGGCGGATTGCTCCGACGACAAAACCGGCAAAAATGGATGATATATCAAACAGGCTCTGGATAAACAGCGCCAGTAATTTGCCGAGATAGATCCCCAGCGGCCCGATCAGCGTCAACGAGACCAGCGCGGTAATGAACAGCGTCAAGGTTGGCGTAAACACCGTTTTCAACACCGACGGCATAATTTTGTCTACCCAGCGATGGATGTAACTCAGCGCCAGCACGGAGAAAATCACCGGGATAACGCTGGCCGAATAGTTAAAGACGGAAACCGGAATAACCCCAAGGAAGTAGAAGGCGCTTACCGCGTCCGGACTATGGCCGGCCAGCGCTTTGGCGGCTTCCATCAGCGAGGGGTACATCAGGCAGGCCGCAATGGCCGCCGCCAGATATTCATTGGTTTTAAAGATTTTGGCGGCGGAGACGGCCAGGAAAAAGGGCAGGAAATAGAACACGCCGCTGGCGATCAGATCGATCACGATCACCGTATCGGACTGGGCGGAGATCGCTTTGAGCGCGATCAGCCCGGCCAGCAGTCCTTTGATCATCCCTGCGCCGGCGATGGCGGGTACGATGGGGCCGAATACGCCGGAGACGGTATCCATAAACAGGGATATCAGACCTTTTTTGTTCTTTTGCGTCTCGGCGTCGGTCGTCGATGGCGATAGCATCGCCACTAAAGCCTGGTAATAAGTTTCCACCTGCGGGCCAATAATAATTTGAAACTGGTCGCTTTGATTTTGCGCGCCTAATATTCCCGGCAACGCCTTAATTTCTTCCGCGTTAACTTTATTATCATCAATCAGATCAAAACGAAGGCGAGTCATACAGTGCCAGACTTTATTGATATTTTTATTTCCGCCGACTAGGTTAATGATCGACTGAATTACTTCATTTTTCCCCATAAATAAATCCCTCGCTTGGCCTTCATGTATTTTAGACCGAATTATTTACTGGGATAGTAGGTTTCTCCTTAAGTAAAAACAAACCAATAAATCATGAGCTACATCACAACATCAGTTTAAAACTGAGTTATTTTTTATAAAATCGATAATTGGTATGGTTTTTTGGGTAATTAAATCATTTTTTCAAACCAAAATAATTCTTTTGCATTAAGTCGTTTACAAGGCGAAAAAAAGGCAGTAGAAAGCAAAAAAGAAACGGTTTTTGATATTGCCTATCCGCCTGTTTTTTCTATTCAGGCCGGAAACGCTGGAGGATACTTTTGTGTTGCCGACAATAATTACCAATATTGAATGTTTGGTCACCCGGCCCGACCGACATAATCTGGTTACCGTGATCGTCAGTACGGATAAAGGCATAACGGGTTATGGCTGTGCGACCTTCCAGCAGCGTCCGCTGGCGGTAAAAGCCATGGTTGATGAATATCTCAAGCCGTTACTGGTCGGGCGGGACGCCAATAATATCGAAGATCTGTGGCATATGATGAGGGTTAACGCCTACTGGCGAAACGGCCCCGTCATCAATAATGCGGTGGCCGGCGTGGACATGGCGCTCTGGGATATCAAGGGCAAGCTGGCCGATATGCCGCTCTATCAGCTATTCGGCGGTAAATCCCGCGATGCCGTCGTCGCATACAGTCATGCGGCGAGCGATACGCTGGCCGGGTTGTTTCTGGACGTGGAGCGGCTCTATGCCCGCGGCTACCGTCATATTCGCTGCCAGTTGGGTTTTTATGGCGGCAACGCCGCCTTACAGCATGGTACGCGGCAGCCGACGGACGGCGCTTATTACGATCAGGATCAATACATCACCGACACCCTCGCCATGTTTCATGCGCTGAGAGAAAAATATGAAGACCGCTTTCATATTCTGCATGACGTGCATGAGCGACTTTTCCCCCATCAGGCGGTGCGATTTGCGAAAGAAGTTGAAGCCTATCATCCTTATTTTATTGAGGATATCCTGCCGCCCGATCAGAACGCCTGGCTGGCGCAGATTCGCAGCCAGAGCGCGGTGCCGCTGGCGACCGGGGAGTTGTTCAATAATCCGGCCGAATGGCAGGATCTGGTGATCAACCGGCGAATTGATTTCATTCGTTGCCACGTCTCGCAGATCGGCGGCATCACGCCGGCATTGAAACTGGGGGCGTTTTGCCAGAATTTCGGCGTGCGGCTGGCGTGGCACTGTCCGCCGGACATGACGCCGATCGGCGCCGCCGTGAATGTTCATCTGAATATTCATCTGCATAACGCCGCGATCCAGGAGTTTGTCGATTATCCCGCCAATACCCTCAGGGTTTTCCCGGAGGCCGTCGAGCCGGAGAATGGCTATTTATATCCTATTGAAAAACCAGGGATCGGCGTAGGTATCAATCTGGAAGAGGCCCGCCGGTTTCCGGTCGTCTATCGCCCGCATGAGTGGACGCAGAGCCGGTTGCCGGACGGCGCCATTCACACGCCGTAGGCGGCGATCACGGGGACTGGCGGAACGTCAGGTTATCCTGATTGAAGGGAATGACATAGGCGCAGGAATAGTTGATATCAATAATGTCGCTGGACTCATAGACCCGGCCGCCTTGCAGGATCCCCCGGTTGATAATATGCATGGCGGCAATGCCCTTTTTACAGTCCAGCAGTTCAGCCTGCGCTTTATTCACGGTGACGGCCTGATAATGCGTCAGTGAATGGGAAATGGCGTAGCCTTTGCTGAGCACATACTGCTGGATGGAGCTCTCAATAATCTTTTGATTGATATCAGGGAAATCAGCCGCCGGCATGGTCGATATCTCAATCTGCACCTTGCGCTTATCCACATAGCGCAGGCGACGGAATTCCCAGATAAAGGAATCCCGGGGGAGGGCGAATATCTGCTGCTCTTCCCGATTCGGGCAGCGTTTATGCAGACTGAGCAAACGGAATGAAATCTGGTTGAATTTCTTTTCGGTAATGGAGTTATAGACCAGCGGATTGCCGCGCACGCCCTGATTAATGAAGTTCCCCGCGCCCTGTACCATAGAAATCGCGCCAATGCTGGCGAGCTTTTCCAATGCGTTGCGGATCGTGAAGCGCGACACGCCGTATTCTTCGGCCAACTGGCGTTCCGGCGGCAGCTTTTCCGGCAGCGGGTCGCTGTGCTGATAGATTTTGCTTAACAGATCCTGGGCGATAAAATCTTTTTTCTTCATTGGTTCTCTCAAACGGCCTTATCCGCTTTGCGGATGGATAAGGCCGCAAGTCGCAGGGTTACGGGTGGCAGAAATGCTTGATCATCTGCGAAATTAATTCTCTCGTCGGTTTGATAAAAGCGGTATCGAGGAATTCGTCCGGCTGATGCGCCTGATCGATCGATCCCGGCCCCAGCACCAGCGTCGGGCAGAGCTCTTGAATAAAAGGCGCTTCGGTACAGTAATTGACGACTTCGGTTTGCGTACCCAGCAACTTTTCCACCACCGAGACTAAATGATGGTCCGCCGGGCATTCATAACCGGGGATCGGCGGGTGCAGCTCGCTGATGGTCAGCCGTCCCGGCCAGCGCTGACTGACCGGCGCCAGCGCGTCCGACAGCAGGCCGTTCAGATCGTTGAGCGTGATGCCCGGCAGCGGACGGATATCCATATGCAGCTCACAGCAGGCGCAGATACGGTTCGACGCATCGCCGCCGTGAATATGGCCCAGATTCATGGTCGGATAGGGGATGGCGAACGCGGCGTTGTGATAGCGTTCCTGCAAGGTTTTGCGCAACACCAGCAGATGGGAGATCGCGTCGTGCATCAGTTCGATGGCGTTAACGCCGCGCGACGGATCGCTGGAGTGTCCGGACTGGCCCTGAATGCGTATCGCGCTGGACATATGGCCTTTGTGGGCGCGTACCGGTTGCAGCGAGGTCGGCTCGCCGATAATGGCGCAGTCCGGCCTGAGCTGTGTGGATTCGGCAAAATATTTGGCGCCGGCCATGGTGGTTTCTTCATCCGCGGTGGCGAGAACATACAGCGGTTTGGTCAGTTTCGTCGCATCGAGGTCGCGCAACGTATCAAGAATAAACGCGAAGAATCCTTTCATATCGGCCGTACCCAGACCGTACAGCTTATTATCGTGTTCGGTCAGCGTGAAAGGGTCGCGCGTCCAGCGTCCGTCATCGAAGGGTACGGTATCGGTATGCCCCGCCAGCAATAGGCCACCTTTTCCTTCCCCTATTCTGGCCAGCATATTAAATTTATGTCGGGTGCCGGGTACTGGCTGAACTTCAACATGAAAGCCCAAATCAGTAAACCAGCCGGCCAGCAGATTGATTAACGCCTGATTACTTTGATCGAGTTCACTGTCGGTCGCGCTGATGGACGGCGTTGCGATCAACGCCCGGTATAGCTCAATAAACGGGGGTAATTTCATCTTCACAGTTGACAGCCTCTGGTTAGGATAGTATCAATATTCATGCATTTTTTTTGAATAAAAATACAATAATGCTGAACAAAAGGAAACCTTGAGGTATCCTTGGTAAGGAACATAACCGCTTTAGCCGTTTCAGCGCAAAGTGTAGATGCAGGAAAATTGCTTGCCGCTTTGCCGTCGCTGAAGGGCATCACCGATTTGCCGGTTAAACCGTTAACCCAGTCTTTATTTTGATGACTATTTACCATTCTGAGGCGCGAAGAAAACAATGAATCCGTTAATTATCAAGCTAGGCGGCGTTTTACTGGATAGCGAAGAAGCGCTGGAACGCCTCTTCACCGCACTGGTTGCCTATCGTCAGCAACATCAGCGCCCGCTTGTGATTGTACATGGCGGCGGATGCCTGGTTGACGATCTGATGAAAAAACTGTCGCTGCCGGTCGTGAAGAAAAATGGCCTGCGCGTCACCCCCGCCGACCAGATCGACGTTATTACCGGCGCGTTGGCGGGTTCGGCGAATAAAACGCTGCTGTCGTGGGCGAAAAAGCACGCTATTAACGCGGTCGGTCTGTGTCTGGCGGATGGCGGCAGCACCCAGGTGACGCAACTGGACGAGGAACTGGGTTTTGTCGGCAAAGCCGCGGCCGGTTCGCCCGCGTTGCTGAATACGCTGCTGTCCGCGGGCTACCTGCCGGTCATCAGCTCTATCGGGATGACCGATCAGGGCGAGCTGATGAACGTCAACGCCGATCAGGCCGCCACCGCGCTGGCGCAGACGCTGGGGGCGGACCTGATTCTGCTTTCCGACGTGAGCGGCATTCTGGACGGCAAAGGTCAGCGCATTGAGGAAATGACGGCGCAAAAAGCGGAGCAACTGATCGCGCAGGGTATCATTACCGACGGCATGATTGTTAAGGTTAACGCGGCGCTGGATGCCGCGCGCGCGCTGGGTCGTCCGGTGGATATCGCCAGTTGGCGCCATGCCGATCAACTGCCTGCGCTGTTCAACGGCGTGGCTATCGGTACGCGTATTTTAGCGTAAGCAATTTTGAGGTATGGCATGATGCCATACCGATGTTTATTTGATTTTGGGAGTAATGGTTATGGCTTTGTGGGGCGGTCGGTTCAGTCAGGCGGCAGATCAGCGTTTTAAACAGTTCAATGACTCACTGCGGTTCGACTACCGTCTGGCAGAGCAGGACATTATTGGTTCCATTGGCTGGTCGAAAGCGCTGGTTACCGTCAATGTGCTGAGCGAGCAAGAACAGCAGCATCTGGAGCAGGCGCTGAACGCGCTGTTGGCCGAGGTTCAGGCCGATCCTGAAGTGATTTTGCAAAGCGATGCGGAAGATATTCACAGCTGGGTTGAACAGCAGCTGATTGAAAAAGTCGGCGATCTGGGCAAAAAGCTGCATACCGGACGTAGCCGCAACGATCAGGTCGCCACCGACCTTAAACTATGGTGCAAAGCGCAGGTGACCGAACTGCAACAGGCGGTGCGTCAATTGCGTCAGGCGCTGGTCGCCACGGCACAAGCGAATCAGGACGCCGTGATGCCGGGCTACACGCACCTGCAACGCGCCCAGCCGGTGACGTTCGCCCACTGGTGTCTGGCTTATCACGAAATGCTGGCGCGCGATGAAAGCCGGCTGGCCGATACGCTGACGCGCCTGGACGTAAGTCCGCTGGGCTGCGGCGCATTGGCCGGTACGGCTTATCCTATCGATCGCGAGCAACTGGCCGGCTGGTTAGGTTTCGCTTCCGCCACGCGCAACAGTCTGGATACGGTGTCCGACCGCGATCACGTGCTGGAATTGCTGTCTGACGCCGCTATCGGCATGGTGCATTTATCCCGCTTCGCCGAAGACCTGATTTTCTTCAACAGCGGCGAATCGGCGTTTGTCGAGCTTTCCGATCGGGTGACGTCGGGGTCGTCGTTAATGCCGCAGAAAAAGAATCCGGATGCGCTGGAATTGATCCGCGGTAAATGCGGACGGGTTCAGGGCGCGCTGAGCGGCATGCTGGTGACGCTGAAAGGGTTGCCGCTGGCGTACAACAAGGATATGCAGGAAGACAAAGAGGGCTTGTTCGATGCGCTGGATACCTGGCATGACTGCCTGATGATGGCCGCTCTGGTGCTGGAAGGCATTCAGGTGAAACGTCCTCGTTGCCGGGAAGCGGCCGAGCAGGGTTATGCGAACGCGACGGAACTGGCGGATTATCTGGTTGCGAAAGGCGTGCCGTTCCGTGAAGCCCACCATATCGTCGGCGAAGCGGTTGTGGAAGCCATTCGTCAGGGCAAAGCGCTGGAAGCGCTGTCTCTGGCCGAGCTTCAGCAGTTCAGCGCCGTGATTGGCGATGATGTTTATCCCATCCTGTCGTTGCAGTCTTGTCTGGATAAACGCGCCGCACAAGGGGGTGTTTCGCCCCAGCAGGTCGCGAAAGCCATCGATGAGGCGAAACAACGTCTGAGCTGATGACGCTGCGTTGAACGCCGCTTGCGGCGGTTGCGACGAGGCCCGGCCCAGGGATGGGCCGGGCGACAACGCCGACGCATCGGCGACCTGAGGCCTGTACCGGCCCGCAATATTTGCCTGATAAATCTGAATCATGCCCGCATTTCCCGCTTTTTTTCTCCGTGTTTCCCCCTAAATCCCTGTATGAGCGGAATTGTCTCTGGACATCCATACAGTATCAATTTACCTTGACGGGCAGCAGTGACGGCCAGTGGAGGCGCAGTGGATATCAGCATATTTTATGGCGTGGGCGGCGGTCTTGTCGGTCTGTTGGTCGGCTGGCTTATCGCCAGCCTGTCGTTCCAGCGGCGGCAGTCCCGTCATGAGACCGAACAACGGTTGCTTGAGCAATCGCTACAGCAAACCCAGCAACTGCTGAGCGACAGTCAGCAGGCAAAAAAACAGTATGAGCAGCAATTGCGTGACAATGAGCTGGCGTTGCGTAACGCCCACGGCCAGCTGGCGGCCGGCCAGGAAAAGCAACGGCAACTGGCGCAACTGCGCGAGGAGTGCGCGCAGTTAAATCAGGAGTTGCGCGCGCTGCGCGAGGTGAATAGCGCCCAGGAAGCGGAACTGCGGGAGGTCACTATCAGGCTGGAAGAGACGCGCATGGCGGCCGAAGAGAAACAGCGTCTGCTGATGAACAGCGAACAGCGTTTAACCACGCAGTTTGAAAATCTGGCCAACCGGATTTTTGAGCACAGCGGCCGTAAAGTGGATGAACAGAACAAACAAAGTCTGGATCGTTTATTGATGCCGCTGCGCGAACAGCTTGATGGATTCCGGCGTCAGGTTCAGGATAGCTTCGGCGCCGAAGCCCGCGAGCGCCATACCCTGACGCATGAAATCCGTAATCTGCAACAGCTGAATGCGCAGATGGCGCGCGAAGCGATTAACCTCACCAAAGCCCTGAAAGGAGATAACAAGACGCAGGGCAACTGGGGCGAGGTGGTGCTCAGCCGCGTGCTGGAAGCCTCCGGGCTACGCGAAGGCTATGAGTATCAGACGCAGGTCAGCGTGCAGACCGGCGCCAACAATCGTATGCAGCCTGACGTGATAGTCCGTTTGCCGCAGGGCAAGGATGTGGTGATTGACGCCAAAATGTCGCTGGTGGCCTATGAACGCTATTTTAATAGCGAAGATGAGGCCGAGCGTCTGGCCGCGCTGAACGATCATCTGCTCTCCGTGCGCGGGCATATTCGCCTGCTGGGCGGCAAGGACTACCAGCAACTGCCGGGGCTGCGCTCTCTGGACTATGTGCTGATGTTTATTCCCGTCGAACCTGCGTTTCTGGTGGCCATCGATCGTCAGCCCGAGTTGATCAACGAAGCGCTGAAACACAATATTATGCTGGTTAGCCCCACGACATTGCTGGTGGCGTTGCGCACTATCAATAATCTGTGGCGGTATGAGCAACAGAGCCGCAACGCGCAGCAGATCGCCGAACGGGCCGCGCGGTTGTACGATAAACTGCGTCTGTTCGTCGATGATATGGCGTCATTGGGCCAAAGTCTGGATAAAGCCCAGGGTAGCTATCGCCAGGCGATGAATAAACTTTCCTCCGGGCGTGGTAACCTGATTGGCCAGGCCGAGGGGTTTCGTGCGTTGGGCGTTGAAGTAAAACGCCCAATCAGCCCGTCGCTGGCGGATCGGGCCACCGCGCATGAGCAGAACGCCGGGGATGCGTTGACCGAGTCGAACGCGACGAAAGATGCCGGCGCTGACCCGTCAGATCCGCCCTCGGAACATCACTAGGCGTTTCTGTCGCGCGGACTGAATAAAGGTATCGCCCTGAGTCTGTTGTCGTATTAGGCGGTGGGCTTTTTATATGGGTCTGTTACACTCTTCCACTAACAGAATAGACTCGATATTTGACAAAATAGTAGGCGGATAAGATGGCAGATGAGCAGGAGAAAACAACCGACTTTGGTTTTCGCACTGTCGCCAAGGATGAAAAAGAAGTCATGGTGGCCGATGTTTTTCATTCTGTAGCAGCAAAATATGACTTGATGAATGACCTGATGTCTTTCGGCATCCATCGTATCTGGAAAAGATTCACCATTGAGTGCAGCGGCGTGCGGCGCGGACAACGCGTGCTGGACGTGGCGGGCGGAACCGGCGATTTGACGGCCAAATTCTCCCGCATCGTGGGGGATGAAGGCGAAGTGGTTTTGGCCGATATCAATGCTTCCATGCTGAAGGTCGGGCGCGAAAAATTACGTAACAAAGGCATTATCAATAATGTCAGCTACGTACAGGCTAATGCGGAAGAGCTGCCGTTCCCGGATGACTTCTTTGACTGCATCACTATCTCCTTTGGTTTGCGTAACGTCACCGATAAAGAAAAAGCGCTGCGTTCCATGTATCGCGTATTGAAGCCGGGCGGACGTCTGCTGGTGCTGGAGTTCTCTAAACCGGTATTGAAGCCGTTAAGCAAAATGTACGACGTCTATTCGTTCCATGTTCTGCCGAGAATCGGGGAAATGGTGGCGCGCGACGCCGGCAGCTATCGCTATCTGGCGGAATCGATCCGTATGCATCCCGATCAGGAAACGCTGAAAGGAATGATGGCCGACGCGGGTTTTGATAGCGTGAATTATTTCAATCTTACCGGTGGGATTGTTGCGCTGCATCGTGGTTTTAAATTCTGATTGGAAATGCCAATGCTGATAACGTCTGTGCTGACAGCCGCGCTGGAAACCGCGTTGAATCAGCTGCTGTTTCGTGACCGCAGTATGAAGGCGGCGCGCCAGCGCCTGTCTGGAAAAACGCTGCAAATCGAACTGGCTGAACTGGATATGCCGCTGGTGCTCGTTTTTAGCGAGCATCGGCTTGACGTGTTGAGCCAATGGGAAGATGGCGCCGATTGCCGGCTGAAGACGCGTTTAGCGGTACTGATGAAGCTGCGCGATAGGCAACACCTGTCTTCGCTGATGCGCAGCGGCGATCTGATCATAGAAGGCGATATCCAGGTTGCGCAGCAGCTTATCGGGCTGCTTGATTTGGCCGAGTTTGATCCGGCGGAATGGCTGGCGCCCTATCTGGGGGATATTGTCGCGCAAGGGGTAAGCCAGACGGCGCAAAAAACGCTGGGCGCATTCAACCGACTTTTGTGCCGGCAGCAGCATATTTTGTCCGAAACGTTGACCGAAGAATGGCGTCTCGCGCCGGGAAAACTGGAACATGCCTGGTTCCAGGATGAGGTCGCCGCACTGGATAAATCAGCCGAGAAGCTGTCTGAGCGTCTGGCGAAGTTGGAGATCTCACGATGATGCCCGGTGAACTGATTCGGCTTTACAGCATCGCGCGCGTTTTGCTCAGCTACGGTCTGGATGAGCTCATTCCCAGGATGCGCCTGACAATCCCGCTGCGCTTTGGCCGCCGTTTGCTGTTCTGGTTGCCCAATCGGCATCCCGATAAGCTGTTGGGCGTGCGTTTACGTTTGGCATTGCAGGAACTTGGCCCGGTATGGATCAAGTTCGGCCAGATGATGTCGACGCGGCGCGATCTGTTCCCGCCGGCGATCGCCGATCAACTGGCGATGTTGCAGGATCGGGTCGAGCCTTTCGATGGCATGCTGGCGCGCAAACAAATCGAACTGTCGATGGGCGGCGTTCCTCTGGAGGCGTGGTTTGATGATTTCGAGGTGAAACCGCTGGCGTCGGCATCTATCGCCCAGGTTCATACCGCGCGTCTGAAAGAGACCGGCAAAGAGATCGTTATCAAGGTTATCCGGCCTGATATTTTACCGGTGATCAAAGCTGATATCCGTCTTATGAAGCGTCTGGCGGGCTGGCTGCCGAGGCTGTTGCCGGACGGACGACGCCTGCGCCCGCGGGAAGTGGTGCATGAATATGAGAAAACGTTGCTTGATGAGCTGAATCTGCTGCGTGAAGCGGCGAATGCGATTCAGCTGCGGCGCAATTTCGAAGATAGCAACATGCTGTACATTCCCGAAGTGTATCCGGACTACTGTAGTGAGCGTATGCTGGTGATGGAACGCATCTATGGCGTTCCGGTTTCCGACGTTGAAACGCTGAAAGCCAACGGGACCAACATGCAGTTGCTGGCGGAACGCGGGGTGCAGGTTTTCTTTACGCAGGTGTTCCGCGACAGTTTCTTTCATGCCGATATGCATCCCGGCAATATCTTCATTAACGACGAACACCCGGAAGATCCGCAGTATATTGGTATCGACTGCGGCATTGTCGGTTCGCTGAATAAAGAAGATAAGCGCTATCTGGCGGAAAACTTTATTGCGTTCTTCAATCGGGATTACCGTAAAGTGGCTGAGCTGCATGTGGATTCAGGCTGGGTGCCGGCGGATACCAACGTCGAAGACTTTGAATTCGCGATTCGTACCGTATGCGAGCCGATTTTTGAAAAGCCGTTAGCGGAAATTTCATTCGGTCATGTATTATTGAACCTCTTTAACACGGCTCGCCGCTTTAATATGGAAGTTCAGCCCCAGCTCGTGCTGTTGCAAAAAACGCTGCTGTATATCGAAGGGATTGGACGCCAGCTCTATCCGCAGTTGGATCTCTGGAAAACGGCCAAACCATTTTTAGAAAATTGGCTGAAAGAACAGGTCGGTTTGCCGGCTATGGTTCGGGCCTTGAAAGAAAAAGCGCCGTTCTGGGCGGAAAAACTGCCGGATATTCCCGAATTGTTTTATGACGGTTTACGCCAGCATCGCATATTACGGCAGAGTGTGGATAAACTGGCTGATGAACTGCGCACGCAGCATGTCAGACAGGGACAATCCCGTTACCTGCTGGGAATCGGCGCCACGTTGTTAATCAGCGGTACGTTGTTGCTGGTCAGCCACGTGGAAGCGGATGTTATACCTTCTGGTCTGATGGCCGCGGGGGTTGTCGCCTGGGTTATCGGCTGGCGGCGAACTCGTTGAAGCAGATCATAATGCATAGCAAGATTATCTTCTATAATGGGGGTAATCTTGGTGACCCCCTTTTTGAAAGAGGTAAACGTTATGGGCGGTATTAGTATTTGGAACTTGTTGATCATCGCAGTAATCGTTGTATTACTGTTTGGGACCAACAAGCTGAGGACATTGGGCTCCGATCTCGGCGCATCCATCAAAGGCTTTAAAAAGGCGATGGGCGACGAGCAGCCGTCTGCCGCTGATAAAGCTCAGCAGGACGCTGATTTTGCGACTAAATCGATAGCAGACCAACAGCCTGAAGCCAAGAAGGATGACGCAAAGAACCAGCATAAAGAGCAGGTATAATCGGTGTTCGATATTGGGTTTAGTGAACTGCTATTAGTCATGGTGATCGGTTTGGTCGTGCTTGGACCAGAACGTTTGCCGGTAGCCGTAAGGACCGTAGCCGGGTGGATTAGAACCCTGCGTTCGCTGGCGTCCACGGTTCAAAATGAGCTGTCGCAGGAACTGAAGCTACAGGAGTTGCAGGACAGCCTCAAGAAAGTGGAAAAAGCCGGCCTGCAAAATTTGTCGCCGGAGTTGAAAGCTTCCATGGACGAGCTGAAGGAAGCGGCGGAAGCGATGAAACGCGGCTATGGCGAGCAATCGTCGCAGAATGAGGCGAAGACCGCGGAACCGACGTCTTATGAGCCGCTGAACGATCCCGAGGCGGTGCATGACGGCGTGATTGAGGCGGAAAAAACGCCCTCGCCGGTTGCGGTCAGTCATGAATCTGAGGATAACCGGACTGCGCCTGTCCCGGTGGTGGATAACAAAATCAAACCTGAGCAGTCTCCTGCCGTTTCTGCCCGTCAACCAAGTGATGATCGTTAGTTTATGACCGCTGAAGATACCCAACCGCTGATTAGTCATCTGATCGAACTGCGCAAGCGGTTGCTGAACAGTATTATTTGTGTGCTGGTGGTGTTTCTGGCATTGATTTACTTTGCTAATGACATTTACCAGTTGGTTTCGGCCCCGCTGATTGAAAAGCTGCCGGCAGGGGCCAGTATGATCGCCACTGATGTGGCTTCGCCGTTTTTCACGCCGATAAAGCTCACCATGATTGTTTCGGTGTTTGTCTCGGCGCCGCTGGTGTTGTATCAGGTCTGGGCGTTTGTCGCGCCGGCGCTGTATAAGCATGAACGCCGGTTGATGATGCCGCTGTTGGTTTCCAGCAGCCTGTTGTTCTATGCCGGTATGGCGTTTGCCTATTTCGTTGTTTTCCCGCTGGCATTCGGCTTCTTCGCCAAAACGGCGCCCGAGGGCGTGCTGATTGCGACCGATATCAACAACTACCTGGACTTTGTCATGGCGTTGTTTATGGCGTTCGGCGTGTCATTTGAAGTGCCTATTGCGATCGTGTTGCTGTGCTGGAGCGGGGTGGTGACGCCGGAGGATCTGAAAAAGAAACGGCCTTATATGCTGGTCGGGGCTTTTATTGTCGGTATGTTGCTGACGCCGCCGGATGTTTTCTCGCAAACCTTGCTGGCGCTTCCCATGTATATGCTGTTTGAAATCGGCGTGTTTTTCTCCCGGTTTTATGTGGGTAAAGGTCGTCGTGCGGAAACAGAAGAGCCTGCGCCGTAAGAAATGGCTCCCTGTCTTTGAAAGTAAATAGCCTCTCTTTGAGAGGTTTTGTTTTTTGTGCGCCTCCTGCGGCGGTATCACTGTAGCGATAGACGGGTAACTAGCCAATGTTTGATATCGGAGTCAATTTAACCAGCCCTCAGTTTGCGAAAGACCGGGAACTGGTGATCGCGCGCGCCAAACAGGCCGGCGTCAGCGGGATGCTGGCGACGGGAACCAATATTCGGGAAAGCCGTCAGGCCCTGGCGCTGACGGCGGCATATCCGGATTACTGCTGGTCTACCGCGGGCGTTCACCCGCATGACGCCAGCGGTTGGGATGATTCAGCCGCCGAGCAGATCCGCCAGATGGCGCAATCCGAGGCCGTCGTCGCCATCGGTGAGTGCGGGCTTGATTTTAATCGCAACTTTTCCTCCCCAGAGCAGCAGGAACGCGCATTCAGCGCTCAACTGGCGCTGGCGGCCGAGTTATCCATGCCCGTTTTTCTGCACTGCCGAGAGGCTCACCCGCGTTTTCTATCCCTGCTGACGCCTTGGCTGGACCAGTTGCCCGCGGCGGTATTGCATTGCTTCACCGGCAATCGCCGCGAGCTTGATGAATGTCTGACTGTCGGGTTGATGATCGGCATCACCGGCTGGGTCTGCGATGAACGCCGGGGGCTTGAGCAGCGTGCATTATTGAAACATATTCCGTGCGATCGGTTGTTGCTGGAAACCGACGCGCCGTATTTGCTGCCCCGGGATTTAAGTCCTAAGCCTGCATCCCGTCGTAACGAATCCTGTTTTCTCCCGCATATTGTCAGTCAGGTCGCCGCCTGGCGTGAAGAAGATGCCGCATGGTTGGGACGAAAAACAGATGAAAACGCCCGCCGGGTTTTCCGGCTGGTTTGATTCAGGAGAATAATGATATGAGCACTGCTTTTCCCGGTAAGTTCCCCGGTCGGCGCATGCGCCGCATTCGTCGTCATGATTTCAGCCGCCGTCTGGTCGCTGAAAACCAACTGACGGTTAACGACCTGATTTATCCTGTTTTTGTCATGGAAGGCAATAATCGTCAGCAGGAAGTTCCCTCGATGCCGGGCGTATACCGCATGACTATTGACGTGCTGGTGAAAGAAGCTGAGGAAATCGCCAGGCTTGGCATTCCGGTGCTGTCGCTGTTTCCCGTCATCGAAGCGGATAAAAAATCGTTGCATGCCGAGGAAGCCTATAACCCGGACGGCCTTGTTCCGCGCACCGTTCGCGCGTTAAAAGATGCTGTGCCGGAGCTGGGTCTGTTGACGGATGTTGCGCTCGACCCCTATACCACGCACGGGCAGGACGGCATTATCGATGAAGAAGGCTACGTCATTAACGATATCACCAAAGATATTCTGGTGCGTCAGGCGCTGTCGCACGCCGAGGCCGGCGCGGAAATTATCGCGCCCAGCGATATGATGGACGGGCGTATCGGCGCGATCCGCGAGAGCCTGGAAAGGCAAAACCTGATTAATACGCAGATTATGGCTTACTCGGCTAAATACGCCTCTTGTTACTATGGCCCATTCCGCGACGCGGTGGGATCGGCCGGTAATCTGAAGGGCGGGGATAAAAAGACCTATCAGATGGATCCCGCCAACGGCGATGAAGCCTTACAGGAGATCGCCCAGGATCTTCAGGAAGGGGCCGATATGGTGATGGTGAAACCGGGAATGCCGTATCTGGACGTGGTCAGGCGTGTGAAGGATACGTTTGCCGTGCCGACTTTCGCTTATCAGGTTTCCGGGGAGTATGCGATGCATATGGCCGCCATTCAGAATGGTTGGCTACAGGAAAAGCCGCTGGTGATGGAGTCCTTGCTGTGTTTCAAACGCGCGGGCGCCGATGGCGTATTGACCTACTTTGCCAAGCGCGTCGCGCAATGGCTGCATGAGCAGCATTCGCAACGTTGATTAGTTTCGTCAGGACGGCGTTCGCCGCGCCTGACGATTACATTTTCTGGAATTGACGGTTATCAATGCTCTGACGAACCTGCTTATTCAGCAAATTCAGCAACAGCATGGAACGGGCTTCCCCGTCCGGCTCGGTATAGATGGCCTGCAAGCCGGTAAAAATCCCATCCGTAATCATGACCTCATCGCCTGGCTGCGGCGTTTGCGGGTCGGTAATGCCTTCCGGCGGATGCTGCATCAGGTCATCGATCACCTGCTGGGGGATCGTGGCGGGGAAATTACCGAAGCGCACGAA
This sequence comes from Brenneria sp. L4-2C, assembly GCF_040240335.1. Taxonomy (NCBI): domain Bacteria; kingdom Pseudomonadati; phylum Pseudomonadota; class Gammaproteobacteria; order Enterobacterales; family Pectobacteriaceae; genus Brenneria; species Brenneria sp. L4-2C. The sequence continues at coordinate 7,332 of NZ_JBEIAC010000013.1, read as the reverse complement.
GTTGCTGACCCCGCGCGTGGCGCTGATGGTGGTTGTATGGATGCGTTCGGGATCGAACTCGACAAACAGATAGTTCGGAAACAGCGGTTCGCAGACCTCGGTACGTTTGCCGCGTATGATTTTATCCAGTGTAATCATCGGACTTAGGCAAGCAACATCCTGGCGTTCCAAATGTTCTTTCGCCCGCAGCAATTGACCACGTTTACAATAGAGTAAGTACCAAGCTTCCATAATTTTGCAGACTTATGATTCCGGTGGGTCAGCATAACAAAAGCGGACCCGGATAAAAAAATTTTCTTAAGAAATTGCTGATATCGGTTTCAAGGTACCCAGAAGCGCGGGCGAATGCCGCCGCAAAATAGCCGCACTAAGAAGCGACAGGCCGCAGAAGAGACTTTATAATAACCAGTTCCACAGACAGCGCCGATGATCAGCATGAAATATCGTGACTTACGCGAATTCCTCTCGCTACTGGAAGCGAGGGGAGAATTAAAACGCATTAACCAGCCTATCGATCCCTATCTTGAAATGACGGAAATTGCCGACCGTACCTTGCGTGCGGATGGCCCGGCGCTGCTGTTTGAAAATCCGAAAGGTTACAGCATGCCGGTTCTGTGCAATTTGTTCGGCACGGCAAAACGCGTCGCCATGGGAATGGGGCAGGAAGACGTCAGCGCATTGCGTGATGTCGGTAAACTGCTGGCTTTTCTTAAAGAGCCCGAACCGCCGAAAGGGTTCCGCGATCTGGTGGATAAAATGCCTAAATTCCGTCAGGTATTGAATATGCCGACGAAACGATTGTCTTCGGCTCCCTGTCAGGAACAGGTGTGGCAGGGCGAAGACGTCGATTTAAGCCGGATACCGATCATGCACTGCTGGCCGGAAGATGCCGCGCCGCTGGTGACCTGGGGGCTGACGGTGAGCCGCGGGCCGAATAAGGAACGGCAGAATCTGGGGATATATCGGCAGCAGTTGCTGGGCAAAAACAAGCTGATTATGCGCTGGCTGTCGCATCGCGGCGGCGCGCTGGATTTTCAGGAATGGTGTCAGGAAAATCCGGGGCAACGCTTCCCGGTCGCCGTCGCGTTGGGGGCCGACCCGGCAACGATTTTGGCGGCGGTCACGCCGGTTCCCGATACACTATCCGAATATGCTTTTGCCGGTCTGCTGCGCGGCCATAAAACCGAGGTCGTGCAATGTTTGTCCAACGATCTGGAAGTGCCGGCCAGTGCGGAAATGGTGCTGGAAGGTTATATCGAACCGGGGGAAATGGCGCCGGAAGGGCCTTACGGCGATCATACCGGTTACTACAATGAAGTCGATAGTTTCCCGGTCTTTACGGTGACGCATATCACCCAGCGGCGCGACGCGATTTATCACTCCACCTATACCGGACGTCCGCCGGATGAGCCCGCCGTATTGGGCGTCGCGCTCAATGAAGTTTTTGTGCCTATTTTGCAAAAGCAATTTCCGGAGATAGTCGACTTTTATTTGCCGCCAGAGGGTTGCTCTTACCGTCTGGCGATCGTTACCATGAAGAAGCAATATGCCGGTCACGCTAAACGCGTCATGATGGGCGTTTGGTCTTTTTTGCGGCAGTTTATGTACACCAAATTTGTTATTGTCTGTGACGACGACGTCAATGCCCGTGACTGGAAAGACGTTATCTGGGCGATCACCACGCGCATGGATCCGGCGCGAGATACCGTATTAGTGGAAAATACGCCGATAGATTATCTGGATTTTGCCTCGCCGGTTTCCGGTTTGGGTTCCAAAATGGGGCTGGACGCCACCAATAAATGGCCGGGCGAAACACAACGCGAGTGGGGACATCCGATCAAAAAAGATCCTCAGGTGTGCGCGCGCGTTGATGCCATATGGGATGAATTAGCCATTTTCAGTGACAGAGAACCCCGGCGCTAACCTGCTGTTGCTCTGTTCCCAGTATTGCTTTTATGACCCTACAGAGGGAATGCATGACGACATTGAGCTGTAACGTGACTTTGGTAGAAGCAATAACCGATACGGTTTATCGGGTTCGTTTATTACCTGAGGCGCCCTTTTCTTTTCGTGCCGGTCAGTACCTGATGGTCGTCATGGACGAGCGGGATAAGCGTCCTTTCTCTATGGCGTCCACGCCGATGGAGACGAATTTTATTGAACTGCATATCGGCGCTTCTGAGCTGAATCTTTATGCCATGGCGGTGATGGAGCGTATTCTGCAAGAGAAAACGCTGACGGTGGATATTCCGCACGGTGAAGCGTGGCTGCGCGAAGAGAGCGAGCGTCCGCTGGTGTTGATTGCCGGCGGCACCGGCTTTTCCTACGTGCGCTCGATTTTGCTGACGGCGCTGGCTCAGCGGCCGGAGCGCGATATCGCGATCTATTGGGGGGGGCGGGAAACCAAACACCTCTACGATCTCGGCGAACTGGAAGCGCTGACGACGCAGTATGCCAATTTGCAAGTGATCCCGGTGGTTGAACAACCGGAAGAAGGCTGGCGTGGACGAACCGGTACCGTATTAAGCGCGGTACTACAGGATTACGGTTCATTAGCCGAGCAAGACATTTATATCGCCGGTCGTTTTGAAATGGCGAAGATTGCCCGCGAGCGCTTCTGCAATGAGCGCGGTGCGTTGACGGCGCATATGTTCAGCGACGCTTTCTCGTTTATCTAAGAAAACCCCCGCGTGATAGTCCGCGGGGTTTGACGGTCATCATCCCCTGTCCCTTGCCAATGCACACAGGCTTTCCATCAGATGGATTAGCGTGGCGGAAATCCTGGCGCGCGCACAAAGTGTCCGGCGCTGTCGTTGAATGGCGGCTGTGTTAAAATGAAGGCATCGTGCAGCGACAAACAGGGATACCTATGGAAAAGCTGGCTTCTTTATACCACCATCATCTGATTACGTTACAGCAACGCACTCAAGCCATTCTTGCGCGCCACCAGCTCGACGCATTATTGATTCATTCCGGTGAATTATTAACGGTATTTCTGGACGATCACGACTACCCCTTTAAAGTTAACCCGCAGTTTAAAGCCTGGGTGCCGGTAACCCAGGTGCCGAATTGCTGGTTATGGGTCGACGGCGTCAACCCGCCGAAACTCTGGTTCTATTCGCCGGTGGATTACTGGCACAACGTCGCGCCCATGCCAGAAAGTTTCTGGACTGACGAGGTGGACATCTCGGTTCTGCGCAATGCCGATGATATTGGAAAACAACTTCCGGCCGGGCGTCGGCGCGTCGCTTACCTCGGTTATGCCCCGCAAAGAGCGCTGGCGCTGGGTATTGATGCCGAAAACATTAATCCCCAGGGCGTATTGGATTATCTGCATTACTATCGCGCTTATAAGACGGACTACGAGTTAGTCTGCATGCGTGAAGCGCAGAAAACCGCGGTTGTCGGCCATCGCGCTGCGCATGAGGCTTTTCTGTCCGGCATGAGCGAGTTCGATATCAATCTGGCTTATCTGACGGCCACAGGTCACCGTGATACCGACGTGCCTTATAGCAACATCGTGGCGCTCAATGAACACGCCGCGGTGCTGCATTATACCCAGTTGGACCATCAGGCGCCGTCGGATGTGCGTAGTTTTCTGATCGATGCCGGCGCCGAATATAACGGCTATGCGGCCGATTTGACCCGAACCTATTCCACGCAGAGCGATAACGCATTTGCCGCGTTGGTGAAAGATCTGAATCAGGAACAGCTGGCCCTCATCGATAAGATCCAGCCCGGCGTGCGCTATACCGATTACCATATCCAAATGCATCAGCGTATTGCCGGCTTGTTGAAGTCACATCAGCTGATTGATGGGATCAGCGCCGAGGCGATGGTGGAGAACGGTTTAACCGCGCCATTCCTGCCGCATGGTCTGGGACACTTGCTGGGGTTACAGGTACATGACGTCGCCGGTTTTATGCAGGATGATCAGGGCGCCCAACTGGCCGCACCGCCGCAATATCCCTATTTGCGCTGTACCCGAATACTTGAGCCCGGCATGGTGTTGACGATTGAACCCGGTATTTATTTTATCGATTCGCTGCTTGAGCCCTGGCGGGCGGGTCAATTCAGCCGCCATTTTGACTGGAAGCGGATTGATGCGCTAAAACCCTTCGGCGGTATTCGCATTGAAGATAATATCGTTATCCATGAGCAGCGTATTGAAAATATGACGCGCGACCAGAAGCTGTCCTGATGCAGGCTTATCCGGTACCCGCAGCGCCGGTCAGCGTGAGTGAGGAAATCAAGAAAAGCCGTTTTATTACTCTACTGGCGCCGACAAATGGCATTGATGCGGCAAAAGATTTTGTTCAGCAGACCCGGGAGCAGCACCCCACGGCCAGACATCATTGTTGGGCGTATGTCGCCGGCGCGCCTGACGATTCCCAGCAGCTTGGATTTTCTGATGACGGCGAGCCTTCGGGGACAGCCGGGAAACCCATGTTGGCGCAGTTGATGGGGAGCGGCATCGGCGAGATTACCGCCGTCGTTGTGCGTTATTACGGCGGGATCCAACTGGGTACCGGCGGGCTGGTGAAGGCTTATGGCGGCGGCGTCCAGCAAGCGCTGAAAGCGGTATCGCTGCAAGAAAAAGTATTACAGAAAGAATATGGCCTACGCTGTGATTATTCATTATTACCTCAGGTTGAATCGCTGATATACCATCTTGGCGGTCGGATTCTGCATAGCGACTTCGGTGCGGAAGTGACATTGAGCGTGTCTATTCCCCTTGGGCGCGTTGATGAAGCGGCCATGAGATTGCGTGATATCAGCCGTGGCTCGTTGCATTTATTGCCAGTTTCACAATAATCCCAACGCTGTTTTATGAATCATTTAAGGAATTCTTTGCAATGCATTTGCGCGCCATAACCCGAATTGTGGGTCTGCTGGTTATCCTTTTTTCCGGGACGATGTTTATCCCAGGACTGGTGGCCTTGATCTATCGTGATGGCGCCGGGCGGGCTTTCACTCAAACTTTTCTGGTCGCACTGACGATCGGCATTGTGCTTTGGCTGCCAAACCGTAAACAAAAGCATGAGTTGAAATCACGGGAAGGATTTCTGATCGTCGTATTATTCTGGACGGTGCTGGGCAGCGTGGGCGCGCTTCCCTTTCTCTTCGCGGAACACCCGAACCTCGGCGTCACTGACGCCTTTTTTGAGTCTTTCTCCGGACTAACCACCACGGGGGCGACGACGCTGGTCGGGCTGGATTCGTTACCCAAAGCGATTCTGTTCTATCGACAAATGCTGCAATGGTTTGGGGGGATGGGGATCATCGTTCTGGCCGTGGCTATCCTGCCTATCCTTGGCGTCGGGGGGATGCAGCTTTATCGCGCCGAAATGCCGGGACCGCTGAAAGATAACAAAATGCGTCCCAGGATCGCCGATACGGCGAAAACCCTATGGCTGATCTACGTGATGCTTACTGCGGCCTGTGCGGTTTCACTCTGGCTGGCGGGGATGCCCGCTTTCGATGCGATCGGCCATAGTTTTTCAACGGTTGCGGTTGGCGGTTTTTCTACCCACGATGCCAGCATCGGCTATTTTAACAACCCGACGATTAACACCATTATTGCGGTATTTCTACTGATTTCCGGCTGTAATTTTGGTCTGCACTTCGCGGTGCTGAGCGGACGTAGCATCAAGGTTTACTGGCGCGATCCTGAATTCCGTATGTTCATCTATGTTCAGATGTCGCTGGTCGCGGTGTGTACCGTGGTGTTGTGGTTTCACAACGTCTATGCGACAGGCATGCAAACGCTAAATCAGGCTTTCTTCCAGGTTGTGTCGATGGCCACAACCGCGGGCTTCACCACGGATAGTATTGCTTCCTGGCCGCTTTTTTTGCCGGTGCTGCTGCTGTGCTCCGCGTTTATCGGCGGCTGTGCCGGGTCAACCGGGGGCGGCTTGAAAGTCATTCGTATTCTGCTGCTTTTCCTGCAAGGTTCGCGTGAATTGAAAAGGCTGGTTCATCCTAACGCGGTATACAGCATAAAATTGGGCAATCGCGCGCTGCCTGAGCGGATACTGGAAGCCGTCTGGGGTTTCTTCTCCGCCTATGCGCTAGTCTTTATCGTCAGTATGCTGGCCGTTATCGCGACGGGGGTGGATGATTTCTCCGCTTTTGCCGCCGTCGCCGCGACGCTGAATAATTTAGGTCCGGGGCTGGGTGTCGTCGCGGACAACTTTACTTCGATGAATGATGCGGCAAAGTGGATATTGATCCTGACAATGCTATTCGGACGTTTAGAGGTATTTACTCTTTTAGTCTTGTTTACGCCGACGTTCTGGCGGGAATAAAACAGGCGGATATAGTGCAATGAAAGCTTTGATATTATTTTCCAGTAAGGATGGGCAGACGCGAGAGATAGCCTCTTATATCGCCAACTCGCTAAAAGGCGCGTTGGAGTGTGATGTCATTAGCTTGCTAAGTGCGAATGATATCGACCTGACTAAATACGATCGGATCCTGATCGGCGCATCGGTGCGATACGGACGTTTTAATCCGGCGGTGAATAAGTTTATTCAGCGGCATCTGACGCGTCTGCGGCAAATGCCCAGCGCGTTCTTTTCCGTAAATTTAACGGCGCGGAAACCAGAAAAGCGCACGTTGCAGACGAACGCCTATACGCGCAAATTCTTGTTGAGTTCGCCGTGGGAGCCAGACTTGTGCGGCGTATTCGCGGGTGCGCTGCGTTATCCCCGCTATCGATGGTTTGATCGCATTATGATCCAATTGATTATGCACATGACCGGCGGAGAGACGGATAGCAGCAAAGAAGTCGAATACACCGATTGGGATCAGGTAACGCGTTTCGCTCATGAATTTGGGCAATTAACGCTTAAAAAGAGCACATAGCGTTGCCTTTCCCGGCGGATCGCCGAAAAAAAACGCACTCAATCATTTTTATGCAAATTACCTGTTGCGGCCTGCGCAGAAGTCCCTATAATGCGCTCCCACTGACACGGCAACGGCGATTACGCGGTTGTGACGACAGTAAGAAGCCAGGCAATAATCACTTGACTTCACAGCGGAATTGCATAATATATGCGGCCCGCGCCACGGGATGACGTGGCACTGCTCTTTAACAATTTAATCAGACAATCTGTGTGGGCACTCACAAGACCTATCGGCTGACGATATAAAAAAGTCTTGAAGAGTGACTAGCAGTAAATTCATTACGAATGAACAGTTACTAATTCTTTGAGCACAGCTATTAACTTAGCGAATCAAACAAATCTTAAATTGAAGAGTTTGATCATGGCTCAGATTGAACGCTGGCGGCAGGCCTAACACATGCAAGTCGAGCGGCAGCGGGAAGAA
>NZ_JBEIAC010000012.1:9764-138220 GCF_040240335.1 Brenneria sp. L4-2C | reverse complement strand
CCGACTGATGCTGGTATATCGCCGGGCGACCGGCATTGCCCAGCAGCGCCAGATGCGGCTCCAGCGTCAGCCGGTAACGCACCTCGTCCGCCGAGGCCGACAGCCGCTGAAACTGCGTCACCACCCCGTGAACCGAACGCGGCGGTGTGGCGTCAGGCAGCGTGATGCCGCCCAGTTGCCTGCCCGGCGGATTGAAGGTAAAGGAGGCGTCCTGCAACAGCATCTCGCCGGGGGCGATATCCCGGCCGCTGGTAAAGGTTATCTGGTAGCAGTAGGTCTGGCTCAGCCCCTCGCTGGCGCTGAAGGACTCCACGTCCAGGTCGGCGCAACCAAAGACGGACAGTTGATAACGGGCGAGCGTGGCGGTTAACGAAGAAAAAGACGAGGGTATGGCGTAATTGCGCTCCATGCGGTTTCCTTTTCATGTCCATTGAGAAATTTTATGGCGCGTATTATGCCGAAAATATGATCAGCCAGGCAAGCGATTTTGATGAAAAAATATTTAAAATATCATTTAAAATCAAATTATTACAACGTTAATAATATTGTTTATCATTATTGCAAAATGAAGAATCAAACAGGGCGCTGCTGCCCCCCTGTTTGATGGGATCGAAAGCAAACCACTCTACGTCAGAGCGATGAGGAAAGTGTCAGTTCAGCGGACCGGCGCCGTCGGACGGCTGGCAGAGATAGATAGCCGGCTGTAATCCGGTACGCGCCGGGTATTCGCGCGCAAGCATCCGGCAAACGTCGTCGGTCAGCTCGGCCGGCACCAGCGATACCACGCAGCCGCCAAAACCGCCGCCCGTCATTCGGGCGCCGCCCCGCTTGCCTACATGCGCCTGAATCAGTTCAACCAATATATCAATTTGAGGCACCGTGATTTCAAAATCATCGCGCATAGAGATATGAGACTCGGCCATCAGGGTAAACAGGCGCTCGGCATCCTGCTGCGCCAGCGCAGCGGCGGCTTCCAGCGTGCGATTGTTTTCCGTAATCACATGGCGGGCGCGCCGCGCCGTTAGCGGATCCAGTCCCGTCAATCCCGCTTCAAACCGTTCCAGGGACAAATCGCGCAACGCTTTAACGCCGAAATGCCGCGCCGCCGCCTCGCACTGTTGGCGGCGGGTATTGTATTCGCTGTCAACCAGTCCGCGGCGCACATTGGAATTCACAATCAGGATATCGAACCCGTCCAACATCCGCACCGCGCGCCCTGCCAGCGATCGGCAGTCGATCAATAACGCATGGCCGGACTGCCCCTGCGCCGAAATAAACTGATCCATAATGCCGCAGCTACAGCCGACAAAATCGTTTTCCGCCTGCTGACCGGTTAACGCCAGCGTCAACTGGCTGACGTCCAGGCGATTGAGCGTCTTGAACGTTTGTCCGATAGCCACCTCCAGCGAAGCCGAAGAGCTTAGCCCCGCCCCCGCCGGCACATTGCCGGAAATCACCATATCCATGCCGCTAATCGGCAGGCCGCGCGCCTGTAAAAACTTGACGGTGCCGCGCACATAGTTCGCCCAGGTATATTCCGCATGCGGCCGAATCTCCTGCGTCAGGTCAAACTCGTCCCGCTGCTCGTCGAAATTTACCGCCACCACGCGCACCAGATTATCCTGCCGGGCGGCCGCGGCGATCACCGTCTGATAATCAATGGCGCAGGGTAAAACAAAACCATCATTGTAATCGGTATGCTCGCCAATCAGGTTCACGCGTCCCGGCGCCTGAATCTCCGCCTGCGGCGTATAGCCGAATACGCGTTCGAACGTCGACCTGGCCGACTGACGCAAAGAATCGATACGGTTCATAAAATGCCCTCAAATTTGCTCACGAAAATGGATATCGCTGACGGCCCGCAGACGTTCGGCGGCCTGTTCCGCCGTCAGGTCGCGCTGGGCTTCCGCCAGCATTTCGTAACCGACCATAAACTTGCGCACGCTCGCCGAACGTAATAACGGCGGATAGAAATGGGCGTGCAGTTGCCAGTGGGTATTCTCTTCCCCGTTGAATGGCGCGCCGTGCCACCCCATGGAGTACGGGAATGAACACTGAAACAGGTTATCGTAGCGGCTGGTCAATTTTTTCAGCGCTACGGCGAGATCTGCACGCTGCGGTTCGCTTAGCTGCGGCAGCCGCCGTACGGCGAACCTGGGCAGCAACAGGGTTTCAAACGGCCAGGACGCCCAGTAAGGCACCACCGCCAGCCAGAATTCGGTTTCCACCACCAGCCGGCTGCCGTCTGCCAACTCGCGCTGCGCATAGTCAAGCAGGAGCGGCGAGCCGTAGTCTGTAAAATAAGCCCGCTGCTGCCGATCTTCGCGCGCCGCTTCATTAGGTAAAAAATCGTTGGCCCAGACCTGCCCGTGCGGATGCGGGTTCGAGCAGCCCATCATCGATCCTTTATTTTCAAACACTTGTACCCAGGGATAACGTTGTCCCAGTTCCGACGTCTGTTCGCTCCAGGTGTCGATGATCCTTTTCAGGGCTGACAACGGTAATTCAGGCAGGCTTTTGCTGTGATCGGGCGAGAAACAGATCACGCGGCTGACGCCCCGGGCGCTTTGTATCCGAAATAGCGGATCGTCGCCGGACGAAACCGCCGGGGTATCTTCCATCAGGGCGGAAAAGTCATTGGTGAAAACAAACGTACCCTGATATTGCGGATTCACATCGCCGGTGATGCGCTTATTCCCTGCACACAAATAGCAGGTTGGGTCATGCGGCGGCGGCGTACGGCGATCGGGTTCATCCTGCTGCCCTTGCCACGGGCGCTTAGCCCGATGAGGCGAAACCAGGATCCACTCCCCTTTCAACGGATTGAAGCGGCGGTGCGGGTGCTCGGTGGGTTCAAATAACATAAAAGACGCTCCTTAAAACACGACTGCCCCTTTTCACCGCCGCGCTATTGACCGGCAGCAGGCGAGGCTTAATACGCACGCCCGTTTTTTGTCTGCGAAATAACGGGCATAATCACCATGAGAATAAACGGTACGTCCTCGTTCACCACTTTAGTGTAACCGTTTACCCTAAATTTAAACCTCAGGATGAGGTTTGAAAAGCGGGCAGTTACTCTGGTCGTGACGTCGATCACATAAGCGTTTTTTGTCTGCCGCAGAGGGGAGCATCTGCCGGTAACATCGGTATATTCGGCAACCTATTGTTCGGGAATCTTACATGGCCACAATCAAAGATGTCGCTCGCCTGGCAGGGGTATCAGTTGCAACGGTTTCACGCGTCATCAACGACTCGCCCAAAGCCAGCGACGCCTCGCGCAAGGCGGTGCATAAGGCGATGGCTGAATTGCAGTATCATCCTAACGCCAATGCCAGAGCCCTTGCGCATCAAAGCGCGGAAACGCTGGGTCTGGTGGTGGCGGATGTTTCCGATCCTTTTTTCGGCACCATGGTGAAATCGGTGGAGCAAATCGCGCAGGCGACGGGCAATTTTTTACTTATCGGCAATGGTTACCACAATGCCGAACAAGAGAAGAAAGCGATAGAACAACTGATTCGTCACCGCTGCGCCGGACTGGTGGTACACGCCAAAATGATTGCGGATCAGGAACTGGCGACCCTGATGAGCCATATTCCCGATATGGTGCTGATCAACCGTACGCTGCCGGGCTATGAAAACCGCTGCGTGGCGCTGGACGACCGCTACGGCGCCTGGCTGGCTACCCGCCACCTGATTCAGGAAGGCCACCGCAAGATTGGTTTTCTCTGTTCGAACCACCAGATTTCCGATTCATTCGATCGGTTACAGGGCTATATCGACGCGCTGAATGAACATGACGTGACGCTAGATGAACGGCTGATAGCCCGCGCCGCGCCTGATGAAATGGGCGGAGAATCCGCCATGACCGAGCTGCTGAGCCGCGGCGGGAAGATGACCGCCGTGGTGTGTTACAACGACCCCATGGCCGCCGGCGCGCTGTCCGTGCTCAGCGATAACAGCATCAACGTTCCTCAGGATATGTCCGTCGTGGGATTTGACGACGTGCTGATCGCGCGCTATCTCCGTCCCCGCCTGACCACGGTGCATTACCCCATTTCCGCGATGGCGACGCAAGCCGCCGAGCTGGCTATCGCCCTGCATCAGGGGAAACCGCTGAAGGAAACGACCAACATGTTCAGCCCGACGCTGGTTCGCCGCCACTCCGTCAGCCCGCCGTCCCACGGGAAATAACGATTTTTATGAAAACGGTTACACTCGTATCGCGGGCATGACGGAAAGATGATGGCGCTTATGGCGACTCGGCCATCGCCAGGTAGTTAGCCATTTCGTGCGCGGGCACCATCCCGCCGCCGGTGGCCCAGATCAGATGCGTCGCCTGTCGCAGAGTTTCGCCATCAATCCCCTGCCCCCTGCGCGCGCAGATATGCCGCATCGGCGCATACCCGCAGCGGCCCCGCCATGCCCGCCAGCGCGGACGGTTCCAGTTGAATGTTTTCGCTGCGATGGAGCAGGCCAAGCAAGCGATACATTTCCCGATCGCTCAGGGTATAAAACCCGTCCAGCAGTCGCTCCATCGCCCGTCCGACAAAACCTGATGCCCGCCCCACCGCCAGACCATCGGCGGCGGTCAGATTGTCGATGCCGATATCCTGTACCGCGATGTCGTCATGCAATCCGGTATGGACGCCCAGCAACATACAGGGAGAATGGGTCGGTTCAGCGAAAATGCAGTGTACATGGTCGCCAAACGCCAGCTTCAGCCCGAACGCCACCCCGCCGGGGCCGCCGCCCACGCCGCAGGGAAGATACACAAACAGCGGATGCCGTTCATCGACGGGCTGATTCATTTGCGCGAACTGTTGACGCAAACGGCCGCCGGCCACCGCATACCCCAGAAATAGCGTGCGGGAGTTCTCATCGTCGATGAAAAAGCAGCGGGGATCCGACGCCGCTTCTTTACGCCCCTGAGCCACGGCGACGCCGTAATCCTGCGCGTACTCCACCACGTTCACGCCGTTATCACGCAACGTTTGCTTCTTCCAGGCGCGCGCATCGGCTGACATATGCACGCTGACGTTAAACCCCAATTTGGCGCTGATAATGCCGATCGACATGCCCAGATTGCCGGTCGAGCCGACGGCGATACGGTACTGGCTGAAGAACCGCCGGAATGTATCGGTATAGAGGATACGGTAATCATCCTCCAGACTCAGCAAACCGGCCGACAGCGCCAACTTCTCGGCATGAGCCAGCACTTCATAGATACCGCCGCGCGCCTTGATGGAGCCGGAAATAGGCAAATGGCTGTCTTTTTTCAGCCACATTTGACCGGCAATCGGTTGCTGGTAGCGCTGCGCCATCGCCTGCCGCATCGCCGGAATCGCCACCACATCCGATTCAATGATGCCTTGCGCGTCGGCGGTCTCCGGGAAAGCCAGACACAGATAAGGCGCGAAGCGTTGCAGCCGGGCTTGCGCATCGGCGACATCCTCCGCCGTCAGTCCGACGTAAGGCAGTCCTTGCGCCGCGGAGGCGACATTGGGGTTAAACCAGGTCACGTCGTCCAGATTGATGAGGCGTTGCACCAGGGGATACCGCTTAACCAGTTTTTCAATTTCACTCTTGTCCATTTGCATTCTCACCTTAATCTCACGACATACAAGAACAGGAAGACGATGCCGACGAAATGAAGCCGGCGACAAACCTCCCCCAAAGCATAGGACGACTGAACCGCTCGCCCCCCAATTCGGCGCGCCGCCCCCATCATTGATGCGCGCAATGCGTTAATGCATAACAATCTGTTATGGCCCTTTGCCCCTGATTATTCAGCCGAAGCGCTATTTTATGTACTTTTTGCTGAAAAAACCGCCATTTTCCGGTGGTATCAAAATAATGAATGGATAAAAAGCCCTGATAACGGGACACAGCATTTAGTTTGCATAATGATCCAAGATATACTCGTGCTTTTGCGTTACTCCTCTCATTTTTAGTGAATTCGTTACATAGAATGAACAGGAAAATTTGGCCTGCCTCATATTTGGAGCAAACATGTCCCTGTCGCATATTGCACAATTTGTATTAGCATTAGCTGTTGTCGCCGCGTTGTCGTTACTCATTTGCCGCGATCGTAAAAACATCCGTATCCGCTTCATCATTCAACTTCTGGTCGTTGAAATTCTGCTCGCTTACTTTTTCCTTTATTCGGATGCCGGACTGGGCGCGGTAACGGGTTTCGCCGCCATGTTCGATAAATTGCTGGGGTTTGCGGGGCAGGGAACCGATTTTGTCTTTGGCGATATGGTCAACAGCGATAAAAATCTCATCTCTTTCTTCTTTAAAGTGCTCTGCCCTATCGTCTTCATTTCCGCCCTGATTGGCATCCTGCAATATATCAAGCTGTTGCCGATCATCATCCGTCTGATTGGCACCATTCTTTCCAAAATCAACGGCATGGGGAAACTGGAATCGTTTAACGCCGTCAGTTCGCTGATCCTCGGTCAATCCGAGAACTTTATCGCCTACAAGGATATCCTGGGCAAGATGTCTGAAAAGCGCATGTACACCATGGCGGCGACGGCGATGTCGACGGTTTCCATGTCGATTGTCGGCGCTTATATGTCAATGCTGGACTCCAAGTTTGTCGTCGCCGCGCTGATCCTGAACATGTTCAGCACCTTTATCGTGCTGTCGCTCATCAACCCGTACAAAGTGGGCGAAGAGCCGGAATTGCAACTGGGCAATATTCATGAAAACCAGAGCTTCTTCGAAATGCTGGGCGAATACATTCTGGCGGGCTTTAAAGTCGCGGTTATCGTTGCCGCCATGCTGATTGGCTTCATCGCGCTGATTGCCGCCATTAACGCCATCTGTAGCGCGATTTTCGGCATCAGCTTCCAGGAAATTCTGGGATATGCGTTCTATCCGTTTGCCTGGATCATGGGCATCCCTTCGCATGAGGCCTTGCAGGTCGGCAGCATCATGGCGACCAAACTGGTTTCCAACGAATTCGTCGCCATGCTGGAACTGCAAAAAGTGGCGGGAGAACTGTCGCCGCGCAGCGTTGGCATCCTGTCCGTGTTCCTGGTTTCGTTCGCCAACTTCTCTTCTATCGGCATCATTGCCGGCGCGATTAAAGGTCTGAACGAACATCAGGGGAACGTGGTTTCCCGCTTCGGCCTGAAACTGGTTTACGGTTCCACGCTGGTCAGTATTCTGTCTGCGTCCATCGCCGGACTGGTGCTGTAACGCGCATCATGCCCGCGCCGGCGTCCCCGCCGGCGCGAAGACGACATCCAACGCGCCGCGTAGCCGGCAATCAGCGTTTCCCACATAAACAAACCCTGACATATCTTCCATATTTCCTCCATTTTTGTCCGATACCTTCTGTTTAAACTTGTATGATAAAAAAATTGTTCCATGGACCTGCTCAGCGCCTGAGCAATCTGGAGAAATTAGCCCATTACTATGAATGCCAAACGCCTCTCTCGCCTGTTGATGCTCATCGTTGTCGTTATCGCCGCGCTGTTGCTTTGGCGTCATTTCACTCAACCTTCATCGCCGTCCGGCCAGTCCGGGCATCAGGCCGGCCAACCGTCACGTCTCAGCGGCGGCGGCGGTCGCCGCGCCGCCATGAACGCCACGCCCCCCGTGCAGGCCGCGCGCACGCAGGCGGCATCGGTGCCCTACTATCTTTCCGGGCTGGGCACCGTCACCGCCGCCAACACGGTGACCCTGCGCAGCCGGGTTAACGGCGAACTGATGGCGTTGCATTTTCAGGAAGGGCAGCAGGTCAACGCAGGCGACCTGCTGGCCGAAATCGACCCCCGCCCCTATCAGGTGGAACTGACGCAGGCACAGGGGCAACTGGCCAAAGATCAGGCGACGCTCGCCAACGCCCGGCAGGATCTAGCCCGTTATCAGAAACTGGTGAAAACCAATCTGATCTCGCAACAGGAACTGGACGCGCAGCTGTCGTTGGTGCGTCAGTCTGAAGGCACGGTCAAGGCCGACGAAGGCGCGGTGGCCAGCGCCGAACTCCAGTTGGCCTATAGCAAAATTACCGCGCCCATCAGCGGACGCGTGGGATTGAAACAGGTCGATGCCGGGAATTACATCACCAGCGGCGACGCCAACGGCATCGTGGTGATCACTCAGACCCAGCCTATCGATGTGGTGTTCACCCTGCCGGAAAGCGAGATCGCCACCGTACTGAAAGCGCAAAAGGCCGCACAGCCGCCGGTGGCTGAAGCCTGGGATCGAACCAATCAGCGCAAGCTGTCGCAAGGCCGTCTGCTGAGTATGGATAATCAGATCGATACCACCACCGGCACCGTCAAGCTGAAGGCCCGTTTCGAGAACAGCGATGACGCGCTATTTCCCAACCAGTTCGTCAATATCCGTATGAAGGTGGATACGCTGCAAAACGCGATTGTGGCCCCCGCCGCCGCGGTGCAGATGGGGAATGAAGGTCATTTTGTCTGGATCATGAATGACAAAAATGAAGTCAGCAAACGCCTGGTGACCACCGGTATTCAATACGGTCGGAACATCGTGATCGCCGCCGGGCTGGCGGAAAATGTCCGGGTGGTCACCGATGGCATCGACCGCCTGACCGAAGGGGCGAAGGTTGAGGTGATCCCTTCCGCCTCGACCGGGGAAACGCCGACCGCCACCGGGGAGAGACCCTGATGCAGGATACCGTTCCAGCCGGCGGCGGCCCATCGCGGATCTTTATCCTGCGCCCGATCGCCACCACGCTGCTTATGGTCGCGATATTGCTGGCCGGCATCATCGGCTACCGCGCCATGCCGGTTTCGGCGCTGCCGGAAGTCGACTACCCGACGATCCAGGTTGTCACGCTTTATCCGGGCGCCAGCCCCGAGGTGGTGACCTCGGCCATCAGCGCGCCGCTGGAACGTCAGTTCGGGCAGATATCCGGGCTGAAACAGATGTCGACTCAAAGCGCCGGCGGCGCGTCCGTGATTACACTGCAATTCCAACTGGAACTGGCGCTGGATGTCGCCGAACAGGACGTACAGGCGGCCATCAACGCCGCCGCCAATCTGCTGCCCGACGATCTGCCTTATCCGCCGACCTACAGTAAGGTCAACCCGGCCGATCCGCCGATTATCACGCTGGCCGTCACCTCCAGCGCCATGCCGATGACGCAATTGCACGACCTGGTCGATAACCGCGTCGCGCAGAAGATCTCGCAGGTTTCCGGCGTCGGGCTGGTTTCGCTGGCGGGCGGACAACGTCCGGCGGTTCGGGTAAAGCTGAATGCGCCGGCGCTGGCGGCTTACGGGCTGACCAGCGAAGAAGTCCGCACCGCCATTACCGCCGCCAACGTCAACTCCGCCAAAGGGAGCCTGGACGGACCGACCCGCTCGGTGACCTTATCGGCCAACGATCAGATGAAATCCATCGAGGATTATCGCCGGTTAATCATCGCCTGGCGCAATGAGGCGCCGGTACGCCTGCGTGATGTCGCCGATATAGCGCAGGCGGCGGAAAATACCTATCTGGCGGCCTGGGCGAATCGTCAGCAGGCCATCATCATCAACGTGCAGCGGCAACCGGGCGCCAACGTCATTACCACGACGGACAGCATCCGCCAGATGTTGCCCGCGCTCATCGCCAGCCTGCCTAAATCGGTCGATGTTTCGATATTGACCGACCGGACCACCAACATTCGCGCTTCGGTAAAGGATGTGCAGTTCGAATTGCTGCTGGCGATCGCCCTGGTGGTGATGGTGATTTACCTGTTTTTGCGCAACGCGGTCGCGACGCTCATTCCCAGCATTGCCGTGCCGCTCTCGCTGGTCGGCACCTTTTGCGCGATGTATTTTCTTGGCTTCTCGATTAATAACCTGACGCTGATGGCGCTGACCATCGCCACCGGCTTTGTGGTCGACGATGCGATCGTGGTGATTGAGAACATCTCCCGCTATATAGAAAAAGGGGAAAAGCCGCTCGACGCCGCGCTGAAGGGCGCCGGCGAGATTGGTTTCACCATCATCTCGCTGACCTTCTCGCTGGTCGCCGTGCTGATCCCGTTGCTTTTCATGGGCGATATCATCGGCCGGCTGTTCCGTGAGTTCGCCATCACGCTGGCCGTGTCTATTCTCATTTCCGCCGTGATTTCGCTGACCCTGACGCCGATGATGTGCGCCCGACTGCTTAGCCATCAATCGCTGCGTAAGCAGAACCGCTTTACCCGCGCCAGCGAACGTTTCTTTAACCGGCTGATTGCGCTTTACGGCGTCTGGTTGAGCAAAGTGCTGCATCATCCCTGGCTGACGCTGGGCGTGGCGCTGGGAACCCTGTTGCTCACCGTCCTGCTCTATCTGTGGATCCCGAAAGGGTTTTTCCCGGTGCAGGACAACAGCATTATTCAGGGAACGGTGCAGGCGCCGCAGTCGGTCTCATTCAGCAACATGGCCGATCGTCAGCGGCAGGTCGCTTCCCTCATCATGAAAGATCCGGCGGTACAGAGCGTATCCTCTTTCGTCGGCGTCGACGGCGCCAATGCCGCGCTCAATAGCGGTCGCCTGCAAATCAGCCTGAAGCCGATTAACGAACGCAGCGAGCGCATTCCCGCCATCATCAGCCGGCTGCAACGGGAAACCGCGCAGATCCCCGGCGTGCGGCTTTATCTGCAACCGGTGCAGGATCTCACCATAGATACCCAGCTCAGCCGGACGCAGTATCAGTTCACGCTCCAGGCCTTGTCGCAGGATGAACTGAGTCTGTGGGTGCCCAAATTGATGACCGTTCTACAGAAACTGCCGCAGTTGGAAGACGTCAGCAGCGACTGGCAGGATCAGGCTCCCGTCGCGTATGTGAAGGTCGACCGCGACAGCGCCAGCCGCCTGGGGATCAGCATGTCGGCGGTCGACAGCGCGCTGTATAACGCTTTCGGCCAGCGGCTGATTTCCACTATCTACACCCAATCCAGCCAGTATCGCGTGGTGCTAGAACACGATACCAGCCGGAATAACGGGCTGGACGCGCTGCACGATATCCGCCTAATCGGCAGCGACGGCGGAACCATTCCTCTGAGCGGCATCGCGACCATCGAGGAGCGTCTCGGGCCGCTGTCCATCAACCATATCGATCGGTTGCCCGCCGCCGTCATTTCCTTCAATGTGAACAGCGACTATGCGCTGGGCGAAGCGGTGGAAGCCATCATGCAGGCGGAACGGCAGATGGCGCTGCCCGCGGACATCACCACGCGGTTTCAGGGCGCGACGCTGGCTTTCCAGTCCGCCCTCGACAGCACGGTGTGGCTGATTATCGCGGCGATTGTCGCCATGTACATCGTTCTCGGCATACTGTATGAAAGTTTCATCCATCCGGTGACCATTCTGTCCACGCTGCCGACCGCGGGCGTCGGCGCGTTGCTGGCGCTGATCATCGCCGGCAGCGAGCTGGATGTGATTGCCGTCATCGGCATCATTTTGCTGATCGGCATCGTGAAAAAGAACGCCATCATGATGATCGACTTCGCGCTGTCGGCGGAGCGCGAACAGGGCATGAGTCCGTATGACGCCATCTATCAGGCCTGTCTGCTGCGTTTCCGTCCGATACTGATGACCACCATGGCCGCCTTGCTTAGCGCCCTGCCGCTGATGCTGAGCACCGGCGTCGGCGCCGAATTGCGCCAGCCGCTGGGGATCTGCATGGTGGGCGGTCTGATCATGAGTCAGATATTGACGCTGTTCACCACCCCGGTGATTTATCTGCTGTTCGACCGGATGGCGCGGCATGTCCGCCCGGCGCCCCGTCAGGAGGAAGAGATCGAGTGAGGTTCTTCGCCCTGTTCATCCATCGGCCGGTTGCCACCACGCTGCTGACATTGGCGATTGCCATCTGCGGCGCGCTCGGTTTCCGCCTGCTGCCGGTATCGCCGCTGCCGCAGGTGGAATTCCCGGTGATTTCGGTCAGCGCCTCGCTGCCCGGCGCGTCGCCGGAAACCATGGCCTCGTCGGTTGCGACGCCGCTGGAGCGCGCGTTGGGCCGCATCGCCGGCGTCACGGAAATGACCTCATCGAGTTCGCTGGGCAGCACCCGTATTATTCTGGTGTTTAATCTCGACAGGGATATCAACGGCGCGGCGCGCGATGTGCAGGCGGCCATTAATGCGGCGCAAAACCTGCTGCCGTCGGGCATGGCCAGCCGACCGACCTATCGAAAAGCGAACCCTACCGATGCGCCGATCATGATCCTGACGCTGACATCGGATACCTACGACCAGGGGCGGCTGTATGATTACGCCTCCACCCAGTTGGCGCAGAAAATCGCCCAGATGGAAGGCGTGGGCGATGTCTCCGTCGGCGGAAGCTCGCTGCCCGCCGTGCGCGTCGCGCTCAATCCGCAGGCGCTGTTCAATCAGGGCGTTTCGCTGGATGAAGTCCGGCAGGCGATTAGTCAGGCCAACATTCGCCGTCCGCTGGGCGACATTGAAAACCACCAGCAACGCTGGCAGATAAAAACCAACGATGAATTGAAAACGGCCGCCGCCTATCGACCGTTGATTATTCACTACCGCAACGGAGGCGCCGTGCGGCTGAGCGACGTCGCCACGGTGACGGATTCGGTGCAGGATGCGCGCAATGCCGGAATGAGCAACGCCAAACCGGCCGTTCTGATCATAATACGGCGCGCGCCCGACGCCAATATCATCACTACCGTGGACAGTATCCGCGCGGCGTTGCCCGAACTGCACGCCAGTCTGCCCGCCGAGATCCAGCTTGATGTCGCCCAGGACCGATCGCCGACGATCCGCGCTTCGGTGGAAGAGGTCGAGCGCTCGCTAATCATTGCCGTGGCGCTGGTCATTCTGGTGGTGTTCCTGTTCCTGCGTTCAGGACGGGCGACGTTGATCCCGGCGGCGGCGGTGCCGGTTTCGCTCATCGGCACCTTCGCCGTCATGTATCTGTGCGGCTTCAGTCTGAATAATCTGTCCCTGATGGCGCTGACCATCGCCACCGGATTCGTGGTGGATGACGCCATCGTGGTGCTGGAAAATATTTCACGCCATATTGAAGCCGGGATGAAACCGTTGCAGGCGTCGTTGCAGGGCGTGCGCGAGGTCGGTTTCACCGTGCTGTCGATGAGTATCTCGCTGATCGCAGTGTTTATTCCGCTGCTGCTGATGGAGGGGTTGCCGGGCAGGTTATTCCGCGAATTCGCCGTCACGCTGTCGGCGGCGATTGCGATTTCACTGCTGGTTTCGCTGACCCTGACGCCCATGATGTGCGCCAGATTGTTGCGCGCGGCGCCCAAACGCAGCCTGCGCCCCAAACGCGGCTTCGGCCGCGTCCTGATCGCGTTGCAACAAGCTTACGGCCGTTCACTTAGCTGGGTGCTCGACCACGCCCGCTGGGTGCTGGTGGTGTTATTGGCGACCATCGTTCTCAACGTCTGGCTGTATATCAGTATTCCAAAAACCTTTTTCCCTGAGCAGGACACCGGCAGGTTGATGGGATTTATTCAGGCCGACCAAAGCATCTCCTTTCAGGCGATGAAACAGAAACTTCAGAACTTTATGACCATCGTGCGCAGCGATCCGGCGGTGGATAACGTCACCGGCTTTACCGGCGGCTCGCGCACCAATAGCGGATCGATGTTTGTTTCACTCAAGCCGCTGTCCGAACGCGACGTCAGCGCCCAGCAGGTCATTAGCCGTTTACGCGAAAAACTGGCGAAGGAGCCCGGCGCGAATCTGTTTTTAATGGCGGTGCAGGATATCCGTATCGGCGGACGGGAATCCAGCGCCGGTTATCAATACACCCTGCTTTCGGACGACCTCGGCGAACTGCGCGCCTGGGAGCCAAAAATCCGCGCGGCGCTGAGTCAATTGCCCGAACTGGCCGACATTAACTCCGATCAGCAGGATAAAGGCGCGGAGATGGCGCTGACCTACGATCGCGACGCGCTGGCCCGGCTGGGGATCAACGTCTCCGCGGTCAATGCCTTGTTGAATAACGCGTTCGGCCAGCGTCAGATATCGACCATTTATCAGCCGTTAAATCAGTACAAAGTGGTCATGGAGGTGGATGCGGCCTATACGCAGGATGTCAGCGCATTGGGAAAAATGTTTGTGATCAACAGCGAAGGCAAACCGATCCCGCTGTCCTATTTCGCCAGTTGGCGGCCGGTCAATGCGCCGCTGTCGGTCAACCATCAGGGGTTGTCCGCCGCCTCGACCATCGCCTTTAACCTGCCGGAAGGCGCGACGCTTTCCGAAGCCGCCACGGCGATTGAAAGAACCATGACCGCGCTGGGCGTGCCGCCGTCGGTGCGCGGCCAGTTCTCCGGCACCGCGCAGGCTTTCCAGCAGTCGCAGTCGTCGCAGGTGATGCTGATTCTGGCCGCGATTATCACCGTGTATATCGTGCTGGGGGTGTTGTATGAAAGCTATATCCATCCCCTGACCATTCTCTCTACCCTGCCCTCCGCCGGGGTGGGCGCCCTGCTGGCGCTGGAGTGGTTCGGCGCGCCGTTTAGCCTGATCGCCCTGATTGGGATTATGTTATTAATCGGCATCGTCAAGAAGAATGCCATTATGATGGTGGACTTCGCGCTGACGGCGCAACGCTGCGGCGGACTCAGCGCCAGAGACGCCATATTCCAGGCCAGCCTGCTGCGCTTTCGCCCGATCATGATGACGACGCTGGCCGCGCTGTTCGGCGCGCTGCCGCTGATACTCGGCAGCGGCGATGGCGCGGAATTGCGACAGCCGCTGGGGATCACCATCGTCGGCGGTCTGGTGATGAGCCAGCTTCTGACGCTGTATACCACGCCGGTGGTGTATCTGTTTTTCGACCGACTGCGGATTAGGCGACGCGGCGCGGCGACAAAGCCAGTACGACAGTCTTAAAAGTGGAAGGTAACATCGCATATGGTTCACCAATTTGACCTTCGGGAGCGTCCTGCTACATGCTGACTCAGCCCGCCTCCGTGCGCTGGCAGTTGTGGATTGTGGCCTTTGGCTTTTTTATGCAGACGCTGGACACCACGATTGTCAATACCGCCCTGCCCTCGATGGCGGTCAGCCTGAACGAAAACCCATTGCATATGCACTCGGTGATCGTGTCCTATGTATTGACGGTGGCGATTATGCTGCCCGCCAGCGGCTGGCTGGCGGATCGTCTCGGCGTCAAAAACATTTTTTTCTCCGCCATTTTGCTATTCACCCTGGGTTCGCTGCTGTGCGCTCGCGCGGAAACGCTGAATGAGCTGGTAATCTCACGGGTGGTGCAAGGCATCGGCGGCGCCATGATGGTGCCGGTCGGCCGCCTGACGGTGATGAAAATCGTGCCGCGCGATCAGTACATGGCCGCCATGACATTCGTCACCCTGCCGGGGCAGATCGGCCCGTTGCTGGGGCCGGCGCTTGGCGGTTTTCTGGTCGAGTACGCCAGTTGGCACTGGATTTTTCTGATCAATTTGCCGGTCGGCATCGCCGGCGCGGTCGCCACCTGGCTGCTGATGCCCAATTACACCATGCAAACCCAGCGCTTTGATATTCTGGGATTTTTATGGCTTGCCGTCGGCATGGCGACCCTGACGCTGGCGCTGGACGGCCACAACAGCCTCGGCATTCCGCCGGGGGTGATTTTCGCGCTGACCGCCGTCGGCCTGGTTTCGCTGCTGAGCTACTGGCTGCATGCCCGCGATAATAGCCGGGCGCTGTTTAATCTGCGCATGTTCAATACCCGAACCTTTTCCGTCGGCTTGAGCGGCGGTTTTCTGGCGCGGATCGGCAACGGCACGCTGCCCTTTCTAACGCCGCTCTTCCTGCAATTGGGCGTCGGATTATCGCCTTTTCATGCCGGGCTGATGATGATCCCCATGGTGCTGGGCAATATGGGCATCAAGCGGGTGGTGGTGCAGATCGTCAACCGCTTCGGCTACCGTCGGGTGCTAATGGCCTCCACGCTGCTGCTGGCGCTGATCACCCTGTTATTTGCGCTGGTGGCGATGATGAATTGGATCTGGCTGATACCCGTGGTGCTGTTTTTCCTCGGTTCGGTGAACGCCATCCGTTTTTCCGCCATGAATACCCTGACGCTGAAAGATCTGCCCGATACCCTCGCCAGCGGCGGCAACAGCCTGCTGTCAATGACCATGCAGTTATCCACCAGCCTGGGCGTCAGCATTGCGGGGATATTACTGGGCATGTTTTCCCGCCATCACCTGACGACGGAACTCGCGGCGACCCATAGCGTGTTCCTTTATACCTATCTCAGCATCGCGATGGTTATTGCTTTGCCTGCGTTCATCTTTAACCGCGTGCCGCCGGATACCGTTAAACAGTCAACGCTTTCCCGCCGGTTGTGAGGTCACTATGAGATTCGGCATCACCGCTAAATTGTTCTTCGCGATTTTCGCCACCTGTATGCTGGTGCTGATCACCATGCACTGGGGCGTGCGCGTCAGCTTTGAACGCGGATTCATCGACTATATTAAACGCGGCAACGAGCAACGAGTAACGCAGTTGCGCGATACGCTGGCGGAGCAATATCAACAGTACGGCGACTGGTCGTTTTTGCGCAACAATGAACGTTTGGTCGCCAAAATACTGCACTCAATGGAGCAGAATAACGAGGACGGCGCCAACAATGCCTTACAAGGCTGGCGCGTTCGCCTCTGGGTGCTGGATACCGACGACACGATCCTGTTCGGCCCCCCGCGGGCGCTGCCGACGGAAGGCATACGACAGGCGATTAAGGTGCAAAACCAGACGGTCGGCTGGGTGGTCGCGCCCCCCGCCGAACGCCTGACGCGCAATGCCGATATCAATTTCGACCTGCAACAACAGCGCACCAGTTGGCTGATCGTGGCGCTCTCCACCCTGCTGGCGATCCTGGCCACCTGGCTGACCGCGCGCGGCCTGCTGGCGCCGGTTAAACGGCTGGTCAGCGGCATACATCATCTGGCGGCGGGCGATTTCAGCGCCCGCGTCACCGCCACCTCGCACGATGAGTTGGGTCGACTGGCGCAGGACTTTAACCTGCTCGCCGGCGCATTGGAAAAAAACGAACAGTCGCGCCGCGCGTTTATGGCGGACATTTCCCATGAGCTGCGCACGCCGCTGGCGGTATTGCGCGGCGAGCTGGAAGCGCTACAGGACGGCGTGCGTCAGTCCAACGCCGCTTCGCTGCATTCATTACAGACGGAAGTGACCACCCTGACCAAACTGGTGGACGACCTGCACCAACTGTCGCTGTCCGATCGGGGCGCGCTGACCTACCGTATGCGCGCGGTGGATGTCGGACAACTGCTGCACATCGCCATCGCCGCCTTTCATGCGCGCTACCTGAAAAAACAGATTACGCTGCGGGTGGATTTACCCGAGCAGGCCGGCACATTCGGCGATCCGGATCGTTTAATCCAGTTATTTAATAATCTGCTGGAAAACAGCCTGCGTTACACCGACGAACAGGGGACAGTGGAGATCCGCGCCGCCGCGCGCCGGAACCGGCTGCTTATCACCTGGCAGGACAGCGCCCCCGGGGTAAGCGACGAGCAACTGACGCTGATATTTGAACGTTTTTACCGGGCGGAAAGCTCGCGTAATCGCGCCAGCGGCGGCTCAGGACTGGGATTAGCGATTGCCAACAATATCGTTGAGGCGCATGGCGGACGACTGTATGCTGAGCATTCGCCGTTAGGTGGTCTGCTGATTACCATCGAGCTTCCCTTGCATTCGCCAGATAGATAACGTCCATGACAGAATCCGTAATGATGATAACCGACCCCATTTCCGCCCCGCCGTTACCGGTGCTGATTGTTGAAGATGAGCCAAAACTGGGGCGACTGCTGGTTGATTATCTACAAACCGCCGGTTATCAGGCTCACTGGATCTGCAACGGCGACGAGGTGATCGACTGGGTCAGGCAAAATCCGCCGGTGCTGATCCTGCTGGACCTGATGTTGCCGGGTACCGATGGCCTGACGCTATGCCGCACCATCCGCCAGTTTTCCAATGTCCCCATCATTATGGTCACCGCGCGCAGCGAAGAGATTGATCGCCTGCTGGGACTGGAAATCGGCGCGGACGATTATATCTGTAAGCCCTTCAGCCCGCGGGAAGTGGTGGTGCGGGTACGCACCCTGCTGCGCCGCTGCGGCTGGCTGTCGGCGGCCCCAAAACCGGCGGATAAATCCGCGTTACGCATTGATAAAAGCAGTTTGCAGGCCAGCTATCTGGGGCAAAATCTCGACCTGACGCCCGCGGAACTGCGGCTGCTCAAAACGCTGTCCACCGAGCCGGGCAAGGTGTTTTCCCGCGAGGCGCTGCTGGATAAACTCTATGACGACTACCGGGTGGTGACCGATCGCACCATCGACAGCCATATCAAAAATCTGCGGCGCAAGCTGGAACAGCTTGATGGGGAAACCTCGTTCATCCGTACGGTTTACGGTATGGGCTACCGCTGGGAGGCCGAACCCGGCGAACTGGTGTAGCCCCCTGGTCAAAAAATCTGTCCGACTTAGTGAAATATTTATCATTTTTTCTTTATCGCCGGCTGATAGGCTTATACCTGACGGTAATCATAATTGAATAGTAGAGAGGCGTAATGTCAGGTTTAGTGGATGGGAAATGGGTTAACGGCGATGTCGCCGCCGAAGAAATCAAGAACGGGGCGTTCCAGCGTCAGGAAACGACATTCCGGCAGACCGACATTGTCGCCGAGCCCGATCGTTATCAGCTGTTTGTCTCTTATCTCTGTCCGTGGGCCTCGCGTACCTTGCTCTTCCGTAAGCTGAAAGGGTTGGAAAACGTCGTCCGGCTTTCCATCGCCGAGCCCTGCATCGGGGACAACGGCTGGGAATTCAGCACGCCGCAGGATGCGGGCGAACACATTGGCCCGGTCCGTTTTCTGCATCAACTGTATACCGCGACGGACAAAGGCTACAGCGGAAAAGTATCGGTTCCGGTGCTATGGGATCGGCAGGAAGGGCGCATCGTCAACAACGAATCGGCGGATATCATCCGTATCCTCAACGATGGCTTTGACCCACTGACCGGCAACACGCTTGATTTCTATCCGCCCGCGCTGCGCGCCGATATCGACCGCTGGAATACGACGATTTATCACGGCATCAATAACGGCGTCTACAAAACAGGCTTTGCCAAAACGCAGGAGAGCTATAACCAGGCGGTCACGACCCTGTTCTCGACGCTGGATGAGGTCGAGGCGCATCTGGCGACAAACCGTTATATTGCCGGCGACACCCTGACGGAAGCCGACTGGCGCCTGTTCGTCACGCTGATCCGTTTTGACGTCGCCTATCATGGCGCGTTCAAATGTAATTTCCGCCGCATTGAGGATTATCCCAATCTGTCGAACTACCTGCGCGAACTTTACCAATGGCCGGGCGTGCAAGAGACCGTCAATATCGCGCATATCAAAGCCGGCTATTACGGCATCAGATGGCTGAACCCGACCGGTATCGTGCCATTAGGCCCGTTGGTCGATTTTTCCCGCCCCCATGACCGTGAACGCTTGGGCGCATCCCGGGTGGCGCTCAAGGGTTGAGCCGGATCGCTCGCCGATAACCGCGTCAATAGGCCTACTTTTTGTGGGCCGTCTGCTGCTTTTTTCCCTGATAAGCGCTAGAATCCCCGCCTTTACTGCTCCCAGCCGGGAGCAGCCTGACTTGTGATCAGAAATCGAGAGACATCATGTTTAAACCGGAACTGCTTTCTCCGGCCGGCACGCTGAAAAATATGCGTTACGCCTTCGCCTATGGCGCGGATGCGATTTACGCCGGTCAACCGCGTTACAGCCTGCGGGTGCGCAATAACGAATTCAACCATCAGACGCTGGCGCAGGCCATCAATGAAGCCCATGAACTGGGTAAGAAATTCTATGTGGTGGTCAATATCGCGCCGCATAACGCCAAACTGAAAACCTTCCTGCGCGACCTGCAACCGGTCATTGAAATGGGGCCGGATGCGCTGATCATGTCCGATCCGGGACTGATTATGCTGGTGCGGGAAAACTTCCCGCAGATGCCGGTCCACCTGTCCGTTCAGGCTAACGCCGTCAACTGGGCGACGGTGAAATTCTGGCAACAGATGGGGCTGAGCCGCGTTATTCTCTCGCGCGAGCTGTCGCTGGAAGAGATTGCCGAAATCCGCAGCCAGGTGCCGGAGATGGAACTGGAAATCTTTGTTCACGGCGCGCTCTGCATGGCCTATTCCGGCCGCTGCCTGCTGTCCGGCTACATCAATAAACGCGACCCCAATCAGGGAACCTGCACCAACGCCTGTCGTTGGGAATACAAGGTGCAGGAAGGAAAGGAAGATGAAGTCGGCAATATCGTTCATCAGCACGAGCCGATTGCGGTGAAAAATGTCGAGCCGGCGCTGGGCATTGGCGAACCGACCGATAAAGTCTTTATGCTGGAAGAGAGTCAGCGTCCCGGCGAATACATGAGCGCCTTTGAGGACGAACACGGCACCTATATCATGAATTCGCGCGATTTGCGCGCCATTCAGCACGTGGAGCGACTGACGCAAATGCAGGTTCATTCGCTGAAAATCGAAGGCCGCACCAAATCATTTTACTACTGCGCCCGCACCGCGCAGGTCTATCGCCGCGCGATTGACGACGCCGCGGCCGGAAAACCCTTTGATCCGAGCCTGCTGGAAACGCTGGAAGGTCTGGCTCACCGCGGCTATACCGAGGGATTCCTGCGTCGCCACGTGCATGAGGATTATCAGAACTACGAGTATGGTTATTCGGTGTCCGATCGTCAGCAGTTTGTCGGCGAGTTCACCGGCGTTCGTCGCGACGGGCTGGCGGAAGTCGCGGTGAAAAATAAATTTTCCTGCGGCGACAGCGTGGAAATGATGACGCCTAAAGGCAACGTTCAATTCACCATCGAAGCCATGCAAAACGCCAAAGGGCAAGCGACCGACGTCGCGCCGGGCAACGGACATATCGTCTATCTGCCGGTGCCGGAGGACATTGCGCTGGAATATGCGCTGTTATTACGCAACCTGCCGGGTACGACGACCCGCAATCCAAACGCGAAATAACGCCCGCCGCCCTTGGTTTCCCGTCGCAGGACCGATGCCTGCGACGGGAAAAAAACGGGATACAGACACAAAGATTGGGACTTTAAACAAATATTAGAATCAGATCACATCAATTGCTGAACCTAATAGTTAGTATTGTCTCGCTGAGAAAATGTAGAA
Organism: Brenneria sp. L4-2C; assembly: GCF_040240335.1. Lineage (NCBI taxonomy): Bacteria > Pseudomonadati > Pseudomonadota > Gammaproteobacteria > Enterobacterales > Pectobacteriaceae > Brenneria > Brenneria sp. L4-2C. The sequence goes on along the minus strand of NZ_JBEIAC010000012.1, from coordinate 117,039 downwards.
CGAAAAATAAGCGTAGTGATACTACTAGGAACCACCTCCTTGGCCAGCTCAATCTCCCTTGAGCTGGCTTTTCTTTTTTTGTCGTAAGCGTAATCCTGCCCCCCACAGCCGCACCATCCGGTTTCAACCTGTGTTTTTGCTGACTAATTGTATTTACTGACTATTATTAGAGGGCAGGCCGCTGCGGCGCTTAACCGAACGCGGATATCGCGTCGTTTGTGCTTGTCGAAGAGCCGATATTTCTCGCCAGCCGTCGTGGGTTTATCATTATCTTTATCTAAATTGAAACACCGAATCTGGAGAACTCCATGGATCAATCCCCTGCCACGCTGCTCATTCTGAATGGGAAAAATACCGGTAATGATCAGCTTCGTCAGTCCATCGGCGAGTGGCGTAAGGATGGCAATACCTTGCATGTCAGAGTGACCTGGGAAGCCGGCGACGCGCGTCGCTACGTGGAGGAAGCCGTCCAATTGAAAGTCGAAAACGTCATCGCCGCCGGCGGCGACGGCACGATCAATGAAGTCGCCGGCGCGCTAGCGGATCAACCGGCGGCAATCCGCCCCTGCATGGGGATCATTCCGCTGGGTACCGCCAACGACTTCGCCACCAGCTGTCAGATCCCGATTGACGTGCATAACGCGCTGGCGCTGGCGATCAAGGGCCGGGCGACCGCCATTGATCTGGCCAAAGTGAATGACGAGCACTACTTCATCAACATGGCGACGGGCGGGTTCGCGACCCGCATTACCACGGAAACCCCGGCAAAAATGAAAGCGGCGCTGGGCGGCGTATCCTATATCCTCAACGCGCTGCTGCGCATGGATATGCTGCAATCCGAGCGCTGTGAAATCCGCGGCCCGGATTTTAACTGGTCGGGCGATACCTGGGTGGTGGCGATCGGCAATGGGCGCCAGGCCGGCGGCGGTCAGCAACTTTGTCCGGATGGCTTGTTGAATGACGGTCAGTTGGAATTAAGGATCCTGTCGGCACGGGAGCTATTGCCCAATATGCTGCAAGCCTGGTTTACCGGCGAAGAGAACCCCAATATGATTTCGGCCACCCTGCCCTGGCTGGAGATTACCGCGCCGAATGAGATGACCTTTAATCTGGATGGCGAACCCTTTAACGCAAAACATTTTCGTATCGAGGTGATTCCGGCGGCGATTCATTGCCGCCTGCCGCCGCAGTGTCCATTACTCGGCTAGCGCGCCCGACGTTGCCGCCTCATCCTGCGCAGTCTCTTATACACAAATGCAGGGAGCCTCTAGAGGCCATGTGTATTCTGGTCTTGGGTTCATTCTTAGTTCTTTGTTTTTTGCTTTTCGTCGGCGTAAAAAATCACGCTGAGGTGGGCGACCCCGCGAATGCGCCGCAGGGAAGCGGCGCAAGCCAGTGCCGCGTCGGACAAAAACGCCGGGAGCGTTTTTGAACAGCGCTTGCGCTGGCCCGGTAGGGCGAGTCTCAGGGATGAGACGAGTATTCCGTCACTGGCGGTTCGGGAAAGGGGGCGACCACCGAAGGCATCGCGTCAGCGACGTGATTTCAGCCGCAAGCCCGGGTCCGGAGGGTGGTGGCGCTTGAACCACCCTGCGTCGGGCGCGTGCTGCGACATAGCAGAGAAATGACGGCCTTCTAGCGCACGAAATAGCGTTGAACTCACATATACCGTTAACAGTATATGTGACTAAGAAACAACCCCCTACGGCAGGAGGGGCCGGGAAGATTATTCACGCTTCAGGCGATTGCTGTTCGCCAGGTAGAGCGTAATCACCAGCAGCAAAATAGCGGCGGCGTAAATCAGCGTATCAATCGGGTTTTTATGATCGACGATAATCAGCCGGATGATCGCCGTGATGCCGATATAAACAAAATAACGCAGCGGAAAGTGATATCCCGACTGGAAATACTTCACGATCAACGCGATAAATTCGAAATACAGAAAGTAGATCACAATACTTTCGATCAATTGATAAGATGAGTCTTTCTCATTGGTAATCAACAATACCTGCGCCAGATGGTAGGTCTCTTTCCCCAGAAAAATCACCAGAATGATAGCCAATATCAGCAATCCGATATTGAGTATCGTCTGGAGTCCTTTTGAAACTATGATGCTGCGTGTCGAACCCGCCATGCTTACTTCCTCATACCTGATAAACGGCCGGTCAGGCCGACCGCCATTACTTTATCCCCACAGGTTAGCATCCTTATCCTGCATCAGGGAGACAAGCTACTTATTTGTAAGCAAAATTACCGCGGGAAATCGGCTTGTGGCCTTTTTGCCCTCCTGTTTATCGGCCTGTTTTTCCCGTTCCTCACCCGCGATGGAAATAGCGCGCTAAATTTGCCGCGTAAAATGGCAATTATCGACGATTGCAACTATTGTTTCTTCTGATCGTCAGGATTTCATCCACCCTGCTTTAACGGCAGTTCAATCGTCGCTTTTCATTACGCCGTAGCCATTTTTCACCGGTCATCCTGGGGCAAGATGTAGGACTCTTAACGGTCTCGCCCCCAGAATAACAAGCTCAATCACCTGAGACGGCGATAAGGAAAAGCCAAACCAGGAGTTAACCATGACTGATATTGCGCAGTTATTAGGTAAGGAAGCGGAAGATCTGTTGCAACACCGCTGTACCACCATCCCTGCTGAAAATCTCTACTTACCGGGCGCCGACTTCGTCGATCGGGTGATGATCGATAATAATCGCCCCAACAGCGTGCTGCGTTCAATGCAGACGCTGTTCAACCACGGCCGACTGGCCGGCACCGGCTATCTGTCGATCTTACCGGTCGATCAGGGCGTTGAGCACTCCGCCGGCGCCTCTTTCGCCGCCAACCCGCTCTATTTCGATCCGAAAAATATCGTCGAACTGGCGATCGAAGCGGGCTGCAACTGCGTGGCGTCCACCTACGGCGTGCTGGCCGCGGTTTCGCGCCGCTATGCGCACAAGATCCCGTTTCTGGTCAAACTCAATCACAATGAAACCCTGAGCTACCCGACCCAGTACGATCAAACGCTGTACGCCAGCGTCGAGCAGGCGTTCAATCTGGGGGCGGTCGCGGTGGGCGCCACCATCTATTTCGGCTCCGAGCAGTCGCGCCGTCAGATCGAAGAGATCTCAAGCGCGTTCGAACGCGCGCACGAACTGGGTTTGGTCACCGTGCTGTGGGCTTATTTGCGCAATCCGGCGTTCAAGAAGGACGGGGTTGACTACCACGCCAGCGCCGACCTTACCGGACAGGCCAACCATCTTGCCGCCACTATCGGCGCGGATATCGTGAAGCAGAAAATGGCGGAAAACAACGGCGGCTATCGCGCCATCAAATTCGGTTATACCGACGATCGCGTCTACGACAAACTCACCACCGATCACCCGATCGATCTGGTGCGTTACCAGTTGGCCAACTGCTATCTGGGGCGCGCCGGGCTGATCAACTCCGGCGGCGCCGCCGGCGATAACGACTTACAGGAGTCGGTGCGTACCGCGGTGATCAATAAACGCGCGGGCGGCATGGGGTTAATTCTCGGCCGCAAGGCGTTTAAAAAATCCATGCCGGAAGGGGTGGCGCTGATCAACGCCGTGCAGGATACCTATCTCGATAAGAGCATCACCATCGCCTAACCCGCCGGAACTTGTCCGGCGCGCGGATTCGGGCGCGACCGGACAATCAGATAAAAACCTCGCCGATTGCTAATCACCACCAGGCATGAAAATGATGCACCGGCCCAATACCCTGCCCCACTTCCAGCGAATCGGCCTGCTCAAGCGCTTTTTGCAGATAATTTTTCGCCGCCGCGACCGTCGCCGCCCAGTCAGCATGACGCGGGCGCAAAGCCGCCAGCGCGGCGGACAGGGTACACCCGGTGCCGTGGGTATGTCGGGTGTTGACGCGCGGCGCGGTGAAACGCAGCGGCTGAGCCTGTTGGCTAAACAACCAGTCCGGGCTTTCCTCCTCGCTTAAATGTCCGCCTTTCATCAATACCGCCTGACATCCCAGGGCCAACAGCGCCTGTCCCTGATCGCGCATCTCCTGTTCGTTGGCGGCCGGCGAACAATCCAGCAAGGCGGCGGCTTCCGGTAGATTAGGGGTAATCAGCGAAACATGGGGCAACAGTAAGCGCCGAATCGACTCCACCGCATCGGGCGATAACAGCGGGTCGCCGCTTTTCGCCAGCATCACCGTGTCCAGCACCACATAAGGGATGGCGTAGTGGCGCAAGCGCTCGGCCACCGCCTCGACGATTTCAGCCTGCGCCAGCATGCCAATCTTGGCGCTGTCGATACGCACGTCGCTCAGCACGGAATCCAACTGGGCCGCCACAAAAGCCGGTTCAATCTGATAGACGGACTGAACGCCGCGGGTATTTTGCGCCACCAGCGCGGTAATCACCGAGGCGCCGTAAGCCCCCAGCGCGGAAAACGTTTTCAAATCGGCCTGGATCCCCGCGCCGCCGCTGGGGTCGGTGCCGGCGATGGTTAATGCATTAATACGTGGTTTCATGCCAGATCCTCCGCACGCAGACGATAGAGATGGTCAAGAAAGGCCGGCGTAAAACTGCCCGGCCCATGAGATTGCGCGGCGGCCCGTTTCCCCGCCAGCGCCATGACATAACAGGCCGCCGCCACATGTTGCGCGCGATCGCCGTCCAGCGCGCAGAAAGCGGCGACCACGGCGGATAACGCACAACCGGTACCCACCACGCGGGTCATGATTTTATCCCCGCCGCTCACCGCCCAGTCATGAGAGCCATCCGTTACATAATCCACTTCGCCCGTCACCGCGACGATGGTGGAGAGGCGGCCGGCCAGCTCGCGGGCGGCGGGCAGCGCGGTCAATGAATCGTTGGTGCTATCAACGCCGCGCCCCTGCGCATTCAGCCCGGCCAGCGCCATGATCTCCGACGCATTGCCCCGGATAGCCGCCGGTTTTAATGTCAGCAGCTCGCGGGCGAAATCGGTACGAAAAGTCAGCCCGCCGACCGCCACCGGATCGAGCACCCAGGGCGTGCCTGACTGATTGGCGCTGTTAATCGCCGTCCGCATCGCCGCGGCGCTATCGCGTTCCAACGTACCGATATTGATCAGCAGCGCATCGGCTAATGCGCTGAACTGCGCGGCTTCCTCCGGATCCACCACCATCGCCGGCGACGCGTTAAGCGCCAGCAACACGTTGGCGGTAAACGATTGCACCACGTCATTGGTCAGGCAGTGTACTAAAGGAGACAACGCATGAAATTGCGTTAACGATGCCGCCGCGCGGGCAGCCGGTAAATCGACAGGTCGAGTGTTCATCATTCCCCCAACCGGCGTTCAAGAAGGCGGTAACCGGTTGGTTGGCATACCGAGACTTCCCTACGCTGGCATTATCCAGATCAGGTCAACGGGTATCTCTCAGCCTTCACCACGAAGGCACCCCGAGTCATTGAGATTGTTTCTCTTTAATTTTTGCCAGCTTAGGGGAAGTGGCTGGCTAAAGCAAGTTCGCCCGCCCGGTATCTCTTATTCACAAGGTATCCCGCTTCGCGCCTTCCCTTGCATCATCCGCCTACGCTGCGCTGCCCTTGATTTAGTATCCGGCTCTGAACCTTTTGCCGAACAGTCGCCATAGCGGTCTGCGCCCGATTATTCGCGCCGCCGATTCTCAACAGTGCGTATTTTCATCGTCATGCCATCGCCCCATTACCACCGTGTTGTAGTATTTTCCGTCGCAAAGGATTTTATCGTTTTTTAATATCCCTTCAATTTCAAAACCAAAACGTTGATACAAGTTAATCGCTCTTACGTTGGTTTCCAGGGCGCTCAGCGCCATCTTTTTGATGCCGTTGGCGTCAGCCCAAGCGATAGACGCGGTTAGCAGATGTTTCCCGATACCATATCCCCAAAAGTCTTTCAGCACGCACACGCCAAATTCGACTATATGCGCCAGCCGCTTGAGATGAGAACCCTCACAGCGCGAAAAACCGACAATACGTCGATTGACGACAGCCAGCAGAAATAAGTTTACCGGACTGTGCGAATCCGACCTGATTAACCGCTAAAATCCGGCGACATCAATAAAGGCTTCACCGCGTTCCCGATCCAGATTTTCCGTCTCGCCGTCGATCTGCGGCCTCAATTGGACTAACTCTTCGGCATCGGTTTCGATGGCTGACCTGATGGTATAAATCAGCCCGTTTACCTGGAGCGCCTTATTACGAATAATCACCGACGATCCTCTACTCCTATGCGCAAGAAAGCGGAAACAGGCGGGAACGCAATGCAAATCACGTTACCGTCTGTATGTGCTTTTCGCGCTGACTTTTTATCTGCGATTCCTGGCCGCCAGCGAGCGCAATAATACGCCCAGCGTGGTGCCGTTATGCAATAGCGCGCTGGCCGTCGGTTTCAGCCAGCCCATGGCGGCCGCCAGCATAATCGAGCTGTTCACCCACTCCGTCAATTTGATATTGCTGTTAACCAGGCGCATGGCTTCCTGAGCCATTTCACAGGCGGTCACCACGCCCTCCAGATTATCCTGCAACAGGACGGCATCGGCGGCCTGCTGCGCCAACTCGGTACTTTGGTTCATCGCCATGCCGACATCGGCCTGAGTCAGCACCGGCGCATCATTGATGCCGTCGCCGATAAATAACACGCGATGCCCTTGCTGTTGCAAATCGCGCACGACATCGACTTTGCTTTCCGGCGTCGCCTGGGCAAAGAAGCGATCGATGGATAATTCCTGCGCCAGTTGCTGCGCCTTTTCGGCTTTATCCCCCGTCAGCAGGACGACGTTTTTCACCCCCAGCTCGCGCAACCGCCGGATCACGTCGACCGCCTCTTCGCGCACGTTATCCTGAAGGCCGATCATGCCGACCAGACGCTCATCCAGACCGATGAACAACAGGTGACGGCCCTGCGACTCCAGCCGGTCGATTTCATTTTCAAATGCTGAAAAATCAATATCATAATGGCAACTCAGGAAATGACGACTGCCTACCACCATGCGGTGATCGTCCATCTCGGACTGCAAACCGTGGGCAATGACATACTCCACTTCGCCATGATTGATATGCGGCAGCTCATGGTGCGCCGCCGCCGCAACCACCGCTTTCGCCAGCGGATGATTGCTGTGTTCTTCAACCGAGGCGGCGATGGCCAGCAAACGCTCGGCCCAGGCCTTTTGCGGATCGAAACTGACGACATCGGTTACCAGCATATCGCCATGCGTCAGGGTGCCGGTTTTATCGAACACCACGGTATCGACGGCGGCCAGTCGCTCAATCGCCCTGCCGCCTTTCAGCAACAGCCCCTGACGGGCCGCGCGGCTCATGATCGACTTAAAGGCGATTGGCGTACTCAGCTTCAGCGCACAGGAGTAATCCACCAGGAATACGGCGGCCAGACGCTGCCAGTCACGGGTTAGGGCGAATACCGCCGCGCCGACGCCCATGGTGATCGCGACCCGCCGGTCGGCCATTTGTTGCGTCACGCGTTGCGTTTCACTGCGCTGACTCAAAGACTCGCTGATAAAACGTCGGATATTGGCCGTGGAAGACTCATCGCCGACCCGTTCGGCGCGGACCACGATATTGCCATCCTGCACCTGCGTGCCGGCGTAGACCCAGGCGCCGCGCTCCCGGCGCACCGGCACGCCTTCACCAGTCATCGAGGACTGGTTAATCAGCCCCACGCCGCGCAGCACCGAACCATCGGCGGGGATATTGTCTCCCGGCCCCAATAGCATCAAATCGCCGTTGACCAACTCACCGCTTTGAATTTCTTCGCGCACGCCTTGCCGCTCAACCCAAACCGGGTGTTCTCTCGGTTGCATCAGGTCGGCCAGCAACGCGTCGGAGTGGCGGCTGGTTTCCTGCTCCAGATACTCGCCCAGCGTCAACAGCGACTGCGTGATCATCGCGGTACGGTGGTCGCCCCGCGCCATTGATAGCCCCAGCGCCATGGCGTCCAGCGCTTCCACTTTCAGTTGGCCGTGAGCGAGGCTTTCCGCGCCTTCGGCCAGCGTGGGCGCGGTGAGCAGTAAAGCGGGCAGCGCGGCCCAGCGGCGCGGCAGCATTTGGGTCAGGACAATGCCGCCAAAATTGAGCAGATTATCGCTATTGCTGTATTCAGCCTCATAATCGCCCGCAACGCTCGTCTGCCAGTCCAGCGCCAGCGCCTTGCGCAACAGCGTTTTGCCGTTGGTCTGCTCGCGATCGTAGGTGATGACCGCGGAGCAGGCTTCAGGACGCAAACGAACCCCATTCACGCCGCTGAAAGACAGCAACTGCCGTTTCAACCAGACCAGACTTTCCGGGTAACGGCGCATCTGCGGAATACGCAAGCGCACCCGTCCCGGTAACTGATGCACCAGCGTGATGACGTCAGGCAAATTAGCAATCACTCGGCATCCTGCTCACGGTTACGATAATACTCAAGTTCAGCCTGTAAATCGGCTAACCGCTCTTTTAACTCCTCCACTTCGCCACGAACCGTACCCCATGCTTTGCTGGCCGTTGTCGTGATGCCTTGTTGAACTTCACGATTACTCAGCAGGTAAGCGATTGCGGCCCCGGCAACCACGCCGGTAATCAGGTGCGCTCTGCCGTTGGCCTGACGATATGGCGTTTGCGGCAACGGCTGCGCCGGAGGATACGGCGTCTGCGACAACGGTTGTACGGGAGGATATGGCGTGTAATACGGGTAGTACGCATAAGGATAATCAGGCTGTTTCATTATCTACGTCCTTTTTAGCGATCGCATCCATCAGATAAATACCGGCGGCGCCGGCGCTCAGTAATGTCAGCAACGTCAACACCGGCCGACCGGCGGTCGCATCCGCAACCGCCATCACGGCGCCCCCCACGAGTCCGCCTTTCGCCGCATTGCACACGACGGTCGCCGCCGTCTGATGCAGGGTTTTCTCGCCATTTTGATAGTGTCGCCACTGCTCGACGCAGGACGCCGTAGTGCCGACCAATGCCCCGGCGATAACGGCCCGGCTTACCGGGCTCAGACTGTCACGGTTGTTGCTCATTCTGAGGTTCCTCGCTTGCCGGCTCGTTTGCAGGTTGCGCTTGCTGACGATGACGCTCTACCGACTCATTGAAGCCCTCTTTCCCCGCTTTCAGCGTATCGCGAAAAATCGTTGAACTGGTGGTAGCGGTTTCTTTCAGGGTTTCCGCGCCGCTTTTCACGCCGTCTTTTACTTTTGCGCCGCTGGTTTTGAGTAAATCGCCGGTGCTGGCGACGGTTTGCAGCAGCAAGTTGCGCACGCTTTCATTGGTCAACAACAGCGTAGCCGCCGCGCCGATCATCGCCCCTTTCCAGAATTCCTTATCGTCCATACCGATGGTGCCGATAATGCTTTTAAGTATCCCGGCTTGTTCACCCATCATGTTTTCCACCATGCTCTGAGCCTGATTGTTCCAGTCAAAAGCCGGCTGCGCATGATGTTGATGATGATGGGAATGGTGCGGCGGCGTCATAGCCTGCGGCGGCACGCCGGGTTGAGGCGGCAGCGGATATCCCGCCGGCGGATACCCCGGCATCATGTGCGGCGGATACCACACGGGCTGCGGCCAGTACATCGCCGGCTGTGGCGGCGGCGTGGCGGCTTCCGGAGCCGGGGCGGTCGGCGGATAGTAAGGGTAACCAAACGGCGGGTAATAAGCGCCCCCCTGATTGGCAGGATTGCTATTGTCATTGCTCATATTCGATTCCTTAATGATTAGGATGACGGCGAGAGCGACTGAATCAACTGTTCCAGCGCTTGCTGGGCCGCGATATCATCCGCGCCGAAAACCTGCGTCAACAGCGCCGGATTGATTTGTCCGGCGTCATATTCCAGCAGCAAACTTCCGGTATGCGTATTGAGGTTATAGCTACGCAGCACGCTATCGGGGTGGCATAATGCCTCTAGTTTTTCCAGCTTTCCCTTACCAAGACTGGGAATCAGCCGGTTAGTGAAACGCAAACGTATACGTCCCGGTATATGATGCTCCACCGCCACAAAACGCCGTAACATCATCAGCCCGCTTAACTCTTCTGACTCCATACTGCTTCCTACATCTGCGAACGTGGCGGACATTATCCGGCCCGATATTAAACCTGTCCGCATCAACGGCGGACAGACGTAAAAAAATACAACGCTGTCATTATCAGCCGATGGGAGAGGGATTCTTTGCGGTTTATCAAGTGGTTCAGGCTTTTGTTAATTGGAGGGTAAAAAACTTCCGGTAGACGTTTTCAACGTCGCTTTAGCGACGCCCCGCCAGGGATGGCGGGTCACAAAAACCGGCGAATTTACCGGCAATAAGTGGACAAGTCAGGAGTGGTAACGTAAATTGTTCGCATTGCTATTTGCATGTAAATCGTTATTTGCCTATCAGAGGTCGCCATGAAACCCTACCTGCACCAGACTCAGAATCGTATTCGCGTTCGGTCCGACTTTATTCAGCGCAATCCCAAACAGGTGGAGCGGGTCGTCAGAGAGTTGAGTCAACAGGATGGCGTACAAACGGTCACCCACCGCGTCTATGCCGGATCGGTAGCGATCTGTTTTGATCGCCGCAGGGTTGCCGTCGATGAATTGCTGGAGAAATTTGAGCGGCTCGGCTGGCTGAAGGCGGCCGAAGATCAAGACTACATCGATAGTACGATTCGCCGGGGCGCCAAAACGCTGCTGAAAGGGTTGGCCATCGGCGCCTTAAAACGCACCGTCGGCGGTCCGATTATTACCGCGATGAGCGTGCTGGCCCGCTGATAAACGGCCCAATGCAAGATGATAATGATAGGAGACCTTTTGCTGGCGCGATGTCTCCTTCGCTTTTTCCGCGCCGCCCATAACCACGACTGAATATTATTACGCGGCGCAAGCGCTCGTTTTTCCTATCATCGCTTTTCGCACAGGAATGAAGGCACCGGCTCGGCGGCAAACACCCACCCTTCGTCTCCCTGCGGATAAATAACAATATTAAAATTAATGTCCTTTTTAAAATAGAACGCCGGCATCAGTTCGCTAAAAACCGTATTTTCCGCCTGATTAGGCATCGAGTAGGAATTCGTTGAGGTGAGAGAATAGCTATTGTTCACTTTCGCATAGGTGAATACCGTCCTTCTATTCACCGTATGCGTTACGCCTTCCGGCGTGACTTCCGCGCCATTTAGCATGGCGATGCCGTTATTATCATAAAAAATATAGCTCATTAATAATTTAAGAACATGACCGTCCTTATGCAGAATAAAAGAGGCGTCGCACGATAATTTCGTCGGCTTTGGGCGATTAATATAAATCAACGCGATGAAAAGCATCATCCCCCCCGCTAAGAGAATAACCATCTGTTTATTCAGCCGTCTCATTTTTTATTCCTCCTGCAACAAACAGATGCGATACGCAATGATTATCCTGGTGGTTATCATTCAGCGGCGACCGGCATTGAACAACAGAATTCACCGTCGAAAAATCATAGGTGGTAATATAGACATACTTATTTTCCGCACAAGAAACCTCATCGTGATTAACAATATTCATTACCTTTTCTTTTGGCGCCAATGCATTGGAAAAAAGACGGCAACCTTTATATTCGCCGGCGTCTGTATAATGATCAAAATAACCACTGACGCGATTATTCGCGTGATAAAGAGGATACGATGCCGCCGTCAGACAGACCAATACCGCAATAAGCCAGAAAGATTTTGCATAGCGTTTTTTCTCACCTTTGCGCTCAATATTTTCCGCCGCCGCCATCCCTGGCCCGGCGCGAGTTATCCGTTTCGACGCAACCCTGGCGTCAGGTTCGGCGGTGGAATTAACCTCGGCATCGGATGCCGGTAAATATTCAGTCGGATGATGACTTTCATCGGCTATAAATTCTATTTCAACGCGCTGAGAAAGCATCAATCCTTTACGCGATACGGTTTTTACCACGTCATCGCCCAAACCAATTGCGCTGAGGCTTCTCCTTAGCAGCGATATATTCTGATAAAATGTATTTGGCGTAACGGAAACGCCAAATTTATGCCAAACCTCAGAGAAAAAAGTCGCCTGTTCGATAATTTCATATCGGTTCTCAATCAGCAGCAACAGGCAACGACTGACTGGTTTATTCAGCATTTCCGTTTCATCGCTAATCAGCGATTTAAGTTGATTTCCGTCGACATAAAAATCAACCATGCCATTAATACGGTACACCTTATGCATAACATGATCTCAATGTAAAACAAGGGGCTATTGGCATCAGCCCAATAGGCTCCGCTCCCCCATAAGCACGCCGCCTGTATCGACTTCGCTTCGCAAAGCCGACCGTCCGCAACGTAAAAGATGGCGGGACTATCCATAAGCGACGAATGCGGTCAGTAGCGGCGTATTATCTTGTTTGCGCCATGCAAAGGCGACCTCATACGTTAACGACGCGTCCGGCTCTTCCAGCGGACGAAAGGCGACATTCTCCCAGCCGCTGGCCTGCATGAACTCAGGCACCAGGGCAATGCCCAACCCCGCCGCCACCAATCCCAAGATGGTTTCCATTTGCACCGCCCGCTGCGCGACCCGCGGGATAAATCCGGCCCGTTCACAGGCCGCATGAATAGTTTGATAGAGTCCCGGCCCTTCACTTTGGGGAAACATAACCCAGGCTTCACCCGCCAATGCGCCAATGGTCAGCGAGGTGGCGCCGGCCAGCGCATGATCCTGCGGCACGGCCGCGACCAGTCGGCTGGAGAGCAGCGGCCGCAAAGCCAGAGATGAGGCCGCATACCCCGGCACGGGCAAGGCGACGATAGCGATATCGAGACGGTCTTCCAGCAAGTCTTTAATCTGCCGCGCGGTGGTCGCTTCGTGCAAATCCAGCGCGACCTCCGGGTGCTGCTCGCTGAAACCGGCGACCATAGCGGGCAGACGATGGCGTACCGCGCTGGCGACAAAGCCGATGCGCAGCGATCCGGTCAGCCCCTGCCCCGCGCGTCGCGTCAGCGTTTCAGCGCGAGCCATCTGCGCCAGAGTGCGACGCGCCTCCTCCTGAAGCACTTCCCCGGCGGCGGTTAAGCCGGTAATACGGTGGGTGCGCTCAAACAGACGGACGCCCAGCGCATCCTCCATATTGCGGATAGCGGCCGTTAGCGGCGGCTGAGCCATATTCAGTCGCTCGGCCGCCCGGTGATAGTTCATGGTTTCCGCGACGGCCAGAAACTGCTGCAACTGACGCAGACTTAACATAAATCGATATCCTGAATGTATTAAATGACAATATAGACAGTATTAGACATATCATTATTGCGCGCCGATGATAAATATTATTTCACGCGGGAACCACGATGATGAGAGATTCAGGCGATTCATGCGCCAGCGGCGGCTGGCGCAAAAAAATGCTGGCGAGCTTACTGCTGACCGCCGCGCCGCTGGCGTCCGCCGGGGAGACGGAGCAAAAACAGGCGTCGCGGGCGGACGACGAGACGGAAATCACGCTCGTCAGAAAGGATCGATACCTTCCCTTGCAAGCGGGAATATCGCTGTTTATCAGGGAAGTCAGACCGGCGTCATTACCCGCCGATGGCGCCTCGCCGGTGCTGTTGCTGCACGGCGCGCGCGTACCCGGCGTCGCCTCCTTCGACCTGCCGGTAGCGGGCGGATCGCTGGCCGGCGACCTGGCGGCGGCGGGTTATCGCGTTTACATCATGGATCTTCGGGGCTATGGTTTTTCCAGTCGACCGGCAGCCATGAGCCGGCCGCCGGAACTTAGCGCGCCGCTCATGCGCACCGCCGATGCCGTCGACGACATCGGCGCGGCGATCGGCGCCGTCATGCAATGGAGCCAAAGCGACAAGGTCAGCATCCTGGGTTGGGCGACGGGCGGACACTGGGCCGGCGCTTATGCCGCGCAATATCCGCAGCACGTTGATCGTCTGGTGCTCTACAACACCCTTTACGGCGGCAGCCGTCACCACGACACGCTCGGTCTGGGATCGCCTCTCGATACCCCCGACAAACCGGGCACCTTTCACGCATCCCGCTTCGGCGGTTATCGGGTCAACAGTCGCGCCAGTCTGTTCCCCGCCTGGGACAACAGCATTCCGTCGGAAGACAAGACCCGTTGGCGGGATGAGCGGGTCGCGCAGGCTTATGCCGATGCGGCGCTGGCTTCGGACGATACCGCTTACCAGCGCGATCCGCCGGGTTTCAGAGCGCCTTCCGGGGCGATGGCCGACAGTTTCGAACTGGCGATAGGTAAAAAACAGTGGCAGGCGGCGCGACTCACCATGCCGGTGCTGGCGATCCGCTCAGAGAGAGATTTCTGGAGCCGCGCGCAAGATGCCGACGCGCTGGCGCGGGAAGCGCCCGACGCACAGGCGCTGACCATCCCGTCGGCCACGCACTTCGTCCATCTCGACCGCAACGAAGCCGGCAGAAGCGAGTTTTTATCGGCCGTCATCCAGTTTCTGGCGCGCCGCGACGACGGCGCATAACCTGCGCCGCCTTACGCGATAACCTACACGGTTTTACTTATCTCTTCCGTCAACAGCGCGCCCAACAAGGCAAAACCGATCAACGCGGCAAAACCGTATTGGAAGCCGGTCATGCCGGCATAGGCGTTGAGGATGATCACCATCAGGGCGAGGGCGATCGCCCCGCTGGCATATTGCGCCGTAACCATCAGCCCGCTGGCTATCCCCTGCTGCTCATCCGGCACCTCATGCATGCCGACGACGAATTTGGCGGTATAGATCATGCCATGCCCGACGCCGCTGAGTAACAAGCCGGGGATAAACAAAAACCAGTCGATATGTTCTTCCAGAGAAAAAACGATCGCCAATAATCCTGCGGCGCCAAGCAGAAATCCCCAGCGCAACACCCTGGGCGCCGGGATACGCGTAAACAGCTTACCGGCAATGGCGTTGCCGACGATAATCATCAGCGTCAGCGGGATGAAAACCAGCCCGGTCTGCAACGCGCTGTAGCTATAGTGCGCCTGCATCAGCAGGGTGAGCAGAAACAGCTCGGTACCCACGCTGGCCATATATAACGCGCTGGCGATGCTCCCGCGCTGCAAAGAAACCAACCGCCGAATGCCGCGGCCCACCAGCGGTCGCCTGCCGTAGCGCTCGCCGAGCAAAAACAGCGATAACAAGATCGCGCTCGCCCCTAACCCGCGGTGAGTGTTGATATGGTCAAGGCCGTGATCGGCTAATGAGGTCATCGCCAGCACGATACTCAGCACGCTCAGGGTTCCCAATAATGATGACAGCAGCGGCAGTTTTTGGCGCTGCGCCGGGCGCACGATAGCAAAAAAATAGCGGCGTGCGGACCAGATACAGATTAACCCGATCGGCACATTGACCAAAAACACCAGCCGCCAGCTAAGCTGGGTAAACAGTCCGCCCAGCACGACGCCGGCCACCAGCCCCGCAGCGCCGACGGCGCTCCAGACGGTTAACGCGTTCGCCCGCTCTTGCCCCGGACGGAAATAATGAGAAATCAATGCGATAATAGCGGGTTGCAACAGCGCCGCGCCTAAGCCCTGAATCCCCCGCGCGACGATCAGCGCGGCGGCGGATGTGGTTATCCCGCCCAGCAGCGAAGCCAGACTGAACAGCGCCATCGCGAAAACAAACATGTTTTTGGCGCCGGCCGCATCACAAAGCCGGCCGCCCGCCAGTAAAAAACCGGCGAATATCACGCCATAGGCGGAAACGATCCATTGCGCATGCGCATCGGGCAATTGCAGGCTGCCGGCGATATCGGGCAATGCGACATAGATAATCGAATAGTCCAGCGCGATAACAAATTGCGCCAGCGACAACAGGATCAGCGCAGGCGATAAACGCGACCTCAGCTTGTCATCCGCAGAAATACAACTAGCCATAATCCTCTTCCCCCGGTAAAAACCCCATCTCAAGAATGAATTGAATTCATCATAAAAGCAGCGTTTAATCAGCTTACTTCCATTGAGAATGCCGACTCAAAGTCATTGATTTCATCCATAGATGAGATAAATTCATCATGAGAAAAAAACGTTTACCGCCATTAGGCGCGCTGCGGGCCTTCAATGCCGTCGCCGTTCATCGCAGCTTCAAACTGGCCGCCGACGAGATTGGCGTCACCGCTACCGCGATCAGCCATCAAATACGCCTGTTGGAAGAACAACTGGCGACAAAAGTGTGCGAGCGCAGCGCCAAAGGCGTCACGTTAACCCCTGCCGGAGAGATGCTCTTTGCCACCACGCAGCGCGTTTTTAGCGCGCTACAGGACACCGTGGAAAAAATTCATGCCGTAAATGCGCCGCCGGTGCTAACCATCACCACCACCTCGAACTTTCTAACCCATTGGCTGGTGCCGCGCCTGACCGACCTGAAAGCGGCGTTGCCGGCTATCGATTTACGTTTGCATACCAGCGTGGAACGCGTCGACCTGACGAGAAAAACGGTGGACGCGGCGATCCGCTATCGCGAGGAGCGAGAGGAAACGTTAACCTCGACGCTGCTTTATCAGGATCGCTTTGTGCTGGTCGCCAGTCCGCGGTTAGCCATCAAACAACTGCGGGATTTATCCTCGGCCACGCTGTTTCACGTCGATAATCGCCATATACCCGCGCTTTCGCCAAGCTGGGAGAACTGGCGCCGTCGCTTTGGCCCCGCCGACCTGAATATTGACGCCGGCTTACACTTCACCGACGAAACCCATGCCATTCAGGCGGTGGTCGCCGGCCAGGGGATCGCCATCGTCAGCAGCCTGCTGGCGCATGATTTTATCCGGCAAGGCGTGCTTAGCGCGCCGTTTGAACATGCGCTGCCCGGCGCGAATTACTATCTGGTGACCCTGCCTGACTATGCCGGACGGGACGATATCGCCCATCTGCGAAGCTGGCTGCTCGCTCAGATGCAAAAAGTCGCTTGACCCTGTTTTGCAAAGTAAAAGTGAAGATTTAGGACTTATTGACGATAACCAATAGCCGTATGGATACCTTACAGGTCAACATCGACCAATCAGGAAAGGACGCAGTCACTCAAATCCACATGCAGCAAATCGTCATATAAGGCTCGACTATGTCCATCACCCAAAGGTTAACCATTGTTATCACCCTGCTGGCGCTCTCGCTTTGCGCGCTGGCGGCTGCTTCGATCTACGCGATCAACGGTTTTCAGCAGCGCTTTGAATATGTGCAGGCCAACACCATCACCAGTATCCGGGATCTCGCCAAAACCCTTAATGCGGCCAATCAGTTGCGGGTAGAGATGTACCGCCATCAGGGCGCTCCCGACAAGCAGCCGGAAACGGAGCAAAACATTGAGGCGCTAATCAAACAGTTGGAAGAGCTCAACGTCTACTACGCCCATAACGACATCTCCAGCGATCTGGACAAGGCCATGACGGAACAGGACGCCAAAGATATCGCGGCTATCAAGGCGGCTTTTCCGGCATTCATCGCCGCGTCGCGCAACGGCGACGATGCGGTCACGCTGCCGCTGATATTCAACGAATCCGGCGTGGGCGGAACCATCCGCACGCTGATTACAGGGCTGGAAAAACAGACCACCCACAATATTGAGCTTGGAGAGGGACTGAGGGAGCAGAATCAGGCCGCTTACGATCGCACCTTCTGGGGAATGTTGCTGTTCTCCGCCATCGTGATTATCGCGGTCGGCCTTTTCGCCGCCAAAATCATCATCAACGTGCGCAACAGACTGAACGGCATGCAGCGCGTGATGGCCGGCGCCAGCGAATCGCTCAATCTGACCTACAGAGCGGACGACAGCCAGCGGGATGAAATCGGGAAAACCGCTCTTGCGTTTAATACCCTGCTGGACAAGGTCAGCGATGCGCTCTCCGCCGTAGCGGCATCCGCGCAATCGGTCAGTTCCGCGTCCACGCAAATCACCGCCGGAAACGAGGATCTGTCGTCGCGCACCGAAGAACAGGCCGCCTCTCTGGAACAGACCACATCCGGCATGGCCTCACTCAATGATACCGTGAAACAGAACGCCGATAATGCCATGCAGGCCAGCACGCTTTCCGGCGAAGCCAACAGTCTGGCGGAACAAAGCGGCGTGGCCGTCAGCGCCATGGTCAAAACCATGGAAGACATCAAAAACGGTTCGGCGAAAATCGCCGACATTACCGGCGTCATCGAAGGTATCGCCTTCCAGACCAACATCCTGGCGCTCAACGCGGCGGTGGAAGCGGCGCGTGCCGGGGAAGCCGGACGCGGTTTCGCCGTGGTCGCCAGCGAAGTGCGCAGTCTGGCGCAACGCTCCTCTACCGCCGCCAAGGAAATCAAGGAACTGATCCAGTCCTCTGTGCAGTTGGTGGGTAACGGCGCCATTCAAGCCAACGATGCGGGACAGCGGATGGACAACGTACAAACGGCGATACGCCAGGTGACCGATATTATCAGTGAAATCGCCGCCGCCGCGACGGAGCAAAGTCAGGGTATCGGACAGATGAACCAAGCCATCGGTCAGATGGATGAAGTGACGCAGCAGAACGCCGCGCTGGTGGAAGAAGCCTCCGCCGCCTCTCAGTCCCTGCAAGATCAAGCCACGACGCTGAGTAGTCTGGTGGCGACATTCATCCTTAACGGCAATAGCGTGCAGAGCGACCCGGCGCGCACGGCGCTAAAACGCCCGCAATTAACCGCCCAGCTAACGAAAAAAGCGCAGGAAAGCCGCAGTGACGATAACTGGAGTTCGTTTTAATTAAGCCCGGATAAATCGGCATCGGGAGCCGTTCTCATGAACGGCTTCCACATCGACAGGACAACCGATACTTACGTCAAAATGCGAAGAAACGACGTCGTCAGCCCTCATCCTGTTTCACACTGTCGCGCCCCAGTCGGCCGATAAAAGGCAAACGCAGCGCCGGTGAATTGATATCCACGCCCACATTCAGCCCCAACACATTGACCTCGATACCTTCCTCCACGCCCAGCGTCACCCCCAGCACGCCCAGCAACGATACCTGCACGCCCTTGCCGGAAGGGGGCAAGCCGATCGGACGCGTTAACGCGCGGTAATCCTTGCCGACGGCGTTGGCCGGCATATCCAGCTTCAGCGCCGGCACTTCCCTGCCGATATGCGCAATAAAGGTATTGCTGTTCGGGCCGGGCCAGGCGCGGTAGGTATGCGGATAGGGGTAACTTTTGATCGCGGCTTCAATCCGCGGGATCATGGCTTCGGCCGCCGCTCCCCGATGATCCGCCAACAGCGACGGGCGCGCGCCATACCAATAGCCGTCGGGGATCGAGCGGTTACGACGAACAACATTCTCATCGCCCCACCGGGTGACCTCATAGCGGCTGTATTGCGTTTCACCGGCTTTCTTGAAGATGATCCAGGGATGCACCGCCACCAGTCCGCGCCAGCCATACGTGGGCGCCGCATAGATTTGCACTACCGCCGTTTGCCGGAATTTCACCGGATCCGGCGCTATCCCCGCGGAATCACGCTTGGTTCCCCACCAACTCTGGCCGGTGAAGGTCTCCCCGCGCTGCGTTGCTTTAGCATAACTCTGCCAAAATGACAGCAGCAGCACACAGACAAAACCAATCGTCAACACCTTGAGATAGCTCATCTATTCAGTTACCCCGATGAAAGAATGAAAAGGAGGGATTGGCGAGCGCCATCCGTCACCGGATAAGCCGCGGCGGCCTTATCCGATACCGTCACTTTATACGGTTTTTTTTCAATCTATCACAAGAAGTGCAAAGGAATTGCGGCTTGAAGCTGTCGCCAGCGTCAAGCCGCGGTATGGTTTAAAACCTATTGAGGGGAAAAACGGCGATGCCGCTGCGCCAGCCACAGCAACGGCAACTGCGCCAGCAACGCCAGCAGCACGCCCACCCAGGGCGTCAGCATCAGACGATCCTGCGCCACCAGCGCGCCGCCCGCCGTCTCGCCCAGGGTAATCCCCAGATTGAAAGCCGAGATATTCAGCGCCGAGGCGAAGTCCACCGCGCGCGGCGTCCAGCGCTCTGCGGTCTCCAGCATACCCGCCTGAAAGCCCGGCGACATGCCGAAGGCCAGCGCGCCCCAGATAAACAGCAGCGGCACCATCGCCAGCTTATAAGGCATCAATAGCGCCAGCGCCGCGAGCGCCAGCAGCAACCCCACCAGCAGACGCCGCAAGGCGGCCGCCCAGCCCAGTTTTGTCGCCAGCCGACCGCCGGCCAGATTGCCGACCAGCGTCGCCGCGCCGAACACCATCAACAGCAAACTGGCGCCGTGGACGGAAAAACCCGAAATGTCGGTCAGAATCGGCGTCACGAAGGTGAAAGCCGCGAAGCTGGCGCCGAAGCCCAGAACGGTGACGCACATCATCGCCAGGATGGCGGGCTGGCCCAGCGCGGCCAACTGCGTCGTCGCCCGACCCGCCGACGGCGCAGCTAGCGCCGGCACCCAGCGCGCGGTAGCCGCCCAGGCGACTGCGGCCAGCAACGCCACGGCAAAGAACGGCAACCGCCAGCCAAAACCATTGCCGATATAACTTCCCAGCGGCACGCCGATGACCATCGCCAGCGTCAGCCCGGCGAACATCAGCGCAATGGCGCGGCTGGCCTGCCCTTGCGGCGCCAGCCGCGCGGCCACCGTCGCGCCGATAGCGAAGAAACTGCCGTGCGCCACCGCGGTGACGATGCGTCCGGTCAGCAGCATGGCATAACTGGAGGACAACGCCGCCAGCAGATTGCCGACGAGGAATACGCCCACCAGCGTCAGCAGCACCGGCCTGCGCGGCCAACGCGCCAGCCCCAACACCACCAGCGGCGTGCCAATCGCCAGCGCCAGCGCATATAAGCCGACCAGTCCGCCGGCGCGCGCCAGCGACACGTTAAGATCCGTAGCGATGGCCGGCAGCACGCCGACCACGATAAACTCCGCCACGCCGATGGCGAAAGCGGTCACGGCCAGCGCCCAGACGCCGGCATGGGTACCTTGCCTACTCATACCTTGTCGCCCTCCGTCGTCAGTTGTTGCCCCGCCGAACGCGCGCGGGGATAGTCGGTATAACCCTCAGCTCCGCCGCCGAAAAAGCGGCTGGCGTCGGGTGGACTCAGCGGCAATCCCAGCCGCAAACGCGTCGGCAGATCCGGATTGGCGATAAACGGCCGCCCAAAGCCGATCAGATCGGCCCAGCCGTTGCCCAGCGCCTGCTCGGCGCGCGCCAGATCGTACTTGCCGGCGTAGATCAGCGTACCGCGGTAGATCAGGCGCAGCGCCTCTTTAAACGCCGCCGGCATAGTCGGCGCATCCTCCCAGTCCGCCTCGGCGATATGAATGTAGGCCACGCCCAGATCGTCCAGCAGCCGGGCCGCGCCGAGGTAGGTCGCCTGCGGGGTGTCATCCACGGCGCCCTGCAAGGTGGTCAGCGGCGCAAGCCGCACCCCAAGACGCTGCGCGCCGGTAACGTCGGCCACCGCCTCCACCACCTCGCGCAGGAAACGCAGGCGATTGGGCAGGCTGCCGCCGTACTCGTCGGTGCGCGCATTGGCCTGCGAATCGATAAACTGATTGATCAGATAGCCGTTGGCGGCGTGCAGTTCGACGCCGTCGAAGCCCGCCGCCAGCGCGTTGCGCGCGGCGTCGGCGTAGCTGCGCGCCACATCGGCGATCTCCGCGCGCGTGAGCGCCCGCGGCGCCGAATGCTGCACCTTTTCGCCGGCGCCGGAAAGCGCGCCTTTGCCAGCGGGGTCGATAAACACCGTCACCCCTTCGGCCACCAGCGGCGAGGAGGAAACCGGCGCCGCGCCGCCGGGCTGCAACGACGTATGCGACACCCGGCCGACGTGCCACAGCTGGGCGAAAATACGCCCGCCGGCGGCATGCGTCGCCGCGGTTACGCCGCGCCAGCCGGCGATCTGTTCCGGCGTGTGTATGCCGGGCGTCCAGGCGTATCCCTGCCCCTGCCGGCTGATTTGCGTACCTTCGCTGACAATCAGGCCGGCCGAGGCGCGCTGCGCGTAATATTCCGCCATCAGCGCAGTCGGCACGTTGCCGTCGCCGGCGCGCGAACGGGTCATCGGCGGCATGACGATACGGTTGGGCAATATCAGGTCGCCCAGTTGATAGGGGGTGAAAAGCATCATTTATTGCTCCTGTGTCGCGGCCGAATGGTTCCCGGCCAAAATCGTGGGATCGGCAAACAGCGCATTGAGATCGACGGCGTCCGCCATCATGCGGTTGCCCGCATCGCCGGGATGCAGCCGATCGCCGGAATCGACGTCGCCATCAAGACGGTCGGGATGCGCCGCATCGCGCAGTACGGCGTCGAAATCGATCACCGCGTCGAACGCGCCGCTGCCGCGTATCCAGTCATTGACCTGACGGCGCAAAGCGTCCTTTTCCGGGTGATAGTAGTTGTCCAACGGCGTGTCGGGCAGCGCGCCGGCGAACGGCGTCAGCGTGGCGCCGATAACGCGCACGCCGCGGCGGTGCGCCTGGGCGATCAATTGACGATAGCCGGCCGTCAGCGCCGCCAGCGTCGGCCGCGGGCTGGTCGGCGCAAACGCCGTTCCCGGCCAGGCGATATCATTGATGCCCAGCATCACGATAACGCTCTGTACGCCCGGCTGGTTCAGCACGTCACGATCCAGCCGCGCCAGCGCATTGACGCCCATGCCGTCTGAGAGCAAACGGCCGCCGGAGATGCCGGCGTTGATCACCGCCGCCCCATGCGGCGCCAGCCGGGCGGCCAGCAAGTCCGGCCAGCGGCGGTCTTTATCCAGCGACGCGGCGGCGCCGTCGGTAATGGAATCGCCGATGACCGCCACCGCCCGCGCCGGCGCGGGCGTCTCAACTTCAACGCCCGACCACAGCAGCCGCGTGGTGGTGCTCTGCAACGCGTCCTGCCCGTCAGACCATCGCCGATCCGACGCGCGATCGCCGGCTACAATCCAGCCGCTCTGCCGACCGTCCCAGTGAAACGTAGTGACCGGGGTCTTCTCAGGCAGATAGAGGCTCAGCGCCACCTGCCCCAGCGCCGGTACGGACAGAGCAACCGGATCGCTGATAAGCGACGCGCCGGGGAGGATCGTCGCCGTTTCCCGTCCGCCGAACGTCAGGGTACGCAGACTGCCGGCAACCAGCGCGTCATCCTTCGCCGGCAGCGCGAGCGTCGCTTTGCCCAGCGTCACCGGCTGACGGCCATAGGCATTGGACAGTTGGATACGCAGCCGCTCCCCGCCCAGGCTGACGCGCGCGATCTGACGCACGGTTTGCTGATGCAGTTCGCCCGGCGTATTGAGAGGAAACAGAAAATCCGCCCCCCAGACCGGCTGAGGGCTGGCGCTCCACGACGCGACCCAGGACGGCTCGTCGGCGGCGCGCGCGGCGGCGGGGAGTTGAGCGGCGGCGAGCGCGACGCTTAGCAGTAGAGGGCCGGAGATTTGAGTGAGATTTTTCATATCAGTGAATTCAGTAGCAAAATATTGTCAAATGATGAACTCAACGACATAAATGAACTAGACTGGCGTCAGGAAAAACATTTGTGAACTGAAGTCATTAAGGAGGCCGTTATGGCGCGTTTAGATGTCAATCGATCCGGAGAGCTGGAGGTGTTTGTACAGGCCATTGAGCTGGGCGGCTTTTCCGCCGCCGCCCGCGCCTGCGGCATGACGCCCTCCGCCGTGAGCAAACTGGTCGCACGCCTTGAGCGGCGGCTGGGCACCCGACTGCTGAACCGCTCCACGCGCCAGCTGCAACTGACGCCGGAGGGCTGCGTCTTTTATGAGCGCGGCGTGCGCATTCTGGCCGATCTGAATGAGGCGGAACGTTGCGCCAGCGCCCATGCGACGCCGCGCGGTCGGCTGAGGGTGAATGCCAACGTCCCCTTTGCTCACCATTTCCTGTTGCCGCTGGTGCCGGAATTTCTGGCGAGTTATCCCGACGTGACGCTGGATATCGTCGCGACCGATGAGGTCATCGATATTCTGGAGCAGCGCACCGATGTGGCGGTGCGCGCCGGTCCGCTCAAAAGCTCTAATCTGCTGGCGCGCAAACTCGGCCAGACGCGCATGACCATCGTCGCCGCGCCCGACTATCTGCAACGCCACGGCACCCCATCCACGCCGGATGAACTGACGCGGCATAACCGACTGGGCGCCAACTATGCGCGCGTCCAGCGCGGCTGGCCGCTGCGCTACGCCGGCGAAGATATCGAGGTGCCGGTCACCGGCAACGTGCAGGCCAGCGACGGCGAAGCGCTGCGCCGCCTGGCGCTCGCCGGCGTCGGGCTGGCCCGTCTGGCGGCCTTCCAGGTGCGCGACGATATTGCCGCCGGCCGCTTACGGCCGGTGCTCGAAGATCTCAATCCGGGCGATAACGAAGAGATGCATGCGGTATTCGTCGGTCAGGGCGGCTACCTGCCGCTACGGGTGCGCGCCTTGCTGGACTTTCTGGTGGAACAGGTCAGGATCGACGCGCGGTGATCGGGAATGACAAGTTCTTTAACTGGGGCATCAACGATACCGATTAACCCACCCCAAATCCCATAGCGCGAACGGATTAACGGCTGGCGGAGGTGAAATAACGTTCAACATCGGCAAAGCCCATTGCATCATCCAGCGATAAGAAAGAACCCGATTTGTTCATTTCCTCCGCCGCCCGGATAAACGCGCCCAGAGCCAGTCGGGATAACGCCGATCCGACGCTGATACGCTTGACGCCCGCATGCGCTAACTGATCGACGCTGAAGGTTGTTCCCTGAATACCGGCAATCACGTTAACCGGTTTCGTCAGTGACTGACAGACGGTGCGGATGGTATCCAAATCGCGTAATCCGGGGGCATAAAGCACATCCGCCCCCGCGCTTTCAAAAGCCTGCAACCGACGGATGGTATCGTCCAGGTCAGGCTTGCCCCAGAGATAATTTTCACAGCGCGCCGTCAGTATAAAATCGTGGGGCAATTTTCTACAGGCTTCCGCCGCGGCATCAATGCGTTCCACCGCAAGCTGGAAGTCATAGATGGGGTGTTGCGCCTCTCCCGTATGATCTTCCAGCGAACATCCGGCAAGGCCGATGCCGGCGGCAACCTGGATCGTTTCCGCCGCGCTTTCGGGACTGTCGCCAAACCCTTTTTCCAGATCGGCTGAAACCGGCAGCGTCGTTGCCTCGACCAGCGAACGACAATGTTGGATGACTTGCTCACGACTCACCTCTCCTTCTTTTACCCCCAGAGAGAAAGCCATTCCCGCGCTGGTTGTCGCCAACGCCTGAAACCCCACCGCCGCCAGAATTCTGGCGGTACCGACATCCCACGGATTGGGGATAATGAATGCGCCATCGCCTTCATGTAACCGCCGAAAAACATTGCCGACATGCTCTGCATTCACCATTTTATCCTCCGTTTTACGTTGAAAACTCACAGTACAAAGCCCCTGCCGCGCAACACCGACCGGCGATAAAGATTCAACAATTTGTTTCAATACAGTGCGTAAAACAGGCGAGAAAATCGGTCAGCCATTGCGCCTGCACATCAGGGCGATGCACCAGATAATAAGCGGCGCCGGTGTTTACCTTGTCATCGCAAGGCCTGACCAGCCGCTGTCGCCGGATATCTTCCACCACCAGCGTGATATCCGCCATCGCCACCCCAAAGCCCTGGATCGCGGCGCTGATGGCCAGATCCATGGTATCGAACTGCTGATTGCGGCGCATAACCCGCTCATCCATACCCTGGGCTTTCAGCCACAGTTTCCAGTCACGCCGGTCCTGCGTGGGATGCAACAGCGTGAACGTCGTCAGTTGCTGCGCCGTCAGCCTGTCATGTCCGGCCGGCAGCAGATGCGGCGCCGCCACCGGCGACAGCACCTCGTCAAACAGCTTGACGCCATGCCCCCGCGCCGCGCCGTCCGGCGCGAACACCACCGCCGCATCATAGTCTTCCGCGCGAAAATCGACGTCATGTTCAGTGGTGGTGGTGAGCGATACGTGAATATCCGGCCGCGCCTGCTCCATTCTCATCAGATGCGGCAGCAGCCAGCGCATGGCGCAGGTGGGCGCTTTCATCCGAATGGCGCCGCGCTCGCGCACTTTGCCCGTCACATTGAAAAGTTGCTCGAATATCTCGCTAATTTCCGGCAGCAGCCGACTGCCCTCCGGCGTCAGCCGCAGACCGCGCGCGTGGCGTTGAAACAGCATCACGCCCAGCCAGGCTTCCAGCGAGGCGATCTGGCGGCTGACCGCGCCCTGAGTAACGAACAGCTCCTCCGCGGCGCGGGTAAAATTGAGGTGGCGGGCCGTCACCACAAAGGCGTGCAGGGCATTCAAAGGGGGAATACGTTTATTCATTATCGGAACCTGCCCTCAAGCAACGAGCCATAAGAAAATCGACTACATAAATATGTTATCGGCCGCCAGGAAAAACGCGGATGCGGATTGCTGGCAATCAGCGGCTACCCCGCCATTTCCGCTGAGGTTTATGCCACAATAGCGGGAAATAACGCCCTCAGCCATGAATTTTACTCATGGCTATTATGACAACAATTCGATTGTGCCGCCAGCGGCCGCAACGTCTAATAAATGAATAATTATTCACTTATTATGGCGAAAACGGAGATAGATATGCCGATTCAAACCCCGGTTCAATTCAGCTCAAAATTACCGGATGTGGGTACCACCATTTTCACCGTTATCAGTCAGCTCGCCAACCAGCACAACGCCATCAACCTGTCGCAGGGCGCGCCCAGCTTTCCCTGCGCGCCCGAACTTATCGCCGGGGTGACCCGCGCCATGGAACAGGGCCATAACCAGTACGCCGCGATGACCGGGCTGGTGTCGCTCAAAGAGGTGGTCGCGGAGAAGGTCAACCGCCTGTACGGCCAGCGCTACGACGCCGGCCAGGAGGTCACCATCACCGCCAGCGCCAGCGAAGCGCTCTATGCCGCCATTTCCGCGCTGGTGCATCCGGGTGATGAAGTCATCTATTTCGAACCCGCATTTGACAGCTATGCGCCGATTGTCCGGCTACAGGGCGCCAAACCGGTGGCGCTAAAGCTGTCCGTTCCGGCCTTCAGCATCGACTGGGATGAGGTACAGGCCGCCATCAACGCCCGTACCCGGATGATCATCATCAACACGCCGCACAACCCGAGCGGACAGGTGCTGAGCGCCGACGATCTGGCGCAACTGGACCGCCTGACGCGCAACACCGACATCGTGATCCTGTCCGATGAAGTGTATGAGCACGTGGTGTTTGACAATCAGCGCCACCACAGCATGGCGACACGGCAAACGCTGGCGGCGCGCAGCGTGATTGTCTCATCGTTCGGCAAAACCTTTCATGTGACCGGCTGGCGCGTCGGTTACTGTCTGGCCCCCGCCGCGCTGATGAATGAAATCCTTAAGGTGCATCAGTTTATGATGTTCTCCGCCGACACGCCGATGCAGTACGCCTTTGCGGAATATATGGCCGACCCGGCGACCTACCTGTCGCTCGGCGCCTTCTATCAGCACAAGCGCGATCTGCTGGTTGATGCACTGCGCGACGGCCCGTTTAAACTGCTGCCTTCCGCCGGCTCTTTCTTTATTCTGGCCGATTACCGCCATTTCAGCGACGAAAGCGACAGCGAAATGGTGAAACGGTTGATCGTGGAACAGGGCGTCGCGACCATTCCGCTGTCGGCGTTTTATACCGACGGCACCGACAACAAACTGATTCGTCTTTCTTTTTCCAAGGATGATGCGACATTGCTGGCAGGGGCGAAAGCGCTGTGCCGGGTGGCGGGCAACAGGCGTTAACGCGGTGTGTTTACGCTGTGGGACACTATTTTTAATCACAACTCATCGAATTAGCGGAGATCGTTCCCGATATGAAAAAATTAAACATGCTGATGGTATCGCTCGGTTTACTCTCTTCCTCCTTTGCCATGGCGCAGACCGAACTGCGTTTCGGCGTGGAAGCCGAATACCCGCCGTTTGAAAGTAAAAATGCGCAAGGCCAGTTGGAAGGATTCGATATCGATCTGGGCCATGCCATCTGTAAAGCCGGCAACTTCAAATGCTCCTGGGTCGAAACCTCATTTGACTCGCTGATTCCGGCGCTGAAAGCGAAAAAATTCGACGCCATCAACTCGGCGATGAACATCACCGAAAAGCGCAAAGAAGCCATTGATTTCACCACCCCGATTTACCGCATCCCCACCCAGTTGCTGGGCAAACCGGAGGCCGGACTGGCGCCGACGGCAGCGGCGCTGAAAGGCAAAACCATCGGCGTGCTTCAGGGCTCCATTCAGGAAATCTATGCGCAAACGCACTGGGCGAAACAGGGCGTCACGGTGACCTCTTACAAAGATCAGAATCTGGCCTATGACGATCTGGCGGCCGGTCGTCTGGACGGTACGCTGGTGATGGCGGCGGCCGGTCAAACCGGTTTTCTCGACCGGCCTGAGGGCAAAGGCTTCGCCTTTATCGGCCAACCGGTCGACGACGCCACCATTCTCGGCAGCGGCATCGGTTTCGGTCTGCGCAAAGGCGACGCCGAGCTGAAAGAGGCGCTGGATAAGGCCATCAAACAGGTGAAAGAAGACGGCACCGTCGAGAAGCTGGCCAAACAGTACTTCCCCGGCTTTGATGTTCGAGTGGAGTGATATTCACAGCCGCCTGCCGAGGCGGCGTCCTGCAGAGCTGAAGGCATTTACGGGGGAATAGGCGGGCATCTCCTGATCCCGAGGCCGCCAGCGGAAGAAAACGCTACGTAAAGCGGGCAAGCGCCAGCGCCGCCGCGCCCTGCGCGCCGTTATAGGCGGACGATGAGGCCGCCAGAAAACGCACTGCCGCGTGCGGCAGCGGGCGGCGCAGGTGCGAGTCAATCCGCGCAATCAGCGCGTCTCGCGGGAACGCCGGCATATCCATCACCCCGCCGCCGAGGATCACCGCCTCCGGATCGAACAGATTAATACTGGTGGCGATGGCCCGCGCCGCATGCTGCAACAGTTCTTGCACAAAGGGTTCATGACGAGCATGAATAAACAGTTCGCCGAGCGCATAATGACGACTCTGCTGCTCATACCAGCGCCTGAGCGCGATACCGGAGCAGACCGTTTCCAGGCATCCGACATTGCCGCAGCCGCAGCGTAGCCGCATGTCGCCCTGCGGAATGTGGCCGAGTTCGCCTGCAACGCCGTGCGCCCCGATCCACGGCGCGCCGTTCAGCCAGATAGCAAAGCCCATGCCGGTGCCAAGATAGGCCGCCAGCACCAGTTGGTCTTTGAGACCGTTCTCCCGGACGTCGAACGAGAGTTGCAGATTCACATCGCGGGAAAACTCCACCGCGCAGCCCAGCGCGCTTTCCAGTTCATCGGCAAGCGCGCTGAGTGAATCCGCCGCCAGCGGTAAGTTGGGGGTGGAAATGATGGTGCGTTTGTCTTTGCCGACCAGCGCCGGGAACCCCATCACCAGCCCGTGGCAACGGGCGTCAAATCGGTCAAGCTGTTGCTGCAACAACGTATGAATACCGGCGACCACGCCGTCGGCAATCACCTCAGCCGTGCGGCGTTTCTCACAGTGCAACACGTCTCCGCTTATCGATTGCAGACAAAAACGGATATGCGTCGCCCCCATATCCACGCCCGCCACGACGTTATGCCGTTCTTGCATGAGGCTGTACCTCTTTTTTCGCCGCCAGGATCTGCTCTGCCATTAAAGACCAGGCTTCATCGATATTGTCCGCATGGTTGAACAAACCGGAGGTGCCGACGATAAAGACATCCGCCCCGGCCGCGATGAGTTTCTGATAGGTGGCCTGGTTGCAGGAACCATCGATTTCAATTTCGTAGCTAAGCCCTTCGCGTTCGCGCCAGGCTTTCAGCTCGGTGATTTTTTCCAGCATTTCCGGGATAAACGGCTGCCCGGCAAAGCCCGGATCGACGGTCATGACGGTAATTTTGTCCGCTTTATGAATATAGTATTTCATCGCCTCAACCGGCGTTTCCGGATTGAGGATCAGCCCGACTTTCATGCCGTGGCGGCGGATCTCATCGATCAGGCGAAACGCCTGGCCGTTGATCGTTTCCGGATGCAAGGTGATGAAGTCCGCCCCCGCCCGCGCCAGTTGACCTATGTAATCCTGCGGACGAGTGACCATCAGATGGCAATCCAGCGGCAGGCTTGCCAGTTTTTTCACCTGGCTGACAAAGAATGGCGAAAGCGTCAGGTTGGGGACAAAGTGACCATCCATAATATCGATATGAAAATAGTCCGCATGGCTATCAATAAACTCGATCTGTTCTTTAAATTTCAGCAGATCCATACACATCAAAGAGGGGGATATTTTCATCGTGAATTCCTTACTTACTGATAAGCCTGTCGAGGGCGACAGCGGCAATAATCAGCCCGCCCATCACCACCAATTGGTAATACGTCTGTACTTGCAGGATATTCAGCCCGTTATTGATGGTGCCGATAATCAGTCCGCCGATAACCACTGAGAAGATGCGGCCCTTGCCGCCGAAGAAACTGGTGCCGCCGATAATGGCGCTGGCGATGGCATAGGTTTCAAAGCCCATCCCTGCCAGCGGCTCCGCCGCGCCCAAACGCGCGGTTGAAACCACGCCGGCGAGACCGGCGCAGATACCGGAGATGATAAACACCACCAGAATGTGGAATTTCACATCAATGCCGGAGTAAAAAGCCGAATTTTTGTTACCGCCCAGCGCGTAAATATTGCGGCCCAGGCGCATCCGCGTGGTGACAAACCACAGGATCACCGCCACTAACAAAGAGAAAATAACCGGCACCGGGATGCCGATAACGCTGGCGGCAAAAAAGTTCACAAAATCAAACGAGAAGCCGTACACCGAGTTGGCATCGGAAATCACCAGCGTGACGCCGCGGAAAATGGCGTTGGTGCCGAGCGTAATAATAAACGGATGCAACCCGGTCCAGTTCACCAGACAGCCGTTAATCGCGCCGAGCGCGCCGCCGACCAGCACGCCGCCAATCAGCGCGGCGAGAAACGGATCGACGCCCGCCAGCATCAGTTTGGCGGTCACCATGCCGGAGAGCGCCAGAATAGCGCCGACCGACAGGTCGATCCCCGCCACCAGAATGGCGAAAAACTCCCCCATGCCGATCAATACGGTGACCGAACTTTGCACGAAGATCTGCGTGATGTTATTGGTGGTCAGAAAGTATTCCGGCGACAGGCTGCCGAAGATGGCGACGATGATCGCCAGGATAAAAAAGGTGCCGTACTTATCCCAGAACAGCGCGAAGTTAAACGGTTTTTTCTCGCTCATGTCGCTTTTCACTCTTGAGGTAATGCCCATGCCATGATCTCCTCTTCGCTCAGGTCGTCGCGGTTGCGCAGGATGTTTGTCAGACGCCCCTCGCAGAACACGGCGATGCGATCGCAGACGGCGATAATTTCAGGAAGTTCGGATGAAACCATCAGGATGACCTTGCCTTCGTCAGCCAGCCGACGCATCACCTTGTAGATTTCAGCCTTCGCGCCGACGTCAATGCCGCGGGTCGGTTCATCGAAAATAATCACTTCGGGTTCACAACATAACCATTTGGAAATCAGGACTTTTTGTTGGTTTCCGCCGGATAGCTCGCCAATATTTTGCTCAACGGAGTGGCACTTCAACGCCAGCAGATCCCGTTGCGCTTCAGCGATTTTTCGTTCTTCCTCCTCATTGAACAGGCCCATCGCACCCTTAAAGCCGCCTCGTTTCAGGCTGTTGCTGATCGCAATGTTTTGCGCAATGGAAAAGTTGGGGAAAAAGCCGTTGTCACGGCGGCTTTCGGTGATGTACGCCATGCCTTTTTTAAGCGCGTCCAGCGGTGAGCGCGGGGAAATGACCTTGCCATTTAATCTGATTTCACCGGCGCTGCGTTTCTCCACCCCGAACAGGCAGTTCATCAGTTCGGTACGCCCGGAGCCGACCAGTCCGGCAAAGCCGAAGATTTCACCGCGATTGACGCTGAAAGAGATGTCGCGCACCCTCTTTTTGTCGCGACTGGTGACGTTTTTCACGTCGAATACCGTATCGCGTTCGACGTTGCCGGCGCTCTCTTTCATCGCATTGAAGCGATTTTGCAGCTCACGCCCCACCATCAAACGCACGATGTCGTCGTTCGTTACGTCGCGGACCATGCCGCTGCACACGCTGCTGCCGTCCTTCATGACCGTATAGCGATCACAAATCCGGCGAATTTCCGCCAATTTATGCGAGATATAAACAATCGCGGTGCCTTCCTTACGCAACTGATTCATGATCAAAAAAAGATAATCCACTTCTTTATTCGTTAATGAAGAGGTGGGCTCATCCATAATAATGACTTTGGCATCGAGCATTAATGTCTTGGCGATTTCCAGCATCTGCTTATGGCTAATGGATAAATTCGCCACCTTCGCATCAAGGTCGACTTTTAAACCCACGCGCAATAACATCATCGCGGCGCGCAGGCGCATCTCTTTCCAGTCGATAATATTGACGCCGCAAATCTTTTTAGTCAGATGGCGGCCGATATATAAATTCTCCAGCACGGTTAATTCATCAATAACGCTGAGTTCCTGATAAATAATGCCGATACCGAGTTGTGCCGCGAGTTTATGATCAAGTTTGTCGTAATTCACATTATTGATGGTAATGGTGCCTTTGGTCGGGTCGTGGATCCCCGATAATACTTTCATCAAAGTTGATTTACCGGCGCCGTTCTCCCCTAATAACGCATGTATTTCATGAGTGTAAACCGTTAAATCAACCGATTTTAATGCGTGAACCGGACCAAAGGATTTGCCGATCCCCGCCATCGAAATATATGGCGTGACCATAGTAAACCTCATAATTATCGCCTCCCTGCTTACGGGAGGAGACCCTCTCCCTGAAGAGAGGATCGGAGTGAGAGGAAAATTACTTCGTCACCAGAAGCGAATCGACCAGCTTAAACGCCGGCGCTTTTTCCAGCGGAATGACCTTGCCGGTGTTCGCCGCATCGATCAGCAATTTCAATCCCGTGGCGCCGATATCCGCCGGGTTTTGCGCAACGGTGGCGGTCATCTGCCCGCCGTCCACCATTTTGCGCGCTTCCGGAATACCATCGGTTCCCACCACCAGCACTTTGCCGGTTTTACCGGCATTCGCCACCGCCTGGGAAACGCCCATCGCCATCGTGTCGTTCGCACAGTAAAACGCTTTCAGATCCGGGTTGCGCTGCAACACGTTGGTGGCCACGTCCAGCGCTTTAATCCGATCCCAGTCGGCAGGCTGACTGGCGACCAGTTTGATTTGCGTCGCTTTTTTGAAAGCGCCGGTCGCCCCGTTGCGGCGAGCCTCGCCGGAAGCGTTGCCCGCTTTTCCTTCAATAATCGCCACTTCGCCGCCTGCGGCGCCCAGTTGTTCAATGATAAATTCGGCGCCTTTCGCCCCGACCGCGACGTTATCGGTGGTAACAAAGGCTTCAACGTTGCCCCCCGCTTTTTTCAAGTTATCCATATCGATTTTTTCGTCGAGGTTAACCAGGTAAATTCCCTTTTTCCACGCTCGCGCCACCGGCATCACCAGGTTGACGGAAGATAAGGGGGCAAAGGCGATGCCTTTGTAATTTTTATTGCTCAGGTCTTCAAAGAGTTGCAATTGCGACTGAAAATCGCCTTCAGACGGAGAGGCGAAAATATCGACGCTCACCCCCTGTTTTTTCGCTTCGTCTTCAATTCCTTTTTTCATATCTACCCAAAACGGATTGGATAAAGTTTTTAAGACTACGGCATATTCGGCGGCAGCGAAGGCGCTGGTTGACAGCATTAATCCCACGGCCGCGCCGCTGAATATTTTCAGATATTTATTCATGGCAGTATTCTCTTTGTAGGGAGTACAGAGACGTATTCCACTGGTGTGGAATACGTCTTTATATTGTCACTTCATCGGTCACGCCGGAAAAAATCGACAATAGCGCCGGTCTTTTCCATATTTAATGTCGCCTGTTCAATATTCTGTTGGGCAACGGAAACAAAGAAAGCATCTAATAACGTTAATTGTAATATTCTGGCTGAAGCGTTTCGTCCCAATAAAGGGGTCTCTGGTGCTGGCGAGCAAATAATAAAATCCGCCAGTTTGGCAATCGGCGAATGGTAGCTATGAGTAATACAAATTATTTTTGCCCCATTTTTCTTCGCCAGTTCGACGGCCGCTTTTAAATCACTGGTGCGCCCGGAGTGCGACACCACCAGCACCACATCGCCCTCTTTCAGCAAGGCGGCGGACATCATCATGATATGCGCATCCTGATAGGCATGGCAGCGCACGCCGATACGCAATAGTTTGTGGTGAATATCGGCGCAAATGGTGTTGGAACCGCCGACGCCGTACAAATCGCGCTGGTTGGCGCCAAAAAAGTAACGCGCGGCGCGATGAATTTCATCAACATTAACAATCGACTGGCCTTCCATGATGGTGCGTAAGGTAATATTGAACACCTTGTTCACCACATCCTGCGGCGCTTCATCGAAAGAGAGCTCCGCAGGCAACACCTGTTCAGACTGCGAGAAGTAATTCACCAGGGCGCTGCGCAGGTTGCGAAACCCGCTGAAACCCAGACGCTTCGATACCTTGACGATCATCGCCTCGGACACCGCCAGCGCCTCGGCAACATCTTTAATCGCCGGCGCTTCACTCAAATTGCCTGGCGTTAACAGCCACTCCACAATCCGGCTTTCGTTTTCCGTCATCCCTTCCTGCTTCATACGCAGATAGGGCGCAATACCGATTCCGTTAGGGAGTCCCTGATCAAACTCTGACTGACTCATTGTGCGCTCGCGTCCTTTAAATAGAAGACGACACTATATCATCACATCGTCAGCGAGAAATATGCCAACAACTTCACAAAAATATTAAATTTATAAAGTTTTTATATTCATGAAGTTTTACTCTCACCCTCATTTCCATAAAACAAAATAGCCAAACAAAAACAACGAATTAAACAAAAACCGCGCATCAACGCAGAACCATGTCACGCTATTTTGTGCATATATCCATATTGATTTGTCGCATCAGTATGTGTAGAACAGGCGCTGAACCCGGCAGGTTCGGGTCTTTTTTGCGCATAAAACCGATCAAAAGTTACAAATAAATATTAACTGTGAAGTTTTCTCAAACAGGGGGAATAGCGTATGAAGCGGATCGCATTTGGCTGTGACCATGTCGGGTTTATCCTCAAAGAGGATATTCTGGCGCATCTGCGGTCACTGGGCATCGAGGTCGTGGATAAAGGCGCCTGGTCGCAGGAGCGCGCCGACTACCCGCACTTTGCCGGCGCGGTGGCAGAAGCGGTGGTGAACGGAGAGGCTGACGGCGGTATTCTTATCTGCGGCACCGGCGTGGGGATTTCCATTACCGCCAATAAATTTCCCGGCATCCGCGCCGTAGTATGCAGCGAACCCTATTCCGCGCAGCTTTCCCGCCAGCACAACAACACCAATATTCTGGCGTTCGGATCGCGTGTAGTGGGGCTGGAACTGGCGAAAATGATTGTCGATAGCTGGCTCAATGCGGAGTTTGAAGGCGGACGCCATCAGAAACGCGTCGAGGCGATTGGCCGGCTCGAACAGCAGCTGCGGCGCTGAAAAAAACCATCAAGACGGCGCATCGAAAAACCGGCCAAACGCTATTTCTCCGGCTTGGCTGTCGCGCTGAAGCGCTCCCGACCGGCGTTCGCCCCTCACGGGGCGGATGCGTTTGAAAGCGGCCTAGGGTTTAGGCCGCTCATCGCTGACCGTGCTCCGCCGCGCCTCACTGTCAAAAATACGCCGCCATACCCATTCCAACCCCGCCGCCCGATCGTCGGCGGATATCGGAACGCGGACGATCTCCGGCGCGACCGCCCAAGGCCCTTGCGCATCCACGCCGGCGACGTCGTAGCGAAAAAAGTAGTCAGGTTCGAACCCCAGCCGCAAATCGGCAAGGATCAGCCGCGTTTCGCCGTCGTCGCCCCGCTGCGGCCGCAGGCTGAAAAAGCCGTGAGTAAACCACATCAGGCGCTGTAGCTGCGGCGTCGGCGCCAATTGCGCCAGAATCTGGTTGTCGCTGGGATAAAAAGTAAAGCGCATCGGCCCGCGATCGGCGATCAACGAGCGATCGCCGATCCAGTATCCATCCGGCGCCATCACCACCACGCGCCAGAGCAGCGTATTGAACGGCAGCGGCGTGGAAAAGCGCGGCGCCTGCTGCAATCCGCTGCCGCTCAGACTTTGCGAGGCGGCGCGATCGACCCAAACCTTGGCGGCGACGCTCCAGGCCAGATAAACCGAGCTGATAATCAGTCCGGCGGCCAGCCAGCGATGCCCGCCGCTCGTCTGTGACGACGCCTCTCCCGGCGCCAGCCGCCAGGCGGCAATCACGCCGGCCAGCAACGGCAGCGTATATAACGGATCGATGATAAAGATCGTCGCCCACATGATCGGCGGGGTCGGCAAAGGCCACAGCAGCTGCGTGCCGTAGACGGTAAAAGCATCCAACAGCGGGTGCGTCAGCAAAGCCAGCAAGATAGCCCACAACCAGCGCGTCGGCGCTGCGCGGATCAGCCGGCTGCGCGGCCGCAACGCCAGCCACAACAACCCACCCAGCACCGCCAGCAGCAAAAGCGAATGCGACGGACCGCGGTGCCAGGTCACTTCGGTGACGGCATCGCTTTTCGCCAGCATGAACCAGAACACATCCAGATCGGGCAAGGTGCCGAGAACGCCGCCGGCCAGCAACGCCGGACGACGATGCGTTGCGGGGGCGACCAGCGCGCTAACGCTGCCGCCGAGAACAATTTGGGTTAATGAATCCATAATGCGCTCCGGGAAAAACGGGGCAATGACGCGCGAATTCAGCCGCGCGCCGAAAATAATGCGCTGGCGATGAGCGGCTCCGCGCCCTGAACGCCAGCGAGATACGCACCGGGTATCAGATAAGCATCTCGGGTTTGAACAAGGAACGTCGACTGATGGTTTTTCCCGCCACCATAAATATCCCCTCTCCGGTGTAGTGCAAGGTTTCCGGGTGTTTCGGCGACGTCGCGACATGCGCCTTCACCACCTCGAAAATAAAAAAGTTGTAGCGTTCAACCAGGGCATCGTCATACAGGCGGCATTCGAAGTTCGCATGGCATTGCGCGATCAGCGGCGCGGCAACCTCCTGCGCTGCCTGCGCCGTAAGATTGAATTCGGCGAACTTGTCGATATCGGCGCCGGAGGTGTTGCCGATGCCTACCACCGTATCGGTCAGCGCCGTGGTCGGCAGGTTGATCACGCACTCGCGGCTACGGCGAATCATCTCGAAACTGTGGTTGCCGCCGGAGATCATCAGCCCGACCAGCGAGGGCGAGAATTCCAGAATGGTATGCCAGCCCAGCGTCATAATGTTGTTTTTCCCTTGCCATTGCGATGAAACCAGTACGATCGGCCCCGGTTCGAGATAGCGGCGCACCCGGTTAACCGGGTAATCGCGTTTAGCGCTGTTGGTGGTCATGAGATAGCTCCTGTGTAGCATTCGGTCAATGGGACCGGCTACGCGGGATCTGCCGCGCAGCCCTCATAGAGAAACATGCTACCTCAATCTGTTTCCTCTTGGGCCGGTTGCGGTCGAATTTCGCCGGTCTTATTTCACCACACGCAACGGCGAGGCGGACGAAGCCGCGTCCCCCGGTCGCATTGCGCGCTGTTCTTTATCAGGATGGATCATCGCTACTGTTCACCGGCTGCGGTTCGTCTCTAAGACGGGTAAAGATAAAGAAACCGCCGACCGCCGCGGCCAGACTCAGAATCAGCGCAAACAGCGCCGCGCCGTTGGTTAATCCCAACAGGTCGATGGCGTAGCCGGCGGCGACGGGCAACAGACAAGCCGGCAGGTAGCCGCCGATATTCAGCACCGCATTCGCTTCAGCGCGACGCCCATCGGCAACGTACAGTCCGATTAACGTTAGCCCGCCCAACTGCCCCAATCCCTGCCCGACGCCGGCGAACAGCGCGGCCAGAATTAGCACGCCGGCAAGCGAAGCCTGCACGGCGAGGGTCAGGCTCGCCATGCAGGCTATCGTCGCCAGCGTGCTGGCCAGAAAAATCGACCGCACTTTCCATTGACGCACCATAAACTGTACCCCGGTCGCCGAGAGGAACATGGCGCAAGCCATGCCGCCCGCGACCATCGGGCTGCTGACATCCAGCAAGCGGGATAACAACGACGGCCCCAGCGCCAGCATAAAGGATGTCGCAGTAATGCCCGGCCCGAAGGTGCCGATGCCGTAAAGCAGGTGGCGGCGATTGTCTGCGGGAACCGTCGGCAGGCGCAGCCGCAGAGGCTTTCTCTCCTGCCGCTTTGCGGCGCGCAGCGGCAGGAAAAACAGGATGATTAGCGCACTGAGCAGAATGGCGAACTCCACGCCGAAAACCGGCATGACGGGCGACGTTACCCATTGCGCTATCGCTCCGGCCAGCAGCGGCCCCAGGCCCGCGCCCAGCACCATCGACACCGACGCCAGCAAAGCGGCCTGCCGCCTGCGCTCAATGCCGCCCAGATCGCCGACCGCCGCCATGCCCGCAGATACCGCCGTTCCGACCGCAATCCCGGATAGCAAGCGGGCGATGGCCAAAACCGCCACCGACTGGGCGACGGAGAATAGCGCGCAGGCCAGCAGCGCAGCCAGCAAACCGGGGTACAACATCATTTTTCGCCCGTAGCGATCGGATAGCTGCCCGGCGATCAGCAAGGTGCCAAGCAGACCGGCGATGTAACAAGCGAATATCACCGCCAGCGTGCCGGTGGAAAAATTGAGCGATTGCTGCCAGTACACATAAAGCGGCGTAGGCGAGTTCGACAAGATAAATACCGCCGTGACCACCCATGCGGCGCTCGCCATCAGCGCCGGCGAGCTACGTCCCGTCATTGTTCCTCTCCTTGCCGTGGTAAGACATGGCCCAAATGCAAGGGAGCGGGATCAGGCGCCCTGACGGCAGACAACGCTTTTTCCCCGGCAGCATTCACCGCCAAAGGGGTCAGATCGCGCTGGTTAATGACGACTGAATTAGCAGAAAAAGTCATAGCCTTATCCTGTACGAGTTTTTTCGAACTATAGCATGTTCGAAAAAATACGTACAAGTGCTATAATGGACTTTAGTTATTCAACAACCCTATCGCTTCCTGATGAAAAAAGACCCGCTCACCGATCTGCCGCCGCCGTTGCCGGAGCCCGCAACCAAGGATTTAAAGCTGGAAACGCTCTTTGCCGCACTGGCCGATCCGTTACGTCTGACCATCATCCGTAAACTGATGCTGGAGTCGGAAGCCTACGACCATCCCTGCGGCTGGTTCGGCTTCAATCGCCCGAAATCGACGTTGACCCATCATTTCAAAACGCTGCGCGAAGCGGGTTTGATCCGCCAGCGCCAATACGGATTAGAACGACGCAGCCGGTTGCGCCGGGAAGATATCGAAGAACGTTTTCCGGGCCTGCTAGCCTTGATCGCGCATTGGCCGTTACCCGACGACCGGCCGGAACAGGCTGCGGATAGCGCGATCGCTAAAGCAGACAAGAACGCGTAACGGCCGCCACCGCGGTTTCAGGCGATAGCCGCCTTTCGGGCTTTATCTTTTAAGGTGGGGATGTTCTCCGCCGCGTGCGATACGGCGGCGGACTGATGGAATAATGATGATGTCGTTCGAAATCAGGCGCTTTGCCTGAAGGAAACCCATTTATTCATTTCCTGATATGAAATATTTCCCCCGCAAACGACAAGCCCGATGACCGCGTTCTCGGCAATTTTCGTCGAGATGACGGCTGCGGCCGGCAAAAGCGCCCCGGAGGCAAGCTCAACCCACAACCTGGCCGTTTCGCCGAAAGAAATCATACCGTCAATGGCATCGTTATCAGAAACCACCACGATTTCTTCAACATAACGCTGCGCGTGGGCAAGCATCCGTTCATCGATGACCGGCACGCCAAGCGTTGAAATGATGGAACTGATATCGACTTTAGTCGGCTTTCCGGCTTGCATAGCCTGATACATGGAGCTGGCGCCGGCGGTTTCCACCCCCCAGACCCTAAT
Organism: Brenneria sp. L4-2C; assembly: GCF_040240335.1. NCBI lineage: Bacteria > Pseudomonadati > Pseudomonadota > Gammaproteobacteria > Enterobacterales > Pectobacteriaceae > Brenneria > Brenneria sp. L4-2C. The sequence continues at coordinate 77,045 of NZ_JBEIAC010000012.1, read as the reverse complement.
CTCGGGTTTGATGGATTTCAGTGCAGTAGCCACGCCGACCAGCATGGCTCCGCCGCCAACGGCAACAATCACATCGGTCAATGAAGGACAATCGGCAATAAACTCAAGCCCAAGCGTTCCGTGTCCTTCCGCTATGAGCGTGTCGCGACAGTCGTCTATCACCCGATATCCTTTTTCTTCAAGCGCCCTGGCGCGGGCAAATGCAGAATTGACATCGCTTTCTACCATCACCACGCTGCCGGTATCGCGGATCCTTTTAACTGACGAAGACGGCGCACTCTGCGGCATGATGACCGTGACATCGGCCCCGAAAGTTCTCGCGGCCTCCCCGATTGCGATGCCGAAATTTCCTCCACTGACTGCGACGAATTTAGCCCCGTGCATATCTTTTCCCAACGCCGAAAACAGATTGAGCACGCCGCGAGCCTTGAACGACCCGCCGATTTGCAAGTTTTCGAGCTTAAGATAAACGGCTCGTTGCAGCTTATCCGTCAATACCGGACAAAACACGGTCGGAGTCCGAATCACCGCGCCGCTTAACCGTTCAGCGGCCTGGTCTATGGACCTGGAACTTATAAAATTCATCATCGGCATCCAGCTCTTGTTCATGGATTCGCCATACGTTGGGTCAGCGTTCATTTACCCTACCTTGCGGGCATGCCGCCGCCCCATAAATATGCATGAGCGTGAATTGTCGCGTGCGTTGCTATTTTTCCGCCACGCGCGCCAGCCAGGCTGAATATGCCGCGTCCGCATCGGCAGACAAATTCCGGCGATGGGCGTTGAACTCCTCATCCATGCCGAAAATTTTCCATACCAGCGGCGCCAGGCGAGCCGCCGGGCTGTCCGCCCTTTCGGCTTCGCGCAGCAGTTCCAGGCTGCGCGTCTTGTATTCAGCAAGGGCGTCGGATTTATAGTCGTAAGCCTTACCCAGCCCGGAGATGTACATCAGCTTCGGCACTTCCGCCGACGGCCAATGTAAAGCCATCCTGAGCGGCCAATCCAGCATCGCCCGCTCGCCCCACATTGCGGAGCGCGGCATCCATTCATTTGCGACCAGCGTCAGCATGAAAGCCTGACCCAGCTCGTTCAGATAAACGGGCATTGCCTCGAGCGAGGGACGTAAGTAGAACGGATCCAGGGGCTGGTCGCGTTTCTGATCGAGGTGAGCGAGCAAGCGTTGTTCAAGATCCAGCATCAGGGCGCCGAGCTCTGCATCGATGGCCTGGCCGCTTTCAGCAGCCAGTTTTGCGCGGGCGGCGCAGTCCCAGAGATCGAGCGATATCTGCCACTGCTTTTGCTCGCCTTCGCCAGTGCAGCCAATTTCGCCGGTGACAAAATAGGTCATCGTCGGCGGCACGATGTCGAAAAGCGCATTGCCGTCGATGCCGCCGGCGACCACCGGCCCGCCCCCTTCCACTACCTGGATATAGCAACGGGTCGCGTAGTGGCTCCAATAGTGGGCCGCTTCGGCAAAATAGAGAGGAATCGCGCGCGTCAGACGACCAAGGTCATCTTCGCGCTGCGATTCGGAGCCTTCAATGCCGTCCGCCATTTTTGCAAGCGCGAAGAAGCCGATTTGCCGTGCGTCCTCAGGCTTTTGTTGGAAAAGCCAGTCAGCTTTGCACAAGCCGTAATGCCAGATCGGCTGGTTTAGCGTCAACGTGCTGATCTTCAACTGTTCCGGATCGGTTGGAATACCTTGCGTAACTTGCTTACGCATCTCCTGAAAGGCCTGCGCGAACTCATCAAGACGCTGTTTGATTGGCGCGAACCCCAGCGCATACATGCGCGCCAGCAGCTTTTCGCCCTCCTCGACGTCGCCGAGCGCCTGGTAAGCGCGCAGCAAGTTGATACCAGCCATCGGATCATGCTTGTGCTCGTCGTAAACCGGCGCGATAAGTTCGACGATCGGCGGGATCTCGCCATTATTGCCGAGATCGCCGGAAATCATCATTAACGCGCCGCCGTCGAACAGGCCGCCGTTCAGCACCTCGGCATACAAGGCCCGGGCCGCCTCAACCTCCTTATGTTCCAGATGATGACGCGCCAGCCACAGTTGCGCTCGCCAACTCCCCGGCAGAGCCGCTACGGTGCGCAGCGCCTTCAGGTAACCCGCCTCGCCCTCGCGCTCCTGCTGAATGGCGGCCCACCAGAGTAAACCGTTGTCCTGATTCGGATCGGTCTGCAACGCTTGCCAAAGCGTTTCATCTGCGCGCGCGTCTTCGCCGCGCTCGGCAAACACCTTGGCCAAATTAGTCAACAAGGTTCCCGTCGCACCGGCTTTTTCTATGCCCGTACGCAGAGCGTTCTCAGCGCCGGCAAGGTGACCATTTTCCATCAGCACAATGCCCTGGATGACATGGCTGCGCTCGGCAATAGCGTCAATTTCAACCAGACGTTCGGCGGCCGGCAGCAAATCGGCCACAAAGCCGTCGTTCAGGCCCGAGATGATCGCATCGTAGAGTTCGTCTGCGTCGTTCCACTTTTGCTGCAAAGCAGGCAGAAAAACCTTATCGCGCCACTCGCTGCGCGGGATATGCATTTCCTGCCCATAAGCGTCATAGGCGACAATCAGTTCGTCATTGGCGGGCGGGGATTGCGCCACATTGGCTTGCTCAGAAGCGATGGTCGTCTGTGTACTCTTTTTTTTGCCGCGCAGGGCGGACTTGATACGTTTAAACATAGATAAGATGATCGCTTTGATGGTTAGTCGGCATTCATGTTCCGGCAGAGGACGAAAGCCCCGCAGAACCCCATTACTGAACTTACTGACTTTTTACTCCGTGTCGCGCCAGAAAGCGATGACGGCTTGAGCAAAGGCTTCTGGCGCTTCCTCTGGCAGATAGTGTCCGCCGGCAAGCACAACGCTTTGCAACATCGGGGCGGCGTCCGCCAAACTTTGACCTAAACGATTTTGCACGCCGCCTTCCGCACCGATGGTCAATACCGGCATGGTCAGTGGCTGAGCTATGCGCTCCGCCATGCGCTTGAGTCCGTTTTCGCTTAGCAGCTCGCGATAATAATCGAAACCGGCTTTAGCAGCATGCGGCGCGGCGAAACTACGGGTGTAATGCTCGCGCGCGATGTTATCGATTTTCTCCGGCCAGATGGTTTTATGATCGAACAGCCAGTCGAGAAACAAACGCTCCCGCCCTGAAACCAGCGCTTCAGGCAGGTCTGTCAGGCGATTAAAGCTGAAATGCCAGGTTGCGATGTTGCCGCTTTCGTCCGGAATCGGACGCGCCGCATCAGGCGTTTGGATGGTCATTTCACTAAGTACCAGGCGCCGCATGTCGCCCGGATAGGCGACGGCCAGCGCATAAGCTATCCACGAACCCACGTCATGGGAAACGATATCCAGACTGTTCGCGTCGGCAAGGCCTAGCTGAGTGATGAAATCATGCACCTCCGCGGCAACAGAGTCGAGATCGTAGCCCTGGGATGGCTTATCGCTGGCGCCCAGACCGCGCGGGTCCAACACTATCACCCGTCGTCCTTCGGACTGGAGAATGGGGATCACATGACGCCAGGCGTACCAGGTCTGCGGCCAACCGGGGAGAAGCAAAACGGGCTCGCCTTGTCCAATCTCGGCATAGTGGAGTTGCACCTCACCGAGTGTTATCCGGTGGTGGGCAAGATCAAAAGCCAACGCCTGATACATTGTCATGCTGATTATCTCCCAAAGTATAGAGACCCTACTGAGCAATCGGGAAAATATTAATTTAAATCAATTAATTACTTAAATAAAAAGACCACAGCACAGGATGGGGCCACCAAGCTCATCATAACGACGTCGGCGCATTTTAGATAGACCGTTGCCAGTTGGAAAATATCCTGTACCTCGAACGATAACGTTCGTGATTAGCGGCTGCCCGCCGCCTCGCTCACCAGTCGCATATTTATCGTGCAGGTCTCGCCGCGGCGCAGCAGCTTCAGCCCGGGCAGTTGGGGATGATTATGGGCGTTGACCGGATGGGTTTGCGGCTCCAGACAAATAAACGGTACGGCCTGTTTACCTTGCGGCTGATAAACCATCAGGTATTCGGCATCGCTGTATAACGTCAGGCTATGGCCCTCTATATCATCGTACAGGCGGGCGGAACCCGGCCAGTCGGAGAAAGCGTTATTGATCCAGATATCGCCGGGATTGCGCGGCAGTTGGAAGTCCAGCGCGTTCGGCAGCTCAGAGCGCCATTTCCCCGGCAGATGACATTCCCGTTCGGGCCAGTAGCCCCCACACTCGAACTGTAGTTCGGTTGCCGGCGTCTTAACAAAGAAGGGATGGAAACCCAGACCATAAGGAAACGGGGTTTCAGCCAAATGCGTCAGTTGCAGCGTGGCGTAAAAGACGTTTTCCATCAGACCATAGTGGAGATAGGCATGATAGTGGTACAAGCCCGGCACGTTCGATTCCAACGCCAGACAGACCGTCGACGCCTGCCGCTCAACCAGCGTCCAGGGCCGAATCCAACCGTCGCCGTGCAGGAAGAAGCGCTCATCCATCGGGCTGGAAGGCAGTTGATAGCGACGTCCCTCGCGCATAAAACCGTTGCCCTCAACCCGGTTAGCCAACGGCAGCATGGGAAACAGGCTACACTCCCCGACCGAAGCATCCGGCGACGGCGCCGGACGCAGCAAGGGTCGGCTGACGCGCCGACAATCGTTTAGCGCTAAAACGGCGGCGCCCTGCAAGCGAAGTCGCAGGGCGAGAAACGAATTACTGAGTTCGATAACATCGGTCATGCCGGCTTATGCTCCGTATGGCGGTTAATGGCGCATCCCCATGATAATGGTTTGATTTAACAGGACATGGGCGCAACCGGCGACAAAATCAAGCAAACGATCCTGTCGCCGGACGACGCTACTTCGCCGCGGCTTTCACCTCCGCGTCAACGTCCCGATTTCCTGCCAACAGCGTCTCCAGCGCTTCCAGCGTAATGCCTTTCGTTTCCGGCACCTTGGCTTTGATAAACATAAAGCCCGCCAGACAAATAACGCCGTACAGCAGGAAACTGCCGGAGGCGCCCAGACTGGCGTTCAGCAGCGGGAAGGTATAGGTCAGTAAGAAACAGGCGACCCACAGGGAGAACGTACCCACCGCCATCGCCATACCGCGTACGCGGTTGGGAAATATTTCCGACAGCAGCACCCAGGTCACTGGCGCCAGCGTCAAGGCGTAGATGGCAATCGCCGCCAGTACCAGCAACAGCACCGGCAGACCGAGAATCCCCAGCGCATAGGCGGCGGCGATCATGGCGTAGATAAGGGTCAATCCCAGCGAACCCATCAGCATCAGCTTACGGCGTCCCAGGCGATCCACCAGCGGCAGGGCCAGAACCGTAAAGATCAGATTGATTAAGCCGGTCGCCACAATCGATTTCAGCGTGTCGTTAATATCAAAACCCGCCGAGGCGAAGATCTCCTGCGCATAGTTAAAGATGACGTTGATGCCGCACCATTGCTGGAACACCGCCAGAACGATGCCAATGACGATAATCGGCCTGACTTTCGGCTCCAGTAAGGCGGACAGCGGCACCTTCTTATTTTCCGTCCCCAGCGACTGGCGAATTTCCGCCAGCGTTTCCGTCGCATAGGCGTCATTGCCAATACGTTTAAGCACTTTCTTCGCCTGATCGTAGCGGCCGGCTTTCACCAGCCAGCGCGGCGATTCGGGCACCACGAACATCAATACCAGGAAAACCAGCGCGGGAACGATGCCGGAGCCAAACATATAACGCCAGCCGGTCTGGCCGTTCCAGCTATTAAGGATATCCGCCTGCGTCGCCTGACTGGCCACCGGTTCGGCAATCATCAGGTTAATGAGCTGAGCGGCCAATACGCCGAGCACAATGGTCAGTTGGTTCACGGCGACAAAACGCCCGCGCTTTGCCGCCGGGCTGATCTCGGCGATATATACCGGCGACAGCGCGGACGCCAGGCCGATGCCCAAACCGCCGACGATGCGGTAGACGATAAACATATCGAAACTACCGGCCGCCGCCGTTCCCCATGCGGAAAGGGTGAACATCGCCGCTGCCAGCAATAACGGCACGCGACGGCCAAAGCGGTCGGAGATAATGCCGGAAACCAACGCCCCGAATACGCAGCCCACCAGCGCCGAACTCATCGCCCAGCCGGATAACGCCGGGTCGGTTATATGGAAGTAGGCTTCATAGAACGGCTTCGCGCCGCCGATAACCACCCAGTCATATCCGAATAACAGGCCGCCGCAGGCGGCCACTAAACAGATCATCCAAACGTAGGGCATATTTAAATGAGTATTATTATTCATCTCTTTATCCTTATTTGGACAGAGCTTACGAATTGCCACGGTCCAGCAAACCGTCGCCTAAAACGCTAAACAGGTGAGCCTTATCGTGGTTTGGATTCAGCGCCAATAGCTGCTGTAACGAGGTTCTGAACTGTTGCTTCTTGCCTTGTCCCAGATAGGCCAGCGTTTCGACCCATAAACAATGCTGACGGTGTTTGTGCTGTCCGTCGCTGTCCAGCACCACGAGGTCCGGCAGGGAAACGGCAAAGAAATCGGCTTCAACGCGCTGGTCTTTGGCTTTATCCGCCCAGTCCAGCATTTGGCTAAAGATCTGTTCCGCTTGCTGAGGTTGCCCCAACTTAATCCGCGCCATTCCCTGATAGAACAGATAATCCACCGGCTGATCGTTGTAATACTTACTTTCCCCGATCTGCCCGCTTCCCTGCGCCGCATGGCGATAAAGCGCCTGCGCCGTTACGCCGTCATGCAAACGCTCCGCGCATACCGCCAGCCAATAGAAGAGATCGTTATCGCTCTGCCCGACCAAACGGCCTTCACCGAGGTTTTCCGGGTAGTGAAGCGCCTGCTGGAGGAGGATTTTCGCCTTATCCGGCTGCTGAGCGTTCAGCAAGTCAAAGGCCCGGCGCTGTAGATTAATCAGATACTGCCCGGTAATTTTGCCCTCCCCGCCTTCCCACGGATGGAAGCGCCGTTCAAACAGAATGCGCGCCGCAAGGTCGGCCTTACCGCAAATATGCAGCAGGCTCAGCAATTCGGCGGTTAAGTCATCGCGCTTAAGCACAATGGATTGCAGCGGTTCCAGCGCCGCCAGACGCTGCTCCGGCGCCGCGCCGCGCAGCTTACGCAGATAGTCCAGTTCAAACAGCAAACGGGCATCGCCCGGGCTTAGCTCGACCGCGCGACTCAGGTAACCTTCGGCCTTGTCGCCGTCCTGCTGTTTATTGAACGCGTAAATGCCCAAATTACGCCATACGGCGGCAAAATCCGGCTCCAGTTCAGCCGCGCGTTCCCATAGCGCAACGGCTTTGGCGTAGTTGCGCTTGCTGTAGTGGAAACACCCCAGCAAATATTGGGCGAACGCGCAGTCGTTGAGATCCGTCAGCATGCGCACTTCGGTCAGGGTGTTAGGAAAACGCACGCTATCGCTGAATGATGCTCGCGCCTGCTGTAGCAAAGCCTGATACTCATCGGTCGGGAGCCGATGTTTGCTCAGTCCGGCCTGCAAATACAACGGCAGCGTTTCGCGGCTGTTCAGCAGCGTTAGCAGGTTCAACGCCAGTTCGTTTTGCCCAAGTTCCACCAGCCAACCGGCAATAGACAATGCATTGATTCCTCTGCCGCCGGTAACCTGACGTAATTTATCGGCATCATCCGCCGCGCCGGTTGCGATAAAACGCAGGTAATAAAGCGCATAGTTCAGCGGATAAGCGGCAAGCTGAGCATCTATATAATTTATGCTCTGCTCAGCGCGATCCAGTTTGTGCAGCAACAGGGCTTTTAGCGCGATGGTGTGATAGTTGGCGCCATTAGATATCAGGCTGTTTTCCGTGAAGGTCAGCGCCCGCTGATATTTTTCCCGGCGGGTGGCAATACGCGCCAGACCGTAAAATCCGCCCTCTTTCGCATTGCCGCTCCAGGTGGCGCGGTAGAAGTCCTTATACGCCGGTTCGAGACGGCCCAGGCGTTCATAGGCGCAGCCGCGAATCAAACTGGCTTTACCGCATTGCGGATTACTGTTCAGCCGGTGAGCCCGTTTTAACGCGCTATCGGCATAGGCAATCGCTTGGGTGAAGTCGGCCCGGTTATATTCCAGCGTCGCCAGCGCCAGATTACAGCGGTAGTCTTCGGCATCCAGCGCCAGACCGCGCTGATAGTAGTCGAATGCCGAACGGCTGGCGTGGTTGTACTGTTCCAGGTGCTGGCCGATAAAGTAGGCTTCATCGGCGCTGGTAATCTGCGCCGGTTTTAGCGGCGCGCGGGCCGGCTCCGGCAAGGGTTCAGCTTCAGCCCGATGCTCCAGATAGCTCAATATCTCCCGGCCCTGAGCGTCGAACAGAATAATAGTCAGGCGATCGTTGATTGCAGGCAGATCCCCGGTAACCGCTTCACAGGGGCTAAGCGTAATCACGCGATCGAGCAATGGGCTGTCGCCGACCTCGGAACGGATAACCAAGCGTGTATCCGGTAAAGGGGAAACCGCGTACACGCCCCAGCTCAGTCGCCCGTTGTGCCGCTCCAGCTTAAGCGCCGCTTCGGTATTCGCATTCTGCACCACGCCCAGCGTATTGTAAGGCAGGAAATTCTGCACAAAACACTTCTCTTCGTAGGCGTCCAGCCAGGTGAAGTCCGGCTGGTTATCGGTGAATACGCCGGTCATCAGTTCAATATACGGGCCGTTGTTATCGGTCAGATTGCGATCCCAGGCCTGACCGAATTCGCCGTTGCCCCAGGTCCACTGCTTCTTACCCGGCGAGACATGATGATCGGCCACATGCAGTAATCCGCCCTGTTCATCATGACTGTAAGCGCCGACAAAGTCATAGTCCGACTTGCCCGCCATATACGAAGTCGGCACCGGAATATTTTTGTAGCGCGAGATATCGACGCCGGCCGAGTAGTCCACCTTATAGTAGGTGCCGTGGGCGATGGGGAAAGAAGAGACGTCGCGTTTGCCGTGATCAAACACCGCGGTAACATCCGGCGGGAAGACGCTTTGATGGTCATCGCCGCCTTTCACCGCCGGATTGGCCCACCACAGGAAATGACGCGGCGTATCGTTGCCGTTATAAATTTTCACGCTGATTTCAACCAACGCGCGATGCGGATAGAGCGTAAATCCGGTCATGACCTGTAGGCCGCGCATGGGTTCTATCTCTCCCAGCCAGACGGTCTGGGCGCCGCTCTCGTGCGGCCGAATCTGAAAATCGATCGGCATATAGGTTGTCGGACGATGATGCTGCGGCCAGTTAAATTCAATACCGCCGGAAATCCATGGACCAACCAACCCGACCAGCGCCGGCTTCACCACCTCGTTGTAGTAAATGAAATCCCGTTGTTTAACCTTATCGTAAGCCCGCTGGATTCGACCGCCCAGCTCCGGCAGCAGCATAATGCGGATATAGTCGTTTTCTAAATAGATCGCCTGATAGCGCCGCAACTGCTTTTCGCCGGTAATGGTATCGATCACGCCATAAGGGTAAACCGCGCCGGATGAGCCCTGATAAACGCGATGCTCCAAAAACATCGGATTTTCGTCCTGAGGGCCGACTTCATAGGTTGGAATATCAACGGTTTCTTGCCACACCTTAACCTGATTCATAGATCCCCTTAAATTTAACCGCCCATACTAAAATTTGCGTTAGTGGCAGTTTAAGGGACAGAATTGAGGGAGTTTCGCACAACGGTCACGCAATATAGTTAACGGAGTTTAGTGTAATGCCTTATTACGGGCTGAATAATCATCGGATACGCCATTACAATAAAACCCTGCTGCTGGAGATTCTGTATCGGCAAAAGGTCGCCAGTAAATCAACGCTGGCCCGGCTGTCGAAGCTCTCCATTCCGGCCATCAGCAAAATTCTGTCCGAGCTGGAAGCGGAAAAACGGATATCCCATCGCCAGGAAAACCTGCACGCCCGTGGATTGAACGGCGGAAGCTATCAGATACGTCCGCCGGCGGGGCATATCCTTTGTCTGAATGTCTCTCCCTATATGATTGAAAGCGTACTGGTGGATGGACTCATCACCGCCCAATCGCCTTTACGCCGTACCGCCATCAAGGCGACCACGCCCGAAGCGCTGCTGGCAGAGATCGAGAAACTGTATCGGGAATATCATCATATGCACCGCCAGCTGCCGCTGCGCCTGGCGCTGTCGATTCACGGCCAGGTCAACCCGGTCACCGGCGTATCGCAAAATATGCCGCAGGCGCCGTGGGATACGCCGATTGAAATTAAATACCTGCTGGAGGAACGGCTGAACACCGAACTGCTGATAGACAATGACTGCATCATGCTGGCGTTGGCTGAGAAGTGGCAAAACGACGCCAATCATCAGGACTTTTGCGTGATTAACGTGGATTACGGCATCGGCTCGTCTTTTGTGATTAATCGGCAAATCTATCGGGGCAGCCTGTACGGCAGCGGTCAGATCGGCCACACCATTATCGATCCCGACGGCGCCGCCTGCGCCTGCGGCCGCTATGGTTGTCTGGAGACTGTCGCCTCGCTCTCGGCGTTAAAGAAAAAAGCGCGCATGATGCTAAAAAGCCATTCCCACAACCACCTGCAAGATGGCGTTCTTAAAACGCCGACCACGGAATGGCTGATTGCCCGCTATCATCAGGGAGATGAAGACCTGAAGCCGCTGGTCAATAATTCCGCGCGAGCCATAGGACTGAGCCTGTATAACTTTCTTAATACGCTGAATATCAACCGGATATATCTGTATGGGCGCAGCTGCGGATTTGGCGAGACGTGGTTGAGCATTATTCAGGAGCAGACCGGTTTTAATCCGTTTGATCACGCTGACGCAGTCAAAACCCATGCGACCAATATCGGTTTCGGACAATTATCCCGGCAACAGCAGGTCATGGGCATTGCCTATTTATTTGTAGAGCAAGCGCTAAAGGATATGGACGAGATAAACAATGAGTGAGCCGCTCTGCGCGCCGGCGCCTTGCGGCACCGGCACGATTCAACCTATTGAAATGCTCTAACTGCGTCCCGTTACCGCCGCCGCCACGGCGTGGCTGTCCTCCAGCATGCGGTAGCGCGTAATCCGGCCATCGCCGACGGTTAGCACGACGGCAAACGGCGACTCGATAAGGCGGCCGGTGGCGTTGACCCGCGAGGCCAGTTCGCCCAGCACCGCCGCCGTGTCGACGTCGGCCAGAATCCGCTGCACCTCGAAGCGCTCCGGCGTAATGCGCGCGGCCAGTTCCCGGTAGAATGCCCCCACCGACTCGCTGTCTCGGCGCGGGCCGATCCAAGGCACCGCCTCCAGATTGCCGGGGATATCCCAGTCCACCTCGTCGGCGAACAGCGCGAGGATTTCCGCCAGCGCCTGCGGATCGTCGGGCGCGGCCCAGAACTTCGCCACCCGCTCAAAGTAGCGCGCGGCGATCTCGCGCGGCGCGGCGGGCGCCTGCGCGCCGTGATACAGGGCCACTCGCCTGCTGTCTTCGTTGGTCATATCCGGATCGACGTAGATAAAAGTCCGCTTAATAAGCGCCCCGTCGAACTCGAACACGTTGGCGAAGCGCCCCTGCGAGATTTCGCCATCGGGCCATGATCGTCCGTCCGCGGTCACGCCCCACTCGCGCCCTTCCGCCACGATGCGATCGCCCTGCACGGTGAAGATCAGGCCGTCGATATCATGGGTCAGCTGCGCCGCGTCGCGGGCGATGCGTTCGGCGAAACGTTGCAGCGCCGCCTTGCCGCGCGCCGTGCCGAACTTGGGGAAGAAGAACTCAACATCCTCGGTGAACAGATCCAGCAGCGCAGGATCCTTGGCATCGACCTTACGGAAATAGTCGCGAACGGTCTCTATACGGGCGTCGGCATGATCGGACATCGGCTTGCTCCATTTGTGTAAGTTGAATTACAGTATTAACATGAACGCGAATAGCGTCAATAATTATGTAATCGAAAATACAGAAAGGAGACAGTATGGCCCGAGGGCGCCCCCGCAGTTTTGACCGTGATGCCGCACTTAAGTCCGCCATGGAAATCTTCTGGGCCAAAGGCTTCGAAGCCACCCAGCTCGCCGAGCTGATGAGCGCCATGGGCATCAACCCGCCCAGCTTCTACGCCGCTTTCGGCTCCAAGGAGGCCCTGTATCGGGAAGCGCTCGATCTCTATCTCTCCACGGTGGGCGCCGGCAGCATGAAAGTGCTGGCCGAGACGCAAAACGTACGCGCAGCTATCGAGGGCATGCTGCTCGCCAGCCTGAACATTGCGTTGTCCAGCCCGTCTTCCGGCGGCTGCATGGTCAGTCTGGGCCTGTTCAACTGTCAGGAACAGAACGCGCCGCTGCGCGGCCATATGCGAGAACTGCGGCGCAGCACCGAACGGCTGATCCGCCAGCGGCTGGAGCGCGGAATCGCCGAGGGCGAACTGCCAACGGAGACCGATACCGCGCGTCTGGCGACTTACTTTTCCACCATCATTCAGGGCATTTCGCTACAGGCTCAGGACGGCGCGGCGCGCGAAACGCTGCTGGGTCTGGTGGAAACGTCGATGGCGGCGTTGCCGAATGGATAACACATGGGGCGCTGTCGTTTGATGGGATGCTGCTTGCCGCAGCGATAAACGCCGATAGCTTACTGCCTGCCAAGCGGCTAACCCGCCGGGTTTGCCGACTCCCCTTCCCCGCCCTGCCTATATCCGGCTTTTTGTTTGTCGTGGATCAATCATATTGGATGGGCTGGCTCTTGGCGCGAAGACACGCTTGACCAGGAGATGACCGTTGCATTTTCAGCCGTCAAATTCAGGAGGCATCGGGGCATCCAGTAAATATGTTCTATATGTCTTGTAGATCCGCTGGACCTCTGGACTGTCCAGACTCTCGTAGACGATGTCTTCTTTGTCTAAGCCATCCAAGCCCTTGATACCACTTATCAACGCTGGCCACTCGTCACGACTAGAAATGTTGACCACAAACGGTTTCAAGTAATTATCGAGATGTCCCTTGGAAGGATCTCGGATCTCGTCGCTGAGAGCCCGCAAATAGACATCTTTGGTGGTCTTTGACCAATTGATAGCAAATTTAGCACGATAGGAGAGTTCCATAAAAATAAGCAGAATCGTGCGACCATTACCGTCCAGAAAGGGGTGTGCAAAAGCCAACTGGCCCATCACCTCGCCAGGCCGATCTCTGAATCGCTTCTTGTCTGCTGCCAACTTAAGCGCATAGTCGATAGCCATCTTGATCAAATTCGGGCGCTCGAAGACGGTGCAATGGGGATCATCAAGCGAGCCTTTGAAGACTGCAAGGTGCGGTACTAGCTCGTTGCGATCTTTCCCTGCCCAGGGATAGAAATCGGCAAAAAGGATCTCATGAACTTTAAGTACGGTTTGGTAGTCGATGGGGCGCTTTTTAGCTAAGTAGGTTAGCGCCTCATCAATGCTTAATTCGAACGAAAGATGCTCTGACTCTTTTACTTCGATGGGATCTTTAAGATGTAAGGAATTTTGAAGATAACCAGCAGTTTCGAAATCGCCAAAGGGATCGAAGCTCATACGCTAATTTTTTTCCTAGAACGTCTTTTCTCCTGAAGGTACCCCCCCTGGAGCGTAAGGATCTCAGACTTGCTCAGCACGCCTTTTCTTTTGAGATTAACGAGTAATTGCTCAATATTATCCAACTCGACGCTGTCACCCGCCATACGAGTAATAGCCACGGCCATGCGGCTCATGCCATCACGTTCAGCGGTGACTTTATGGAATTTAGCAAGCCTGCGGACTTGACTTGCAACACTTATAGCGGCTGTTTTAGTCATCAAAAACCCCCTATTTACAGCTAAAGTATAACAAGGAGCCAGCTTATTGTCTCCATTCGGCTCAAAGACCAAAGTCAACAGAAAGCACATGATATACAAGCTTGCTAAGGTGAATTTTCTTCGAAATGGTAGGTCTTGAGAATAAGGTAAAGGTTTCGCGCCGTCCGTTAAGACTGTTGGCTCGCGAACAGATTTCCATTCCATAGAAATCCATGCGCGAGCGCCAAGATCCATTCTTTCAGAATGTAAGGTTTTATAAACCGATGCCGGACGGGCTTTCATTCTGACTCTACAATCCGTCCTGTCCGCGTCCAACGCTTAGGTAGCGTGAAGGCCAAATGTCTTCGGGGCGTTTATTCAGCGCTTCGGCGATCAGGCGCTCGCCTTTCGGCCAGTGTCGCGTCAACGCGTTTGCCAACGTGGACGACGCCAGCCCCGCCTCTCTGGAAATCGCCGCCAGCGTCGTTCCCCTCTTCCTTAAGCCTGCAATAATGTCGGCTGGATGCCAGTCATGTTGCTTCATAAGTCCTCCCATATTGTTGACTATAAGTCACATGATAGCACAAGAACTAACAATTGTGACTAATAGTCCGTGGACTGATAAGCATCAAAATTGAATGCTTGTCACATGAAAACATCCGATTCGATCAAAGTCCTGCTAGGACAACGTGTAAAAGCACTCAGATTACAGGCTGGCTTGTCTCAGGAAGCCTTTGCGGAAAAGTGCGGACTGGATCGTACCTATATCAGCGGCATTGAGCGTGGGATCAGAAACCCAACGCTGGAAGTGCTCTACATCATCGCGATCGGATTACATACCGACCTAGCCACGCTGTTTGCATTTCACGATCCAGCCTGACATTCCAACCTTACCGATTAAATCGACAAAATCTCTCATATGTGACTCATCGTCCGTGGTCTGATAAGCAACAAGCGCTGATGCTTATCAGCATGAAAAACACAAAAAACATTACCGCTCGTTTTGGGCAACGAGTAAAAACGCTTCGCTTACAGGCCGGACTCTCCCAAGAGGCTTTCGCCGATAAGTGCGGCCTGGATCGCACTTATATTAGCGGGATTGAGCGAGGTGTAAGAAATCCCACTCTGGAAGTAATTGGAGTTATTGCTGATGGGTTGGGGATTAATTTAAAGACTCTTTTTGATTTTTAAATTTCTCTATCTGGCATTATTTATCTGATACATAATGCCGAGAAAGTTTTAGAGGTAATTATGAGTGTTGATTATTATTACAGACAAATAGTAAAAATGTAGCTAAGCAACAAAAAATAAAGCCACCTCTAAGATAATATATCCTAACAAATGCTATGTAATGGAAGAATCCAAATCTGGTGGTGAAAATTCTACTGAAGCTGCCCATCTCTGGTAGAAGATCTAGATCTATAAAATGGTGTAAAAAATGAGGTATTATTTGTATAATATAAGAACCCTAACAGGAGATATTTTGTGATAGAATCAATTAAGATCTTCGCTCTTTCATCAAGCAATTTAGGAAGTTTAGTTGCAGGGCTTTTGGTTTTTTTTATCAGCGGTTTTATTGTTTTTTTAATTAAAGAAAAATTAAAAAAACCGCCATCATTATCAGGAGTTTTTTATCTAAAAACCACGACAGAAAATTCAGCAATGAAAACCTATGAAGGATTATCATCAATTTTTATTCTCACATTAATTAATGAATCAGCAACAAAAGCAATAGGGAAGATAGAAAAAATATACGATATAGAAAAAAATGGATTTCATAGGTCGTATATAGGTAAAGATAGGAATACAGGTGATGTTCTACTAACAGTAGAAAGATATTACTTAGGAAGAAACAGAATAAACATACATATATCTTTAAACGGTGATGCTAATGGAATGCAAAGACCCTCTTCGCTAGTTGTTGCTTTAAATAGAGCCAAGCTAAAAACTAAAGGTATTTTTACAACAACAGCTGCCGATGCTAAAGGAATAGCTGTATTCCAAAACGAAGAGTTTCAAGATAAAAAATGAGATTATTTCTGACAATACTTACCATCCCCCATTTTATTGCTTGTATTATTTTATATAACAATAAAAACATTATTAGAGATCTAGAACTGTGTATTGATTATATCAATACAGAAAAAACCTCATTCTTAATGATAGATGATTATTTTTATTATGTTTTAATAAAAGCGGAAGATCATAGGAACTCTATACATTATGGCATAGACCCGATAGCCGTCATCAGATGTATTTATCTAAAATTAAAAAAAAGAAGCATTCAAGGAGGAAGTACAGTAGAGCAACAATTAGTCAGGACATTAACAGGCAGATATGAGAGAACACTTCGCCGAAAAATCAGAGAGCAAGTAATTGCTATGTTATTAATACATAAAGTAAAAAATAAAAAATTAATAGGGAAAGCCTATTTAAACTGCGCATATTTTGGGTATATGAAAGTTGGTTTTTTTAATTTATCAGAGGAAGATAAAAAAGACGCAAGCGAACTAATAGCCAGGCTAAAATACCCTACTAAAAAAAATGAACAACCTTCTGACAATGAAAAAATAGCGAGAAGAAAAAGATATATTGATGACATATTAAAAACACAACTGATTTTTATAAAAAAGAACATCTGTTAATGGCAATCACAATCCACTTATCAAAGTAATCACCACAATTTTAACGGGATCATAAGTAGAGTTATATAGAACGTAACACATGCTGTTTTGGGATATAACATCCCAACTTTTGGTTCTTATAAAACCACTTCCATTCTATTGTATACCGTTGTAATTCGTCCAGTGATGATAATACATATTGTGCCAGGCACTGTACGATTATAATGTTCGATATAGGAATTTGCTGCAGTTTTCTCGGCTGAATAAAATTCATTTCTATCGCGCTTTTCCTCCTGTTCAATGGCGGTTTTTACCGTCAGGGGTGAGGAAGTCTGAAGATGCCCCGAAAGCCGCGTCACGTCTAGCTTTTGGCGGGGATTTTTACCGTCATGACCGAAAAAGAATCAATCATCAACGGGAAGGTCATAATCCGGGTCTCTCGATTTACCGTCGCGTCTACCGCCAGCCTGTTCTGCTGGCCGGCGATAGTCACCGATAGTCGCCACAACCCATTTAATTATAAATCAAACTGTTATGGCGATTTTTCGCTAGTTGGCGATAGTTCCTGAAAAACCTTGGATCATTCCCACTCGATCGTCGCCGGCGGCTTGCCGGACACGTCGTAAACCACGCGGGAGATACCGTCCACTTCGTTGATGATGCGGTTGGAGACGCGGCCGAGGAACTCGTACGGCAGATGCGCCCAGTGAGCGGTCATAAAGTCGATGGTTTCCACCGCACGCAATGAAACAACCCAGTCGTACTTACGGCCGTCGCCCATTACGCCGACGGAACGCACCGGCAGGAAGACGGTGAAAGCCTGGCTTACTTTGTCGTACAGTTCGGCTTTGTGCAGTTCTTCAATGAAGATGGCATCGGCACGGCGCAGCAGATCGCAATACTCTTTTTTCACTTCGCCCAGCACGCGCACGCCCAGACCCGGCCCCGGGAACGGGTGGCGATAAAGCATGTTGTACGGCAGGCCCAGCTCCAGGCCGATTCTGCGTACTTCGTCTTTAAACAGCTCTTTGAGCGGTTCCACCAGACCCAGCTTCATCTCTTTCGGCAGGCCGCCGACGTTATGGTGAGACTTGATCACGTGCGCCTTGCCGGTTGCCGAAGCGGCGGATTCAATCACGTCCGGGTAGATGGTGCCTTGCGCCAGCCATTTCACTTCGGACTGTTTGCACGCTTCTTCATCAAAGACTTCGACAAAGACGCGACCGATGGTCTTACGCTTCACTTCCGGATCGTCGATACCGGCCAGCGCGTCCAGGAAGCGATCTTCCGCCGGGACATGGACGATATTCAGGCCGAAACGATCGCCGAACATTTCCAGCACCTGATCGGCTTCGTTCAGGCGCAGCAGGCCGTTATCCACAAAGACGCAGGTCAGGCGTTTACCGATGGCGCGGTGCAGCAACATCGCCGTGACCGAGGAGTCGACGCCGCCGGACAGACCGAGGATGACATGATCTTCGCCAACCTGCTGACGAATGCGCTCAACGGCGTCGTCAATAATTTTAGCCGGCGTCCACAGCGCTTCGCACTGGCAGATATCACGCACAAAACGCTCCAGCAGACGCTGTCCCTGACGGGTGTGCGTGACTTCCGGGTGGAACTGTACGCCGTAAAAACGTTTTTCTTCGTTGGCCATAATGGCGAACGGACAGGTATCGGTGCTGGCGACGGTGACGAAATCGTCGGGAATAGCGGTCACTTTATCGCCGTGGCTCATCCAGACATCCAGCAGCGGCGCGCCGTCAGCGCTCAATGCATCCTGAATATCGGCCACCAGTCGGCTGTCGGTTTTAATTTCAACCTGAGCGTAACCGAATTCACGTTCATTGGAGCCTTCAACATGGCCGCCCAGTTGCATCGCCATGGTCTGCATGCCGTAGCAAACGCCTAATACCGGCACGCCCGCCTGGAAAACATACTCAGGCGCACGCGGGCTGTTGAATTCAGTGGTGCTTTCCGGGCCGCCGGAAAGAATAATGCCGTTAGGATTAAATTCGCGGATCTGCGCTTCTGTGACATCCCATGCCCAGAGTTCACAATACACGCCCAGTTCACGAATACGTCGTGCAACCAGCTGCGTATATTGCGAGCCGAAATCCAGAATAAGAATGCGGTGTTGATGAATGTTTTCTGTCATGGGAAACGTATTCCAAATACGAATATATCCGGCAAACCTCAAGTAGACGGGCTGTTGCACGCCCTTCACCTTGAAATCGATAGGATATAAAAGCTAAAAAGTAATTAAACCCGGTGAATATTACCGGGTTTAACGAATTAAATCAGCCTGTAATCACCTTATGAACCCATACGGTAATTCGGTGATTCCTTGGTAATGGTAACGTCGTGGACATGGCTTTCCTGAATGCCGGCGCCGCTGATGCGGACAAACTCCGCCTTCGTGCGCAGTTCATCGATGGTGCCGCAGCCGGTCAGCCCCATACAGGAGCGCAGGCCGCCCATCTGCTGATGCACAATGGCTTTCAGCATGCCTTTGTAAGCCACGCGGCCTTCAATCCCTTCCGGCACCAGTTTGTCCGCCGCGTTATCGCTCTGGAAATAACGGTCGGAAGAGCCTTTGGACATCGCGCCCAGCGAGCCCATACCGCGATAGGATTTGAAAGAGCGCCCCTGATACAGTTCGATCTCGCCGGGGGATTCTTCCGTACCGGCCAGCATGGAGCCCACCATCACACAGGCCGCGCCGGCGGCGATCGCTTTCGCGATATCGCCGGAGAAGCGAATACCGCCGTCGGCGATAACCGGAATGCCGGTGCCTTCCAGTGCTTCGACCGCGTCGGAAATTGCGGTGATCTGCGGTACGCCCACGCCGGTGACGATACGCGTGGTACAAATAGATCCGGGGCCGATACCCACTTTCACCGCGCTCACGCCAGCGTCCGCCAGCGCTTTTGCGCCCGCGGCCGTCGCTACGTTGCCGCCGATAATCGGCAGATCCGGGTATTTTTCACGGGCGGCGCGAATGCGCTGCAATACGCCTTCGGAGTGACCGTGAGAGGAGTCAATCAGCAACACGTCAACGCCGGCCGCAACCAGCGCATCAATGCGTTCTTCATTACCGTCGCCTGCGCCGACGGCCGCGCCAACGCGCAGACGGCCATGTTCGTCTTTACACGCGTTAGGTTTACGTTCCGCTTTCTGAAAATCTTTTACCGTGATCATGCCGAGCAGGTGGAACTTATCATCCACCACCAGCGCTTTCTCAACGCGTTTTTCATGCATTCTGTGCAGCACGACTTCACGGGCTTCGTCGGCTTTTACCGTGACCAGACGTTCTTTCGGCGTCATCACCGCGCTGACCGGCAGATCCAAATCGGTGACGAAACGTACGTCACGACCGGTGATGATGCCAACCAGTTCATTACCTTCGGCAACCACCGGATAACCGGCAAAACCATTGCGTTCGGTCAGTTCCCTTACCTGACGCAGCGTGGTGGTTGGCGTAACGGTTTGAGGATCAACCACCACGCCGCTTTCATGTCTTTTTACCCGGCTGACTTCTTCAGCCTGACGTTCAATCGACATATTTTTATGAATAAAGCCGAGACCCCCTTCCTGCGCCAGAGCAATCGCCAGATTGGATTCCGTTACGGTATCCATCGCAGCGGACAGCATAGGAATATTCAGGCGAATGGTTTTCGTCAGTTGAGTGGATAAATCAGCCGTGTTAGGCAAGACAGTAGAATGAGCGGGAACAAGGAGGACGTCGTCAAACGTCAGTGCTTCTTTAGCGATACGTAGCATGGGCAATATCTCACCAAGGTGAATGTGAAGAACAGATAAAATATTGCCGTGGCATTATACAGAGCGTAACCCATTGTCTCCAGTGTTTTTTGAAAAAAAGCTTGATAAGCGCTTACAGGCAGGTACTATCGATCAATTAAGTCCCTGTTTTAAAATTTGATCTGGCTCACAATGTCTCAATTCCCTTCTTCTGCGATTTTTACCGTTAGCCGCCTGAACCAGACGGTTCGCCAACTGCTGGAAATGGAAATGGGCCAGATACGGCTTTCCGGAGAAATATCCAACCTTTCTCAGCCGTCATCCGGCCATTGGTATTTCACGCTGAAAGATGAACGCGCGCAGGTTCGCTGCGCCATGTTCCGCAACAGCAACCGCCGCGTCACATTCCGTCCGCAAAACGGTCAGCAGGTGCTGATACGCGCCTCGATTACGCTGTACGAACCGCGCGGCGATTACCAACTGCTGGCGGAAAGCATGCAACCGGCGGGCGACGGCCTGCTGCAACAGCAGTTTGAGCAGCTAAAACAGAAGCTCGCCGCCGAGGGGCTGTTCGACCAGCAATTCAAGCAGGCATTGCCAAGCCCCGCCAAACGGGTCGGTGTCATCACCTCGGCCAGCGGCGCCGCCCTGCACGATATTCTTCAGGTTCTGCAACGTCGCGATCCGTCGCTGCCGGTGGTGGTCTATCCAACCGCGGTTCAGGGCAACGACGCGCCGCTACAGATTGTGCGCGCGATCGAACTGGCGAACCTGCGCGCCGAATGTGACGTGCTGATTGTGGGACGAGGCGGCGGCTCGCTGGAAGATTTATGGAGCTTTAACGATGAGCGGGTGGCGCGGGCGATTTTCGCCAGCCGCATTGCCGTCGTCAGCGCCGTCGGCCATGAAACCGACGTCACCATCGCCGATTTCGTCGGCGATTTGCGCGCGCCTACGCCCTCGGCCGCCGCGGAACTGATTAGTCGCAACCAGATCGAACTCATCCGCCAGATACAATCTCAGCGTCAGCGGCTGGAGATGGCGATGGATTATTACCTTGCCCAGCGCAGTCGCGACTTTACCCGCCTGCAACACCGCTTACAGCAGCAGCATCCGCAGCTGCGGCTGGCTCGTCAGCAGACTCAACTGGTCAGGCTGCGCCAGCGGCTGGATGAGGGGATGCAGTTGCAGCTCAAACAGCTAGCGCGCCGCAGTGAGCGTTTACAACAGCGACTGATACAGCAACAACCGCAACCCAGGATCCATCGTGCGCAACAGCGTTTACAGCAGTTGCAGTATCAGATGCGCTACGCACTTGAGCGCCGGCTCAATCAGCATAAACAGCGGCTGGGCGTCGCCTGCTCGCATCTGGAGGGGGTCAGTCCGCTGGCGACGCTGGCGCGCGGTTATAACGTCACCACCACGCCGGACGGCCAGGTGCTGAAGAATATCGCCCAGGCCGAGCCGGGAACCATGTTGAAGACCCGCCTGCAAGACGGTTGGGTAGAAAGTCAGGTCACCATGCTGATGCCGGAAAACGCGACGGCATTAATAGCCAAACGGCGCAAAAAAAGATAGAAATACCCTGCTAGACTATATTTACCTTAGGTAATTATTAACAGTCCCCTTTTTCGATCGTCTGAATTGCCATTCGCCACCTTTCTCAAGGAGACCGAGGTATGAAGTCCAGGCCGATTCAAAGCGTGATCCCTCCTTATCTTTTACATCGCATTATTGCCAATGGGTCAGAGGAACAGCGTCGCTGCGCCCAACAAACCCTGATGCACGTTCAGTCGCTGATGGTAAGCACTCACCCCAAACCCGCGCCTCACGCCCTGGCTTCTGCGGGTCGGCCCTATCGCGAAATATACGATGCGGAAAATCAGCAGCAATTGCCCGGCAAGCTGGTGCGAAAGGAAGGTCAGAACAGCAATGGCGATATCGCCGTCGATGAAGCCCATGACTATCTTGGCGTTACCTATGATTTCTTCTGGCAGGCCTTTCAGCGCAATTCCCTTGATAATCAAGGATTAACGCTAACAGGCACCGTACACTACGGCAAAGACTATCAGAACGCGTTCTGGAATGGACAGCAGATGGTTTTTGGCGACGGCGACGGTAAAATTTTCAACCGCTTCACCATCGCCATTGATATTGTGGCGCATGAACTGACGCACGGCGTGATTGAAAGTGAAGCCGAGCTCATCTATTTAAGGCAATCCGGCGCGTTGAACGAGTCGTTATCCGATGTTTTTGGTTCAATGGTAAAACAGTTCCACCGCGGACAAACGGTGGATCAGGCCGACTGGATGATTGGCGAAGAGCTGCTGGCGGAAGGGATCCACGGAACCGGCCTGCGCTCGATGTCGCAACCGGGAACCGCGTATGACGATCTGCTGTTAGGCCGGGATCCGCAACCCTCGCATATGGACGGCTATATCAATACCCGTGAAGATAACGGCGGCGTACACCTCAACTCTGGGATACCGAACCGCGCATTTTATCTGGCGGCGACCGAACTGGGAGGCTATTCCTGGGAAAAAGCGGGCAAAATATGGTATGCCACCCTGTGTGATAAGTCGCTGCCGCAAAACGCCGATTTTGAAATATTCTCCCGCTTCACCATCCAGCATGCCGCACAGCTTTTCGACCAGTCCGTCGCGGATATCGTTAAGCAATCCTGGGAAAAAGTAGGGGTTGTATCCGCCCAGGGAAGCCTGTAGATGAAGACGTTGCCTGAACTCAATGATGATGCCGTTATCGAACTGGCGCGCGAAGGCGGCATCGCCTGGATCCCCAAGCTGGCCGGACTGCGGCGTTTTGCATTAGCCAACCTGCCGCCACCCGTTCGGGAACGCATTTGCCACGCTATCCGCTCCGCGCTGCCGCAGGCGCGCGAACCCGGCGGGCCGGACTCCCCCGGCCGCGGCGATCAATTTTATTACCGCATTCATATCTATTTTTCCTCCGCAAAGAAAACGCCCGATGCCGAAAAAGAGTTTTTGATCCCGGAAAACCTGGCGCCGCCGGAACTCACCACCCTATGGCGCGAAGGCAAATAGCGACTTTAAATCCGCATCCGGTCCGTCTCCGGGGACAGAAATTACGTCAACAGCATTTTCATGCGGAGCAATAATCATTAATGTGTTGCTTGCCGTATCAGGCGGTCTAGCAGCATCATTGCCTGGCAAGAGCGATAAACAATACATCGGCATTTGTCGGCTTCAATCTGGCTCGTTATATGATATTCCGTGGGGATATATTTGATTCACTCAACCACGACAATAGGGAAGAATGATGAATTTAGGTAAAAATTTCAATGAATTAATCAGCCATGGAAGGGAGGTTGAGAAAGAAATCAGAGATAAGAACCCTGCGCTATACCGACGTTCAGGAAAAAAACTGGAGAATTACTTCCTTAAGAAAGAAAACGCGATCCCTCCCGTAACGCCGTGGACAACCGTAATGGCTATATTTTTATTACTGCCCGTTGCCGTAATAAATACAATCGTGCTGGCAGATCTGTTTATCATTGATAAGAACAATCACGGACTTCACTTCGGGTTCACCGCAATCATAACAATCATTTATTATATAATACCGCTTATTATGTTTATCCATTATATTCCAAGGGGGCATAACAGAGGATTGGAAGTATTAAAAACCCTGTATATCACCTCTGTATTTCTGGCTGTACCAAACTGCATCTACCATATTACCCTCTATACTCAGACCGGGTTGAATTCAAATCTTGTCATGCCAGTGATTATTATCCTTTTACTCTATTTTGTTTTCAAACTGATAAACTCGCCCTCATTTTACCTTTTCGTCTTTTTTTGCCGAAGCAAGCGGATTGCTAAAATAACCTATCAGTGGCGAAAAAGCAGAAAGAAGGCTTAAAAAGGTATAAGCGCATATTATATTTTTTATTTTTCCGCCTGTTGTTTGTGCAACGAAAAGACCACGCGCTTTTTCGAAACCAGACCATGCCCGTGCTGACAGAAATAATCCACCGCGCCGCAGGCTTTTAGCTCCTGAAGCGGCTGTCGGCATTCGGGGCAATGCGCTGCGCGCAGATAGTCCTGCCCACAGGCCGGACAATGAAACCGATTATCGTTTTTCCAGTTCATCGCGCTATGGCAGCGCGGACAAATGACTTCCACCCTATCCTCCCCTTATGACTAAATCACCCCGAGCGAACGCAGGAAATAGACGCCCAGGGCAATAACAAAGAACGAACCGGCGGTGGTCAAACCAATAATATTGGCCGCCAGCGTGGGATTGCCGCCCATTGCCCGGGTCATCGCGTAGCTGCCCGCCGACGTCGGCGTGGCGGAAAACAAAAAAATCACGCCGAGCGTCGCGCCGCGAAAACCGACCAGCCAGCCGCCGAACGTCAGGATCGCCGGCACAATCAGCAACTTGGACACGGAGGAGAGCGCCGCCACGTTGGACGATCGAAAAATCATCCGCAGATCAAGACTAACGCCGGCGCACAAAAGCGCCAACGGCAACGACAGCGAGGCAATAAAGCCGCCGGTCTGCCGAATCACCGATGGCATCGGCCAGCCGCTGTTCGAATAGCACAAGCCGCCCAGCAGGCTGATAATCAACGGATTGGTGACGATGCTCTTCAGCAGCGCGGAGATACGGATGCCCCGACCGTCATCCGTGCGCTTTAAGCTGCGCGTCAAGGTGATCACGGACAACACGTTAAACATAATCACCGTCACCATCAGGTACAAAGAACCGATGGCGACGCCTTCTTCGCCATAGGCGCTCATCGCGAACGCCAGCCCCATAATGCCGGTGTTTGAACGAAAGCCGCCCTGCACGAAGATACCGCGCTCGGTCGGTTCCTTGACGACATAGACCGCGGCGAACTCCAGCAACAGATAAGTCAGTAACGTGCCGACGATGCCATAAACCACCAGCGGCAACTGCGCCATCATCGGCTGGTGATTGCTGACCACGCTGAAGAACAGCAGACAAGGCAGAGAGACATTAAAGACCAGGCGCATGGCCGAGTCGCAAAAGGCGTCGTTCAGCATGTTCAGTTTGCGCAGCGCCATTCCCAGCAGCAGCATCAACAGATTCGGCATCGTGACGTTAAACGCAAAACTCCAGTTTTCCCAGGACATAAACTTACCCAGCCGTTCAGCAATGCGGGGCGAATACTCAGTATCCGCCCCGCTCATTCATTATTTACTTTTTTTCAGATGCTTCATCAAACGCTTACGCTTACGTAACTGATTGGGCGTCAAGGTATTACGCTTATCCGCAAAGGGGTTTTCCCCTTCTTTGAACTGGATGCGGATTGGCGTTCCCATCACCTGCAATGAACGACGATAGTAATTCATCAGATAGCGTTTATAGGAATCCGGTAAATCTTTTACCTGATTGCCGTGGATCACCACAATCGGCGGGTTATAGCCTCCCGCGTGCGCATATTTCAGCTTCACGCGACGACCGCGTACCAGCGGCGGCTGATGGTCATCGACAGCCATCTGCATAATCCGGGTCAGCATGGAGGTACCCACCCGGCGAGTGGCGCAGGAATAGGCTTCAGTCACCGATTCAAACAGATTACCCACGCCGCTGCCATGCAGCGCGGAGATAAAATGGATGCGGGCGAAATCAATAAAACCGAGGCGTAAATCCAGCGTTTCCTTGATTTGCTCCCGAACCTCCTGCGACAGGCCGTCCCACTTGTTGACCACAATCACCAGTGAGCGCCCACTATTGAGGATAAAGCCCAACAGAGAGAGATCCTGATCGGCAATCCCTTCGCGCGCATCGATAACCAGCATCACCACGTTGGCGTCTTCAATCGCCTGTAGCGTTTTAATCACCGAGAACTTTTCAACCGTATCGGTCACCTTGCCGCGTTTACGCACCCCGGCGGTATCGATCAGCACGTACTCTCGCTCGTCACGCACCATCGGGATATAAATACTGTCGCGCGTAGTACCCGGCATATCGTAAACCACCACCCGTTCCTCGCCCAGAATACGGTTGGTGAGTGTGGACTTACCCACGTTGGGGCGGCCGACGATGGCCAGCTTAATCGGCAGGTCTTCAGGATTGAAATCATCTTCTTCCCCCTCGGCGTCGTCGGCAGGCTGACCCTCCGCAAGCTGCTCGGCCCAGTAGGCGGCGTTTTCTTCTTCTTCCGTCAGCTCAACGACTTCAGTCTCATCATCCTGCACAAACGGCAACAGCGCTTTTTCAAGCAATGACGTTACGCCGCGGCCGTGAGAAGCGGCTATCGGATAGATATCCCCCATTCCCAGAGAGTAGAAATCGCCGATAACGGTATCGGGATCGACGCCATCCGTTTTATTGGCGACCAGAAACGTCGCCTTCTGGCGGCTGCGCAGATGTTGCGCGATCCCCTGATCGGCAGGCATCAGCCCCGCGCGGGCATCCACCATAAACAACACGATATCGGCTTCTTCTATCGCCATCAGCGACTGACCGGCCATCCGCGTTTCGACGCCGTCTTCGGTGCCATCAATACCGCCGGTATCAATGATGATAAATTCATGACCTTCAACTTCAGCACGACCATACTTGCGGTCACGTGTCAGCCCAGGGAAATCCGCCACCAAAGCATCACGCGTGCGCGTCAGGCGGTTAAATAGAGTGGATTTCCCCACATTCGGACGTCCGACCAGCGCGACGACAGGTATCATTGTTACAACCTCATTACTTATGTTTCAATACGTTACAGCAAGAACACTCGCTGACGATAAAGACGAAACGGCTCCTGATACTGTCAGGAGCCGTTGGGGGATCGCCTCCGCAAGCGGGCGGGATCCAGGTATGTCGTGGTTAACTAGCGGGTGAATGCGTAAACTTCACCGTTTTTCGCCTGGATGAGCAGCTTATCGCTGGCAATGACCGGCTTGCTGAGGAAACCGGCGCTATCCACTTTCTGTTGCGCCACAAAACGGCCATCCGCCGTGTTCAGCCAGTGCAGGTATCCTTCGGCATCACCCACCACCAGATAGCCGTTATACAGCACCGGCGCCGTCAAATTGCGGTGCAGCAGATCGCTCTGACGCCACAGATTCACGCCGCCATTGGTGTTCAGCGCCACAATGCGGTCATTCTGATCGACCAGATAAATACGGTCGCCATCGACGATGAAATCATGCACCGAGCCCAGTTCCCGTTTCCACAGGATCTGACCGGAACGCAAGTCCAGGGCGGTCATGTTGCCGTTATAGCCCAATGCGTACACCACTTCTCCGACAATAACCGGCGTGGTGTCGACATCGTTCAGACGATCGATTTCCGTTGCGCCGCTCGGCTGTGAAATACGCTGTTGCCAGATTAGCTGCCCCTGGTTAATCAGCACCGCATTCACACGTCCGTTATCACCGCCGACGATAGCCGCGCCAAAGGCAACGGTCGGTGCGGATTCGCCGCGCAAAGACAGGGTCGGCATATCCAGATTGACCGTCCATTTAATCGCGCCGTCGGCTTCATCCAGCGCCTGTAGCATTCCGTTGCTGGTGTGAACCAGCACCACGCCGTCGCTGATCACCGGCCGGGAAATCACTTCGCCGGCGACTTTGGTTTGCCATACCGATGCGCCATCCTCGGTATTCAGGGCATAGACCTGGGCTTTTTCACTACCGACGTAGACATGATTCCCCGATACTGCGACGCCGCCGGATAATAAGGCGGAAATATTCGAGGATAAAAATCCGGTTTTTTCAGACAGGTCAACCTTCCAGATTTCAGCGCCGCTATCGAGATCCAGCGCTTTTACCGTCCCTTTGCGATCGGCGGCAAATACGCGATCGCTCTGCCAGTCCGGGCGCAGATTGGAATAAAATTCGCCAATGCCGCTTCCCACCGAACGACTCCAAACCTTCGTCGGCGTAAACTGATTTTCCACCGTCGGCAGTGGAGACATAGTGACGACATCTTCCTCGCTGTTAAACAGCGAACATCCGCTCAGCAGGGCGGCGGAAACCAGTCCTACCAGAAGTGTTTTACGCAATTGCATGGAATTCCTCTTAGCTGGACAGGTTGTTCAGTTTCATGCGCAGGAACGCTTGTAATGCCTGCGGCGGATTGGCGTCCAGCCCCTTGTTATAGGCTTCACGCGCAGCCTGATTATCCCCTTTGCTGACCAGCGCATCGCCGCGGACTTCCGCGGCCAAAGCAACCCAGCCATCCAATTTGACGGCATCCAGCGTCTTCAGCGCTTCATCCGCTTTGTTCTCTTGCAGTTGAATGCGCGCCAAACGCAAATTCACCAGAGAGAGCAGATCGGCATCTTTGGTTTGGGATTGAGCCTGAATCAGCTGTTGTTCAGCTTTGGCAAAATCCTTCTGATCTACATAATGACGAGCCAGCGCCAGCGAGGCCAGCACGCCATAGCTATTTTTATTGGTGGAAAACTTCTCCGCCGAGGCGATGTCTTCAGCTTTACCTTCCGCCAGCCGATCGCTGATTTGCTGATATGACGCCGATGACGCCATCGCGCTGTTGTTCTGGTGATTCAGCCAGAAACGCCATCCCACCAGCGCGCCGACACCAAGCACAACACCAACAGCCAACGCCTTTCCATTTTCTGCGAAGAAACGACGTAACGCATCAACCTGCTCATTCTCTGTGCCATAGACTTCCACGGTGTCTCTCTCCTCAATCCAGCAACGTTGCCAATCTTGCGGCGACGTCCGCCTGTGCCAATGTATCCTGCTCGCCGTTGCTCAGGTTTTTGATTACCACCTGACCCGCCGCGACCTCGTTCTCACCGAGTACCAGCGCAATACGCGCGCCCCATTTATCAGCCCTGGCGAATTGCTTTTTAAAATTGCCGCCGCCGTAGTTGGTCATCAGTTTTAATTGCGGCAGCGCATCGCGTAACGTCTCCGCCAGTTTCATCGCGGCGATCTGAGTGCCTGCGCCTGAAGAGATCAGATAAACGTCAACGCCGGGAAGCGCTTTAAAGCCGGGGTTGACTGACTGCACCAGCAGAACCAAACGCTCCAGACCCATGGCAAACCCGACGGACGGCGTCGCATGTCCGCCCAGTTGTTCGACCATGCCGTCATAACGACCGCCGGCGCAAACCGTACCCTGAGCGCCCAGACTGGTCGTCACCCACTCAAAAACGGTGCGGTTGTAATAATCCAGACCGCGAACCAAACGCGGATTAACGGTATATGGGATACCGGCCTGCGTTAAAAGTTCACACAATGATTCAAAGTGAACGCGGGATTCGTCATCCAGATAGTCGGTCAGAACCGGCGCGTCATTCAATAGCGTCTGAACCTGGGAGTTTTTCGAATCCAGCACGCGCAGCGGATTGGTGTACATGCGGCGCAGGCAATCTTCATCAAGCCGATCTTTATGCTGTTCAAGAAAAGCGATCAGCGCTTCACGGTAAGTGGCGCGCGCTTCCAGAGAACCGATGGAATTCAGCTCAAGATTAACATGTTCAGAAATACCCAGTTCCCGCCACCAGCGCGCCGTCAGCAAAATCAGTTCGGCATCGATATCCGGCCCGGCCAGACCAAAGACTTCGCAACCAATCTGATGAAATTGACGATAACGCCCCTTCTGCGGACGCTCATGGCGAAACATCGGCCCGATATACCACAGGCGCTGCTCCTGATTGTAGAGGATGCCGTGCTCGATACCGGCACGGACGCAGGACGCGGTGTTTTCAGGACGCAGCGTCAGACTGTCGCCGTTCCGATCCTCAAAGGTATACATCTCTTTTTCGACCACATCGGTGACTTCCCCGATGGCGCGTTTAAACAACCCGGTCTGCTCGACAATCGGCGTACGGATTTCACTGTAGCCGTAGCTGCCGAGCACCTGCTTCAGGCTGTTTTCAATCCGCTGCCACAGCGCCGTATCGGCCGGCAGGTAATCGTTCATACCGCGGATGGCTTGAATATTTTTTGCCACGTCTGTTCTCTATCTATTATTCAAAAAATAAACCCGATTATAGGGGGATTGGCACGCTATCTTCAATCGGAAGGCCTTCCCATCGGGCTCAAGAATCGTCTTGCCGGGCGTCACAGCATCAGACCCGGTTACTTATCAACCAGATTTACCGTAATGCGTCGGCTCTCATCCATCATGGACGCTTTAGCCCGAATTTTGGCTTCCAACTGGTCAATCATCTGCTCGTTATCGAACCGCTCACGCTGACGAACGCCGTCTTCATAGAAGCCGCTCTTATTATGTCCGCCCGTCACGCCGATAGTGGAAACCAGCGCCTCGCCCGGCCCGTTAACCACGCAACCGATAATCGAGACGTCCATCGGCGTGATAATGTCTTCCAGACGCTGTTCCAGCGCGTTCACGGTGCCAATGACATCAAACTCCTGCCGCGAGCAGGTGGGACAAGCGATAAAATTGATGCCGCGCGAGCGAATACGCAACGACTTCAGAATATCGAAGCCGACTTTCACTTCCTCTATCGGATTGGCGGCCAGAGAAATACGCAGGGTATCGCCGATACCTTCCGACAGCAGCAGGCCCAACCCAATCGCTGATTTGACCGCGCCGCTGCGCGCGCCGCCGGCTTCAGTAATGCCCAGATGCAACGGCTGGTCGATTTGCGCGGCCAGCAACCGATAGGACTGCACGGCCAGGAAAACGTCGGACGCTTTTACGCTGACTTTAAACTGATCGAAATTGAGACGGTCGAGAATATCAACGTGGCGCATGGCGGATTCCAGCAACGCTTCCGGCGTAGGCTCGCCATATTTTTCCTGCAAATCCTTTTCCAGCGACCCGCCGTTAACGCCGATACGTATCGGAATATTGTTATCCCGCGCGCAATCGACCACGGCGCGAATCCGCTCCTCGTTGCCGATGTTGCCCGGATTGATGCGCAGGCAGTCGACGCCGTACTCCGCGACTTTCAACGCAATGCGGTAGTCGAAATGGATGTCGGCCACCAGTGGGACATTCACCTGCTGTTTAATGAGTTTGAACGCTTCGGCCGCATCCATGGTGGGAACGGAAACACGTACAATATCAACACCGACGCGTTCCAGTGATTTGATTTGATTAACCGTCGCTTCAACATCAGTGGTCCGGGTATTGGTCATGGACTGCACCGCAATCGGCGCGCCATCCCCAATAGGCACCTTGCCGACGTAAATCCGCTTTGATTTCCGACGGGTGATGGGTGCAGCGTTATGCATTACTTCTTCTCCAAAATTGCGGCATCACGGGCAGCGATTCGGTTATTCCGCCGCCAACGTCAGACGCGCAACCTGATTGCTTCTTACAAACCGGCTTAAATCGACCGGCTTACCCTGATATTGAATCTGTACCGCGGCAGGCGCGCCGATCTTCAGGCTGTAAGGCGCCTGACCGCTCAGATTCAGGGAACCGCCGTTACGCTGCATTCCGCTGAACAATTTTTTTCCGCTGGCATCCGTCACTTCCAGCCAGCAGTCGGCGCTAAAATTCATCACCAGCGCTTGCGAGGCGGTAGCCGGAGGTTGTTCCGACGCCGCATCGCCGGCGGCCGGCGCTACCGCGCTCTGACTGGCGTTATCCGTCGATGGCGGTTGCGCGGAAGCCGTTGGCGCCGGCTCTACCGGCGCGGCAGTTGAAGGCGCCGGCTGAGACTGAGCTTGCGCCTGAGGCTGGGCCGACGCCGCATTTTCCGTGCTCGCCGGTATATCCAACGGGGTGGAAGGCGCGCTATCGGACGCCGAGAGATCCGGCGATTCGCTATTATCCATCAACGGCACTTCCTGCCCTTCGCTCGATGCCTGCAACGAAGTGGCGTGATCGACCATGCTGTTGATTTCCCGCTGCTGCGCCTGATGATTCTGCCACCACCACGCGCCGGTCAATCCCAGAACAATGATGACCACCAGCCAGGTGAAGGTCATTAACCAGCCATCGCGTTTCTTGCGGCTTTTTCCCAGGGAAAAGCTCTGCATCGGCGCAACGTTGGAAGCTTTGGGCACCACATGCTTATCCAGCATGGGTAACAATTCGCCTTCCGACACATGAACCAACTTCGCATAAGAACGGATATATCCGCGTAAAAACGTCGGCGCCAGATTAGCAGGCACATTGCCCTCTTCAATCTCACGCACAATCGAAAGCTTAAGACACAAACGTTCAGCAACGCTCTGCTGAGTCATTCCCAGACGCTCACGCGCCTGACGAAGACGTTCGCCGGGAATGGTTGATGCTGTATTATCTTGAGTGGCTTCAGTATTCATTAGCTAAGAACTGCTGGTACTGTTTAGATTGTGGAAAACTTCGCGCCAGCGATTTGCCATAGCGTTCAATGTCGCCGTCATGGCCCGCCAGCGCGGCGAAACGAATCTGCAACCATAAACTCTCGGCGCTGACCGGGAGAATATGCTGATAAACATCCAGAAGCAATTGAGCCTGCTCGTATTTTCCGGCAGAGAACTGTTTATCCGCCTCTGTTAACAGCACGAGGCCCTTTGCAGGATCATACCTCAGCGCCCGGCTTAATACGCTACGCGCATTATCATTTTGCCCTGCTTTGAAAAAACAATAACCTGCATTCTCCAACGCATCGGCAACCTGATGGTGATCGGGGAGTTGGGCAGCCGCGCTAAACTGTTGCTGCGCCGCTACATACTGCCCTAAACCACACAGAAACGCACCGTAATTATTCATTACGCCACCGCTTTCCGGCGCCAGGCGCAACGCGAATTGATAACGCTTTTCCGCCGCCTGATTTTCGCCCACCCGTTGCTCATAAAGCGCCATGCCTAAGTGAGCGCGGTAGTCTTGCGGCGCTGCTTCCAGCGCTTTTTCAAAGTTTTGGCGAGCGGCATCAAGGTTATTGCGCGCCAGATACTCCGCCCCCAACTGCAAACGGGTTTGCGCCGCCGCCGGATTGACCTTTTCCGGGGACGACTGAGCGCACCCCGCCGACAACACGGCGGCGAAAACCAGCAGCCGTCCCCTTCCCTGTCTTAACTGTAGCGTCACGCCTGACTTCCTTCCATTGTCGTCCCGGCCGAACATATCAGCGGTTATGTTACCTTAATCCGCATCCGGTCGCAGCCATCCCGGAAATGGGATAAATGATTAGCGCCCTGAAAGTATTACCGCATTCGCTTGCGGCGCAGACTATCAGGTATCAGACCGTTTTAACCGAGATAGGTTCACCCGCCATTTTTTTCTTCAGCGTACGTTTGGTTCTGTCCACCACTTCACCGGCGAGCTGACCGCAGGCGGCATCGATATCGTCGCCGCGCGTTTTACGCACAATCGTGGTAAAGCCATACTCCATCAGTACCTTGGAAAAGCGATCGACGCGGCTGTTCGAACTGCGGCCATAAGGCGCGCCGGGGAACGGGTTCCAGGGAATCAGGTTAATTTTGCACGGCGTGTTTTTCAGACATTCCGCCAATTGGTGCGCATGTTCGGTGCCATCGTTGATATGGTCCAGCATCACGTATTCCACCGTGACGCGCCCCTGGTTGGCATTCGATTTTTCCAGATAACGCCGCACCGCGCCCAGAAAGGCTTCAATGTTATATTTTTTATTCAGCGGCATGATTTCGTTACGAATTTCATCGTTCGGCGCATGCAGCGAGATCGCCAGGGCCACGTCGATCATATCGCCCAGTTTATCCAGCGCCGGCACCACGCCGGACGTCGACAAGGTGACGCGACGTTTCGACAGGCCGAAGCCGAAGTCATCCAGCATGATTTCCATCGCCGGCACCACGTTGGTCAGGTTAAGCAGGGGTTCGCCCATTCCCATCATCACCACGTTGGTGATCGGGCGCTGGCCGGTAACCTTAAACGCGCCGATAATTTTCGCCGCTCGCCACACCTGGCCGATAATTTCGGAAACCCGCAGGTTGCGGTTAAAGCCCTGCTGCGCGGTTGAACAGAATTTGCACTCCAGCGCACAGCCGACCTGAGAAGAGACGCACAGCGTCGCTCTGTCGTCTTCAGGAATATAGACGGTTTCCACTCGCTGACCGCCGACCAGAATCGCCCACTTGATGGTGCCGTCGGAAGAGCGTTGCTCAGCCACCACTTCCGGCGCGCGAATCTCGGCGACCTGTTGTAATTTGGCGCGAAACGCTTTGTTGATATCCGTCATCTGAGAGAAATCATCACAGCAATAGTGATAGATCCACTTCATCACCTGATCGGCGCGGAAAGGTTTTTCCCCCAGCGAGGCGAAAAATTCGCGCATTTGCGAACGGTTAAGATCCAGCAGATTGATTTTTTCCGCCCCGGATTTGGCGGGTTCGAGAGCGACGGCGGACGCCGGTGAAATTTCGGACACGGTTTTTTCAGACACGATTTGTTCGGACATAAGCGCTCTTGGCCTCGTTATTACACGTTATGGCTCGTAAGAAGGATAATAAAAGAAACGCCCCGGACAAGCGCATACTTATCGGGGCGCCGCATTGTACAAAGTTTAAAACAGCTAAGCTACCATCGCCGCAATTTTTATGGCGCGCTATCCCGGCGCGCCACCCTCAAGGGCCGTTGCAGGCAACGTTAAAAAACGCTCCCGACGTTTTTTTATGGCGCGCTATCCCTGCGCGCCACCCTCAGGGCCGTTGCAGGCAACGTTAAAAAACGCTCCCGGCGTTTTTTTATGGCGCGCTATCCCGGCGCGCCACCCTCAAGGGCCGTTGCAGGCAACGTTAAAAAACGCTCCCGGCGTTTTTTTATGGCGCGCTATCCCGGCGCGCCACCCTCAAGGGCCGTTGCAAGCAACGTTAAAAAACGCTCCCGGCGTTTTTTTATGTCAGCGGGTGCGGGGGCAAATTTCATCCGCGCTGAAGAAATAGGCGATTTCGCGCTGCGCGGATTCGATGGAATCCGAGCCGTGTACCGCATTCTCCGTCAGGCTGTCGGCGTAATCGGCCCGCAACGTTCCCGCCAGCGCGTTAGCCGGGTTAGTCGCGCCCATGATGTCACGGTTACGCTGTACCGCATTTTCGCCTTCCAGCACCTGCACCATGATCGGCCCCGAAACCATGAACGAAACCAGTCCGTCAAAAAACGGTTTGCCCTGATGTTCGGCATAAAAGCCTTCGGCCTGTTCACGCGTCAAATGCAGCATTTTGGCCGCAACGATGTTAAAACCCGCTTGCTCAAAACGCGCATAAATCGCGCCAATCGCGTTCTTCGCCACAGCATTCGGTTTTACGATGGAAAAGGTACGTTCTATCGTCATATTGACCTCATTCAATAACTGTCAGATAACGGCCGGATTGAAAGGAGAATAATTCAGGCCGACAAAAGTGGCGCAGATTATAGGGTGGCTGTAACCGCTTGCCTACCAGATAAATAACATTTTATTAAAAAAACATTATCTTCTTCCCTACCTTATTTTCCGTCGCCTGCCGCGGTTTCTCTTTATCCCGCTGGGATGGAAAATAGATAACACCGCCGTCGGCAATGGTCCCCGTTAAGCCGACACTTGTCGGGACAGGTAAAATCGCTGACAATAATCGCCATCATTGCACATCGTCAGTCCCTGCGTGGGGGTTCTATGTCAGCATCTTCATCCGAACTGTTTGTTTCCGCCGCCTGGCTTGCCGGACATCTTAACGATAGCGATATCACGCTCATTGATGCCCGGATGTTGCCGCCGGGCGAAACCACCCGTGATATTCATGCCGAATACCGAGCCGGACATTTACCCGGCGCGGTCTTTTTTGATATTGAAACCTTATCCGATCATCATACCGACCTGCCGCATATGATGCCCGACAGCGATGACTTTGCCGTCGCGATGGGCAAACTCGGCGTCAGCGATCGGCGACATATTGTCATTTATGACGAAGGCAACCTGTTCTCCGCGCCTCGCGCCTGGTGGATGCTGCGTACCTTCGGCGTGGAAAAAATATCGATTCTGAGTGGCGGACTGGCCGGCTGGGAAAGTCAAAATCTGCCGCTGGAACAGGGCGATGTTGAACGCCCGGCGCAATCTTTCACCGCGCGGCGGGACACATCCGCCATCCGCCGATGTAATGACGTATTGGCTATCATCAAGAGCGGCTCGGCGCAAATTATCGACGCCCGTCCGGCCCCCCGTTTTAAAGGGGAAGTCGACGAACCGCGCCCCGGCCTGCGCCGCGGCCATATCCCCGGCAGCCTTAACGTTCCCTGGAACGCGCTGGTCGCCGACGGCGCGCTGAAATCCAACGACGAGCTGGCAGCACTCCTGCGCCGGCAAGGCGTGGACTTAAACCGACCGATCGTTGCCAGCTGTGGTTCCGGCGTCACCGCCGCAGTCGTTGTACTGGCATTAACGCTGCTGAACGTCAGGGACGTCACTTTGTATGATGGCTCATGGAGCGAATGGGGCGGCCGGGACGATCTTCCCATCGAGACGGATCAAGCCTGATAGACAAAACGCGCTAACTTGACGAAATGGGGACGAGAGCAGCGCTCGCCGGCTCTCATCCTGACGATGTCTCAAGCGGTTCCCGATCCTTTAAAATCGCGCAGAAAGCTGCCCCATTTGCGCTCATAGAACGGGGTGGTGTGTTTGGTCAGATAATGGCTGATGCCCGGATCGCCCTCCTTCACCAGACAGAGATCGACGGGGCGATCGTCGGGCAAGGTATCGCTGGCTACGCTGCCGGCGGCGCGGATCACATCCTCCACATCGCCGCCATCGACATCCAGGCCGATTAGCAGATGCGGATCTTGCTCGCCGCCTTCATGGATCTGGGCCAGAAACGCCCGACGAACGTGCCGGTATTGGGTAAACAACTGAGTTAATGAATCTATCATCTGCACCGGCATGTCGGCCGGCTGACCGAGCAAAACTTCAGTATCTTCTTCAACCACCCGCTGCTGCACAAACCCATGCCCCTGGTCAGAAAGCATATGCTCCACTTCCTGCGGCAGAAATTCTTTGCCATAGGGAAGATTCGGATTGAGAAACAACGTCGCGCCCAGCGTCAATTCGAACAGTGAACGCGCCGGCAAGGCTAAAAACGGCGATTCTTTCGTCACCGCCAGCTGTAGCGCTTCCAGCGAAGAGAAAAAAGGAATGGCTGAAGAGCCGTCGGCCTTTTCCCAATGCTGAATCTGAACATTGCTGCCGGCATGCAGGGTTTTCTCCCCGCTTTCATCGGGATCGTCGCTCTGCCCCAGTATAAATACCGTGGCATCCATCAGTTCCCTGAAAAAAGCCGGTCGGTGCGCCGGTTCGCCGGCCGCCAGCGTCAGAAGTTCTTCCAGTTTGTTTTGCGGTGAAAAATCCATCTCTATCCTCAACCCATCGTTGACATTAAAACCAGGCGCTAACCTGATTCAGATATCGCCGCTCACCAGACCTTGTCGGCAAATGCGACCGGGAGCTAACCCGGTTGCGATTATCCGCACTGACTGTCAACGGCGATATCGGCGCGCTGAAGTCTGAACTATTCCGCTTTACTCAGCAGCAAGTTCGCCAGCGTCCGCACGCCCAGTCCGGTCGCGCCGGTCGCCCACTGCTCGACCGCCCCTTTGCGATAGGTGGCGGAACAGTCGATGTGCAACCAGCCTTGCTGATAATTTTTCACAAAGTGGGATAGAAACGCGGCGGCCGTACTGGCGCCGGCGGAGTGGGCCGCGCCGGCGATGTTGTTTAAATCCGCAAAGTTTGAGGGTAAATGGCTGCGGTGAAACTCTTCCAGCGGCAGACGCCAGAACGGTTCGCTTTCCTGTTTGGCGCTTTGCTGCAAAGCCGCGACCAGTTCATCGTCGAAGCTGAACAAGGCGTGATAATCGTTACCCAGCGCCGTCTTGGCCGCGCCGGTCAGCGTGGCGCAGTCAACGATCAGTTGCGGGTTCTGTTCGGAGGCGTCAATCAGGCCATCGGCCAGCACCAGGCGCCCTTCCGCATCGGTATTCATCACTTCAACGCTCTTGCCGTTGCGGTAACGGATAATATCGCCCAGCTTGAAGGCGTTACCGCTGACCATATTGTCGGCGCAACACAGATACAGCTTGACCCGCTGGTTGAGACCGCGGGCAATCGCCAGCGCCAGCGCGCCGGTCACCGTCGCCGCGCCGCCCATATCCGATTTCATTGAATCCATAAAGCTGCTGGGCTTCAGGCTGTAACCGCCGGAATCAAAGGTGATGCCTTTACCGACCAGACAGGCGAACACCGGCGCATCCGGGTTGCCCGTCGGGTTGTAATCCAGCGCCAGCAGCACCGGAGAACGATCGGATCCCCGACCGACGGTATGAATGCCGGCGTAGTTCTGCTCACGCAGATCATCGCCTTTGGTGATCCGATAGCTGATGGCATCGCCGGCGACATCGCACAGCAGATCGATCGCCCGGGTCGCCAACTGTTCCGGCCCCAGATCCTCCGCCGGCAGGTTGATCGTGTCACGCACCCAGTCGACGATCTTGAGACGATCGCCCAGCTCTTTTTTATCGGCGTCGTTCAATTCCGGCCATTCAACCGTCCGTTTTCCTTTCGGCCCGCGGAACCCGGCCCAAAATGCCCAACTGCTTTCCAGATCCCAGCCGTCGCCGGCCAGCCTGACATGTTTAATCCCTTGCCCGTCGATTTTGCGGGCCGCACGTTGGATGGCCGCTAACGGCGACGTGCCGTTCAAATGGATAGTCAACCCCTGATCGTTCACACTTAACGGCGCTTTTTCACCCCAGCGCGCATCAGCAGGTTGATTGGAGAGTGATACCAACATAGCTTCGCTTGTCATAGTTCTGCTCCAGATTGTTCTATATACCCTTCATCTTTCAAGTCGCAGGTGCGTTGGCTGTATTACTC
This sequence comes from Brenneria sp. L4-2C, assembly GCF_040240335.1. NCBI lineage: Bacteria > Pseudomonadati > Pseudomonadota > Gammaproteobacteria > Enterobacterales > Pectobacteriaceae > Brenneria > Brenneria sp. L4-2C. The sequence continues at coordinate 38,121 of NZ_JBEIAC010000012.1, read as the reverse complement.
GGCCCTTCGGGGCCAGCGCAAGCGCTGTTCAAAACGCCATGCGTGTTGTCCTGCAACTCGAAATCTATTGGGTAAGACTACCTTTGCGTTATCGCAAAATAAACGGGCCGCCGTCAGGGCAGCCCGTATTGTCAATTAATCCGCTTCATCTAACCAAACCAACAGAATCGCTTCCAGAATTTTTTCATTGGAGGCATCGGGAAGATCGTCAAACTCTTCCAGATCGCAGATCCATTGGTGCAAATCTGTAAAACGCACTGTTTTCGGATCGACATCAGGATAGTGATCATAAAGCGCTTCGCCGATTGCGCGGCTGTCCGTCCATTTCAATCCCATAACGACTCCTGTCTATCAGTGTTCACGGGCATGATTAATCGTGTAGCGCGGGATTTCAACGACCAAATCCTCACCCGCAATACGCGCCTGACAGCCTAACCGGCTCTCAGGCTCCAGTCCCCAGGCTTTATCCAGCATGTCATCTTCGTCTTCGGTGCTTTCCGCCAAAGAATCAAAGCCTTCGCGAACGATGCAATGACAGGTGGTGCAAGCGCAGGATTTCTCGCAGGCATGCTCAATTTCAATTCCATTACGCAGGGCTACATCCAGAATCGTTTCCCCGCGTTCAGCTTCCAAAACCACCCCTTCAGGACAGAGATCCTGATGAGGCAGAAAGACAATCTTAGGCATGTTTAAACCTCGTCCACAGAGTGGCCCGCCAACGCGCGGCGAATAGAAGAATCCATCCGACGGGCGGCAAAACCCTGGGTTTGTTGATCTAATATTTTTATTGCGGCTTCCATCGCCGCCACATCCGTTCCCGACATGACCCGTTGTAAATGTTCAGACGCCGCAGCGATTGCCGCTTGCTCATCAGCGGTCAGCAAATCGGCATCGGCCGCCAGCGCATTCTGAAGGCTCTCCAGCACCCGGGCCGCCTCGACTTTCTGCTCGGCCAACATGCGGGCGCCCACGTCCTGCTGCGCATTCAGCATGGAGTCCTGAATCATGGCGGCGATTTCCGTATCATTCAGCCCGTAAGAAGGCTTGACCTGAATAGAGGCTTCCACGCCGGTGGATTTCTCCATCGCCGTCACGCTCAACAGGCCATCAGCATCTACCTGAAATGTTACACGAATATGCGCGCCGCCCGCAGGTAACGGCGGTAAACCACGCAAAGTGAAGCGTCCAAGCGAACGACAGTCCTGAACCAGCTCGCGCTCGCCCTGGAGAACGTGGATCATCATCCCGCTCTGACCGTCTTTGAAGGTAGTGAATTCCTGCGCTCGGGCGACCGGGATAGTCGTATTGCGCGGAATGATTTTCTCCACCAGACCGCCCATCGTTTCCAGTCCCAGCGACAACGGGATCACATCCAGCAGCAGCATTTCGCTGTCCGGCTTGTTGCCCACCAGAATATCGGCCTGAATGGCGGCGCCGATCGCCACCACTTTATCGGGGTCGATAGAAGTCAGCGGCGTGCGGCCGAAGAACGCGTCAACCTGCTCACGCACCAGCGGCACGCGGGTCGATCCGCCCACCATCACCACTTCCTGCACTTCATCCGGCGTCACGCCCGCATCTTTCAGGGTGCGACGACAGGACAGCAGCGTACGCTTGACCAACGGCGTAATCAGCGCGTTAAACTGCGCGCGCGTGATTTCGCCCTGCCAGCCGGCGACGGCAACAGGCGTCGATTCCGCCGAGCTTAACGCAATCTTGGCCTGAATCGCGGCTTCGCGCAGCCTATGCTGCAAATGATGATCGTCGCGGGCGGTAATACCGGCCTGCTCGCGCAGCCACTCCACCAGCAGATTGTCGAAATCATCGCCGCCCAGCGCGGAATCGCCGCCGGTCGCCAGAACTTCGAATACGCCGCGACTCAAGCGCAGCACGGAAATATCAAAGGTGCCGCCGCCCAGATCGTAAACGGCGATCACGCCTTCCTTGCCGGAATCCAGTCCGTAGGCGATAGCCGCCGCCGTCGGCTCATTGAGCAAGCGCAAGACATGCAGCCCCGCCAGACGGGCGGCATCTTTCGTTCCCTGACGCTGCGCGTCGTCAAAATAGGCGGGGACGGTGATCACCACGCCGTCCGGCGCGCCGCCCAACGCGGCCTGCGCCCGCTGCGCCAGCGCCGAAAGGATATCCGCCGACACCTGAACCGGATTGATATTCCCGGCCGGCGTTTGTATCAACGGCAGACCGTTTTCGCTGGCCTGGTATTGATAGGGCAAATGCGGATAACGCTGCTGGATATCCGCCAGCGAGCGTCCCATCATGCGTTTTACCGAGCTGACGGTATTGGCGGGATCGCCCGCCGCCTTTTCGCCGGCCGCCCAGCCTACCTCATGCCCTTCGGCATGGTAGTGAACAACCGACGGCAGCAGCTCGCGCCCTTCGTCGTCCGTCAGGGTTTGCGCCTCGCCGCTGCGCACCGTGGCGACCAGAGAATTGGTCGTGCCTAAATCAATGCCGACAGCCAAACGCCGCTGATGCGGCGCCGCGCTGAGTCCCGGCTCACTAATTTGCAATAAGGCCATATTGAGCTTCCATCAATTGGCTGGCGGGAAACATCGCGCGGGGGTCGACACCGCCGCGTTCCCGCCCGGATTAAAAACTTACCTGTCCAGCAATTGTTCTTCGAGTTGTTCAACCTGCTGCCGGAGTTTGTCTAAAAAGCGCAGTTTACGCACGGTATCCGCGGCATCCGCCCACGCTTCGCTGTCCAGCTCATCGCGCATTTGCCCGCTGCGTTTCGCCAGCATCGATTGTAATCGATCGGCGAACGCCGCCAGCGCCGCTTCGGCATCGGCACGCTGAGCAATGGCGTCCAGCTCCTCGCGTAATTCGAGCTGCTCCATCAAAAACGCGGTATCGCGCAAGGTATGCTGCTCGTTGCTTAAATCAAAACCGTGCAAAGATAGCATATACTCCGCGCGTTTCAGCGGATGTTTCAACGCCTGATAGGCATTATTGATCGTCGCCGCCTGCTGTAACGCCAGCAGACGATCCCTTTCCGGGCTGGCGGCGAAACGATCGGGATGAAACTGCCGTTGCAGTTCCTGAAAACGGGAAACAAGCAGGCTGCCATCCACATCATAGCGAATCGGCAGCCCGAACAAAGTAAAGTAATCCATAACGCGCTCTGAGGGTTCTGGGGTAATTGCCGTCATTTGGCCGCTGTTTCTCCCGGCTTCAGGCCGGCGGAAACAGGGAATCCCCATTTTTTCAAGCTGCGGGCAAGTGATTCCCGCATCCCGAAATCTATTGGGTCTATCAACTACCCTGAGAAGTGGTCAAACGTTAAAACTTTCGCCGCAACCGCATTCGCCGGTGACATTAGGGTTATTGAACTTGAAGCCTTCATTCAGCCCTTCCCTGACGAAATCCAGTTCGGTACCGTCAAGGTAGACCAGGCTTTTACCGTCGATAATGACTTTGACGCCTTTATCTTCGAATACCACGTCATCCGCGTTGACGTCGTCAACGAATTCCAGCACATACGCCATACCGGAACAACCGGAGGTGCGTACGCCAAGGCGCAGGCCGAGGCCCTTGCCCCGGTTGGCCAGAAATGCGTTTACCCGTTGCGCAGCGCTGTCGCTCAAAGAAATTGACATAACAACCTCGGCAATTTACTTGGCTTCACGTTTACTTTTATAGTCGGCAATCGCCGCCTTGATGGCATCTTCCGCCAGAATGGAGCAGTGGATTTTCACCGGCGGCAACTCAAGCTCTTCGGCGATTTGAGTGTTTTTAATCGCTTCCGCTTCGTTAAGCGATTTACCTTTTACCCACTCGGTCACCAGCGAACTGGAGGCGATGGCGGAACCGCAGCCATAGGTCTTGAAGCGCGCATCTTCAATGATGCCCTCGGCATTGACCTTAATCTGCAACTTCATGACGTCGCCGCAGGCCGGCGCGCCTACCATACCGCTGCCAATGTTCGGATCCGCGTTGTCGAACGAGCCGACATTGCGTGGATTTTCATAGTGATCAATTACTTTTTCGCTGTAAGCCATAATCGTCGTCCCCTATCCTGCGAATTAATGATGCGCCCATTCGATGCTGCTGATATCCACGCCTTGCTTAAACATTTCCCACAGCGGAGAAAGTTCGCGCAGGCGACCAATAGATTTCCGCACCAGCTCAATGGCGTAATCGATCTCTTCTTCGGTGGTAAAACGACCCAGCGAGAAGCGGATCGAACTATGCGCCAATTCATCGTTCATACCCAGCGCGCGTAATACGTAGGAGGGTTCCAGACTGGCGGAGGTACAGGCGGAGCCGGACGACACCGCCAGATCCTTCAGCGCCATAATCAGCGACTCGCCTTCAACATAGTTGAAGCTGACGTTAAGAATATTCGGCGCGCCGTGTTCGAGATCGCCATTCAGATAGACTTCTTCGATATCCTTGATGCCGTTCCACAAACGATCGCGCAGCGCGCGCAGGCGCGCCGCTTCGGCGACCATTTCTTCTTTGGCGATACGGTAGGCTTCGCCCATGCCGACGATTTGATGAACGGGTAAGGTGCCGGAACGCATGCCGCGTTCATGCCCGCCGCCGTGCATCTGCGCTTCGATACGAATGCGCGGTTTACGACGCACGTACAGCGCGCCGATGCCTTTCGGCCCATAAATTTTATGGCCGGAGAACGACATCAAATCCACTTTGAGCTGGCTCAGATCGATAGGCAGTTTACCCACGCTCTGGGTCGCATCGACATGGAACACGATGCCGCGGCTACGGCACATTTCGCCGATAGCGGCGATATCCTGCACCACGCCGATTTCATTATTCACATGCATGATCGAAACCAGAATGGTGTCGTCGCGCATCGCGGCTTCCAGCGTTTTCAGATCGATAATGCCGTTACGCTGCGGGGCCAGATAGGTGACTTCAAAGCCTTCACGCTCCAGCTGACGACAGGTATCCAGTACGGCTTTATGTTCCGTTTTGCTGGTGATGATGTGCTTGCCTTTCTTCTGATAGAAGTTCGCCGCGCCTTTGACGGCCAGGTTATCCGCTTCCGTCGCGCCGGACGTAAAGACAATCTCTCTGGGATCCGCGCCCACTAACTCCGCGATTTGATTACGGGCGATATCGACAGCCTCTTCCGCCTGCCAGCCAAAGCGGTGAGAGCGGGAAGCCGGGTTGCCAAAAGTACCGTCCAGGGTCAAAAATTGCATCATTTTTTCAGCCACCCGCGGATCAACCGGCGTCGTTGCTGAATAGTCCAGATAAATCGGTAACTTCATTGCTCATAAACTCCGTACATCACTTCAAAACGTGCAAAGCGTCTTGTTTTTATAACGGGCTATTTTGCCCGTATCCTTTCTTCGAGCCAACGCGACGCGCTGTGAAAAATTCTTTCCGGAAAGCGTAACGGGCTATCCCTGCCCTCCCCTATGGGTCGTCGTAGATCAGGCGCGCAGATTAACGTTGATCGTATCTTGCTGGCGTCCGTTGGCGGTGCGGCGCGTATCGGTTTCCTGACGATCCGCGACGTCCAGGACTTCTTTGTTATTGACCAACTCATCCAACGTGATGTTGTTCAGGAAGTCGGTAATGCGATCGCTCAGATCGCGCCATAGGGTGTGCGTCAGGCAACGTTCGCCGCCCTGGCAGCTTTCACGCCCCTGGCAACGGGTTGCATCCACCGATTCGTCCACGGCGGAAATTACGGTACCCACGGCGATTTCACTGGCATGCTTACCCAGCAGGTAGCCGCCGCCAGGGCCACGGACGCTGGCAACCAGCCCGTTTTTACGCAGGCGTGAAAACAATTGTTCCAGATAGGAGAGCGAAATGCCCTGCCGTTCCGAGATATCCGCCAGCGGAACCGGACCTTCTTTAGAATGCAGCGCCACATCAAGCATGGCGGTAACGGCATAACGGCCTTTAGATGTCAGTCTCATGATAGTGGTACCTGTAGATGAAACATGTATTATTAAGACATGTATTGACAAAACAGGATTTGAGTCTGACATTCCCGAGTGTTTTAGTCAACTATTTAACCCAGCATTTCACTCAAGTATTATTTAACGATCACTCGCCCTGTTTTTTCTGAACCGAACTCAGGATACCGCGCAGAATATTCAGTTCCTGACTTTCCGGCCGCGCCCGGGTAAACAAACGACGCAGCTTATTCATCACCTGTCCCTGATGCGCCTGTCGAATAAAGCCCGTTTGCAGTAAGGTCTGCTCAAGGTGCTGATAAAAACGCTCCAGATCGTCCACCAGCGGATAAGGCGTTTCGTCATGCTCTTCCTCGCCCGCCTGCAAGCGGTCGAGATAAGCGACGCGAACTTCATACGCCAGGATCTGTACGGCCATGGCCAGATTCAGAGAGCTATACTCCGGATTGGCGGGGATCGCAACATGATAATGGCACTTCTGCAATTCATCGTTGGTCAGGCCGACGCGCTCGCGGCCAAACACCAGGGCGACGGGGGCGTGCTCCGCTTCCCGGGCGCTGCGAACGCCGCATTCGCGCGGCTCCAGCATCGGCCAGGGCAAGGTGCGCGAACGCGCGCTGGTGCCGACCACCAGACTGCATCCTTCAAGCGCCTGATCGAGCGAGTCAACCAGCGTGGCATCGCCAATCACATCACTGGCGCCGGCGGATAAGGCAATCGCCTGTGAGTCGGGTTTTACCAACGGATTAACCAGATAGAGTTTACTTAACCCCATGGTCTTCATCGCTCTGGCGACCGATCCCATGTTGCCCGTGTGGGACGTTTCGACCAGAACAACGCGAATATTGTGTAACATGCGGACTCTATGTAATACGAGGAGGAAATCGGGCCATTCTAACACAAACTTAGATATTTTCATTTTCCCCTGCTATAATGCCGCCCGCTTTCTGTTCTTTAACATTCTAGTGGACGATACCATGCATCCGATGCTCAATATCGCTATACGCGCTGCGCGTAAAGGCGGTAATTTAATTGCTAAAAATTACGAAACCCCTGACGCTGTAGAAGCCAGTCAAAAAGGCAGCAATGACTTTGTCACTAACGTCGACCGAGATGCTGAGCGTCTGATCGTTGAAATCATCCGCAAGTCTTATCCGCAACACACCATCATTGGCGAGGAATGCGGCGAGCTGGTAGGTGAAGATCAGGATGTGCAATGGGTAATCGATCCATTAGACGGCACCACGAATTTCATCAAACGTCTGCCGCATTTCGCGGTCTCTATCGCGGTGCGCCTCAAAGGCCGCACCGAAGTCGCCGTGGTTTACGATCCTATGCGTAATGAGCTGTTCACCGCCACCCGCGGTCAGGGCGCGCAGTTAAACGGTTATCGTCTGCGCAGCAGCAACGCTCGCGACCTGGACGGCACCGTACTGGCTACCGGCTTCCCGTTCAAGGCCAAACAGCACGCCAAAAGCTATATCAAAATCATCGAATCGCTGTTTACCCAATGCGCGGACTTCCGCCGCACGGGTTCCGCCGCGCTGGATCTGGCCTATGTCGCCGCCGGCCGTGTCGACGGCTTCTTTGAAATCGGTCTGAAACCCTGGGATTTCGCCGGCGGCGACCTGCTGGTTCGTGAAGCCGGCGGCATCGTGACCGACTTCGTCGGCGGCCACAATTATCTCTCTTCCGGTAATCTGGTTGCGGGTAATCCGCGCGTCGTCAAATCCATTCTGGCAACCATCCGCGATGATTTGAGCGATGCGTTAAAACGCTGATTTTCTCGCGGGAATAGATGCCGGCGTTCTGACCGGCATGATTTTTTTAATTATTCCAACCCCTTTTACTCTTCCATCCCGCGTATAATTCCGCGACCATATGATAATGGTTATTAAAATCATTTTTTTTCAAAGAAGATAATCTCAGGATGACGATAATGTTCAAGAAAATGCTGTATAAACTTTTACTGACCACCGCACTGCTTTCCCCTTTTGCTTCCTATGCCACGCAATATCCGCTCACCATTACGGATATAGACGGGCAATCCATTGAAATTAAAAAAGAACCACAGCGAATTGTGCTACAGGACGGCCGCGATATCATGGCGCTGGCCTTGCTTGACCGCGAGAATCCGTTTCAACGTCTGGTGGCCTGGAATAACCTGCCGAAAAGATCGGATGCGGCCACCTGGGCGCTGATGACGCAAAAATGGCCGCAGGCCGCGGAAATTCTGGATATGGGATTCGGCGATAAGGGCGAAGTTGAACTGGAGAGCGTGCTGTCGAAACAGCCGGATCTGGTCATCGCGCAGTTGCGCGCCAAACCGACGTTAACGGACAACGGCATCATCGATAAACTGAAAGCGCTGAATATCCCGCTGGTGTTCGTCGACTATGAGGTTCATCCCGTCAAGAACACCGCCGCCAGTATCGACCTGCTGGGTAAAGTGTTGAACAAGGAAGAGAACGCCAAAGCCTATACCGATTTTTATCGCCGGCACCTGGCCGAGATCCAAAAACAGACGGCATCTCTGCCGACCAAGGCGACTGTGTTTGTCGAAGCCTGGGCCGGACGTTCGGACGCCTGCTGCTTCAGCCATGCCCACAACGGCTGGGGCGGTCTGGTGGAAGCCGTCGGGGCGCGTAACATCGGTTCCGAGTTACTGCCCGGCGCAACCGGCTATATTTCATTGGAAAAACTCATCAGCATGAAACCGGATGCCTACATCCTGACGGGCGCCAAGCGCGGCAAAGCCAACAGCAACGGCGTCAATCCCCTGCCGTTCGGACTCGGCGCCGATGAGAAAAGCATTGATGAACAGGCAAGCATCCTGTTGAACCGTACCGGGGTCAGCCAGATTCCGGCCGTGCAGCAAAAAAAGACCTACGGCATCTATCATCAGTTCTATAACAATCCGTTCAACATCATCGGTATGGAATATCTGGCAAAAGCGATTTATCCGCAGCAATTCCCTACGCTGGATCCGGATGAAAACTACCGCTATATTGTGCGCCATTTCACTGGCTTGCCCCACGGCGATTTTATCTTTTTCTGGAAACCGGCTAAGTAAACGTTCATGAGCGTAACAACTGACCCAAAAACCACCGACGTGGCGGAAAAACACATTTCAGGAAACAAAGATTCCGAAAATGATGTTATGCACCGCTATCAGCATATTGTGCGCCGTCGGATGAGCACCCTCATGCTGCTGCTTGCGGCGATCGTCGGCTCGTTGCTGCTGGATTTCACCATGGGGCCCTCGGGTCTGACGCTGGACGTGTTATGGCAAACATTGACGAATCCCGCCAATGCCGATGCGGGTACCAGGGTGATCGTCTGGGAAATTCGTCTGCCCTATGCCCTGATGGCGATTATCGTCGGTCTGTCGCTGGGACTGGCGGGCGCGGAGATGCAGACGATCCTGAATAACCCGCTGGCCAGCCCGTTTACGCTGGGCGTGTCGTCCGCCGCGGCATTCGGCGCGGCCCTCGCCATCGTGCTGGGTATCGGGATCCCGGGCATTCCGGCGCAGTGGTTTATTTCCGCCAACGCCTTTTTCTTCGCCCTGCTGGCCGTGCTGCTGCTCGACGGCATCACGCGCTGGACGCAGGTGGCGACTTCCGGCGTGGTGCTGTTCGGCATCGCGCTGGTATTCACCTTTAACGCGTTGGTTTCCATGCTGCAATTCATCGCCAATGAAGACACGCTGCAAGGATTGGTGTTCTGGACAATGGGCAGTCTGGCGCGGGCATCCTGGGAAAAGCTGGGCGTTTTGCTGCTGGTGCTGCTTGCCGTGATGCCGCTGTCGCTGATGAGCGCCTGGAAACTCACCGCATTGAGACTGGGCGAAGATCGCGCCGTCAGCTTCGGCATTAACGTGCGGCGTCTGCGTCTGGCGACTCTGCTGCGCATCAGCATTCTGTCCGCGGTATCCGTGGCTTTTGTCGGCCCCATCGGCTTTATCGGATTGGTCGCGCCGCACATCGCCCGTATGATATTCGGCGAAGATCACCGGTTCTATTTGCCCGCCAGCGCGATCATCGGCGCACTGGTGCTCTCGCTGGCCTCGGTGGCGTCAAAAAACCTGATCCACGGCGTGATTATTCCTGTCGGCATCGTCACCTCGCTGGTCGGCGTGCCTTTCTTCCTGAGCATTATTCTGCGCCATAGGGGGAATGTATGAGCCATCAGGCATCATCGGGATTGCGTCTGTCTCATTTTCGCGCGGGCTACCCTAAACGCCAGGTTATCAGCGATCTCTGCGTTCCTTTGCTGCCGCGCGGGAAAATCACCGTCCTGCTGGGCCCGAACGGCAGCGGTAAATCCACCCTGTTGCGCGCCATGGCCGGGCTGGGCGCGGCCGAAGGGGAGCTGTGGCTGGACGGCGACAATCTGATGCAGATGTCATTCGCCAAGCGGGCGGAAAAAGTGGTTTATCTGCCGCAATCTCTGCCGGCCGGCGTACATCTGCATGTACTCGAATCCATCATCGTCGCCCAGCGCGCATCCGGCGGCCTGCACAGCGCCGACAGCCAGTCCGAAGTGATGACGCTGCTGAAGCAATTGGGCATCGAGCATCTGGCCTTGAGTTATCTCGATCAGCTTTCCGGCGGACAAAAGCAGTTGGTCGGACTGGCGCAGTCGTTAATTCGCCAACCTTCGCTGTTGCTGCTGGACGAGCCGCTCAGCGCGCTGGATCTGAACTATCAGTTTCACGTTATGGATTTGGTGCGCCGGGAAACGCGCAAGCGCAACATCATCACGGTGGTGGTGGTGCATGATATCAACATCGCGCTGCGCCACGGCGACCATGTGCTGATGCTGCAAAACGGCAATCTGATCGCCAATGGCGCGCCTGCCGAGGTGATCAGCCCGGAAAGTCTGGCAGCGGTGTATGGCGTGAAAGGCCGGATTGAACGCTGTTCGCAAGGCATTCCGCAGGTGATTATCGACGGATTGGTCACCGAGCCGAGCAGTTAGCCGGGCCAGCGTGGAAAAAACCGGAGAGCGCTGACGGCCAATCGCCGTCAGCGCTCTTTTTATTTGTCAGGATTTGGCCGGCAACGTCACCCAATAACCGGGTTGGTAAGGCAGCGGCAGAAACTTCTCGTGGAAGGTGCGGAACGTGGCGTCCGGATCGATATCGTTAAATAGCTCCGGATGCAGCCATTTGGCGATAGCCTGAATGGCGACGAACTGATACGGACTATCGTAGAACTGATGCCAGATAGCATGCGCATTGCCGTTGGTGGCGACCGGCAAGGTTTTAAACGCGGCACGTTCCATCAGCTTTTGCAGACGCTGTAAGGCAGCCTGCCGATCGGCGCCGGGGCCGACGCCCACCCAGCCGTTGGCGGTATTGTAATTTTTCCAGTTGGCGCCCGTCACGATAACGACATCCGGCCGGGCACTGATGATTTGTTCCGGGTTCAGCGTACCGAAAGTGCCGGGGATCAGATGCTTGGCGATGTTCTCGCCGCCAGCCGCTTCAACCATGCGGCCAAAGTTTTCATTGCCGAACGACATGCAGCATTCATCGTCATAGCCCCCGGCGCGATCGATCATCACTTTCGGCCGAACGCCCTGATAATTCTTCAATCGCTCGGTAACGATTTCAATCTGCTGGCGGCGGAACTGAATCAGTTCATCCGCGCGTTGCGGTTTGCCCAGCAGCTGCCCCATGATGTGAATGCTTTTCTCGGCATGCTCAAAAGGCTTTTCGCGAAAATCGATAAACACCACCGGGATGCCCAGCGCATTGAGTTTATCAATCAGCTTGCCTTCGTCCGTCGCGGCTTTCGACTCCAGATTCATCAGCACCAGATCGGGTTTTAACGTCAGCGCCTGCTCGACGTTAAAGGTGCCGTCTTTTGCGCCGCCGAACGTAGGCAGCTTTTTGATAGCCGGGTACTTATTCTCATAGGCCAGATAACCGTCATAATCCGCTTTCGATAGATCGTCGCGCCAGCCTACCACGCGCTGAAATGGGGCTTCGGTGTCAAACGCGGCCAGCAAATAGATTTGCCGCCCTTCGCCTAAAATAATCCGTTTAACTTCCGATTTAATTTCAACCTTTCTGCCACTGACATCTTCAATAACAATGGGGGCGGCACTCACTGTCAATACAGCGCTCAAGCCCAACATAACAGCAACCGAAAGCAGCCACTTTTTCATTATTTCCCCTCTCCTTTCAAGGTTATAAGTGATAATCATTATCACTTGCGAGGATGATATAATGGTGATGTTAAATCAGGCAACGCATTTTTATACATACGTTAAGAAAACGTAAAATATCAGCCGGAGAAAGGACGAATGCCCCCCATCATGGCTGGCTGAGCGCTTAAGTACAGCAGAACGCCGGCGCCAAACAGGAGCATCCCCCCCGCCAGCGATAAAACCGAGCCAGCTATCTTCGGCCAGAGCGGAGATGAACCCGTTTTAGCTAAACGCGCGATCGCACGACGACAATAAAAGACCAACATCGCCAGCGCGGAAATGGTCAATGCCGTCCCCAACGCCATGACCAGCGCCGAAGCGATCCCCCAGAGAAACACCCCAACGACTTTGGAAAACAGCAATACCAATATCGCCCCGGAGCAAGGCCGCATGCCCATCGCCAGAACGATCATCAAGCGAGTGCGCCAGTTGCCCTCCTGATTCAGCTCTTCCTGACTGGGAAGATGACGATGGCCGCATCCGCACGCGTCACGCCCGTCGTTCAGCGTCATGGCGGCCAACGGCGCTTTCATACGGCCAGCGTGCCGATCGACCGGCGTTAAACGCAGAATAGTGACGGAGTTACCACGCCGGAACAGATTGCCGATAAGCTGTTTCGACGCCCGGTAACAGAGCAGCGCGCCCAACCCGGCAATCAGAATAAAGCTCCCCTTCTCCAGCCAGAAGCTGCCGTTATGTAACGTGCGGCTGGAAAGCTGTAAAAAAACCAACACCACCGTCACCAGCAGCACGGCCGTCAGGCCCTGCACCAGAGACGCGGCAAAGGTAAGTTTAAGGCTGCTTTTCAACTTCGAAGGATGCGTCGCCAGGTAAGTCATAATAACCACCTTGCCATGTCCCGGCCCGACGGCGTGTAATACGCCGTACAATAGACTGAACATCATCAATGCCAGGCCGGCCCGATGCGGACGCGCCTCAACCATTTGCAGCAATAGCGACATTTGCTGGTGCAGCGACTTTTGCCAGACCGCGCTTTGCAGCACGATTTGCGGCCAGTAGCCCGCCACCCAGTACGCGCTCAATCCAACTAAAACAATCAATAATCCTAACGGCCACAGCGCGGCCCATCGACTAACCGGCGATGTGGGTCGCCGAACCGCATTTATCTTCAATGGCATTGCAACGTCACCCGCTGAGCGAACTGTTTCCCAAGCTCCATATCCTCGTCCGGCGCATCGGCTTTATCCAACGAGAGCGCATAGGACTGCAAATCCGCATTGGGCTTTGGCGTTGCCAATGTGGTTTTACAGCGTGCGGCCAACGAAGGCGCCAGCCTTATCGCCTTCTCATCCCCGTAAGACATATCGACAAAATAGGTCGGGTCATAGGTGGCAATCAGCAACGGTTTGCCTGCCAATGGCTGTGGGTGAGCCAGGGGCAACACAAACTCCAGCACGGCCTGATTCCCTTTACGGGAAAGATGATACTCCGTCGGCATCGGCGCATATTTTATCGGTTGATTATCGCGGTAGATATCGGTGAAGTAGTGTTGTCCCAGCACATTCGCCATCACTTCCGCGGCCAGTTTTTTCCAGACTTCCGAATCTTTTGTCGCGTTGCCGGCGTCGTACAACAGATCCGCGGAGGTGATGGGATCCATGGTCCATACCATACGCAAGCCGGTGATCTTTTCGTTGTGACTTTCGATAGTCGTTTGCATATCAATAAAACTGTGTGGATGAGCAAAAACGGGCTGACAGATGGTGACCATGCCTGCCATCAGCAGGGGAATTCGCCTGAACCAACCGATTAAAATGTTATAATATAACATAAACTCCTCATCACAAAGCTTCACGCCGATGGCGCTATTTGCCGGGCGATTAACCGACAAAACGCCCGGTTGATACCGGCGACGGAAATTACCGCGTATCATCACGTGAGTGGATACGCGGCATGACGGTCGGACGTATAAATAACGCCGGAACGGCCAACAGCGCCATCACCCAGAACGTGCCGTGCTGCAAATGTTCAAACAGGAAACCGGAAACCACCGTCATCAACGCGATGCTCCCGCCCATCGCCAATGCGGAATAAACCGCCTGCAAACGTAACACTTCGCCGTCGGATCGCGCCGCGATAAAGCGCATCGCCGCCAGATGACAAACGGTGAAGGTGCCGCAGTGCAATATCTGTATCACGACCAGCCACGGCAGCGCCACGGTCGCGCCCATCAGCGCCCAACGCACGACGCCGCAAACGGCGGAAAGCAATAGCAAATCTCTGGCGCTCCAGCAGCGAAACAGGCGTTGGCTGAAAGTGAAAATGACAATTTCCGCCACCACGCCCAACGACCACAGATAGCCGATAATCGAGGCGGAATAACCGGCATCCTGCCAGTAAATCACGCTGAAACCATAGTATGCCGCATGCGCCCCTTGCAACAGGGACACGCACAGCAAGAAACGCCAGACCGGCGGTTCGCGAAACAGGGTTTTCCAGGGCGTGACGATCGCCGATTGCGTTGCAGACGCGGCCGCTTCCGGCATCACGCTGGGGCGCAACAACATGCCGACAAACATGGCCACCAGCCCGGCGCTCAGGATCGCCAGAATCGCCGGATGCCCCCAAACGGACACCAGCTCACCGGTAACGGCGGAACCGATGACAAAAGCAATCGATCCCCAGACCCGCACCTTGCCATAATCCATCACGACCTGCCGTTGCCAGATAGCGGCCAGCGCATCCGTCAGCGGCACCAGCGGAGCAAAAAACAGGTTAAAGCCGATCATCACGCACAGCAGCCATAGCCAGGCGTTGCCTAACCAGAAGCCAATGAATAACACCAGAGTCAGCAATCCCAACATCCGCAAAGCCATTATCAGTTTCGACGGATCTTTCACGCAGGGCGTAATCACCAGACTGCCGACGCAACGGGCGACCAAACCGGCCCCCAGCAATAGCCCGATGGATTCGGCGGAAAGCCCCTCGCCTTTTAACCATCCGCCCCAGAACGGCAGAAAAACGCCATAACAGAAAAAGTAAGTGAAGTAGCTTAGCGCCAGCCAACGTGTTGATTGCAGTACCATAGGTTCTCCCTCTTTGGGAGGGTACTCTGTCAGAGAGCGAGCGCCGGCGCAATGCGTTATTCACCGGCAAAGACGAGAAGCGGGGATCGTGCTGAAGATGAAAAAAAATGCCGGCGCGAAGGCCGGCGTCTTGACCTATGCCCCGGCGGCGACATCCGGGGCGATGGCGTTGCTATCAGGCGTAAACCGGGAAGCGGGCGCAGATATCCAGCACTTTCTGCTTGGTGCGCTCGATGGTGGCTTCGTCGTTGATATTGTCCAGCACGTCGCAGATCCAGCCCGCCAGTTCGCGCACTTCCGCCTCTTTAAAGCCGCGGCGAGTGGCGGCCGGCGTACCGATACGCACGCCGGAAGTGACGAACGGACTCTTGGGATCGTTCGGCACGCTGTTTTTATTCACGGTGATATTGGCGCGGCCCAGCGCGGCATCGGCGTCTTTACCGGTGATATCCTTGCTGACCAGATCCAGCAGCAGCAGGTGGTTGCTGGTGCCGCCGGAAACTACATTATAGCCGCGCGCCAGGAACACCTCGACCATGGCTTTGGCGTTTTTGGCGACCTGCTGTTGATAAACCTTGAATTCCGGCTCCATCGCTTCTTTCAGCGCCACCGCTTTACCGGCGATAACGTGCATCAGCGGGCCGCCCTGACCGCCGGGGAATACCGCGGAGTTCAGTTTCTTATACAGATCTTCGTCGCCGCCTTTCGCCAGAATTAAGCCGCCGCGAGGGCCGGCCAGCGTTTTATGGGTGGTGGTGGTGACGATGTGCGCATGCGGCAGCGGCGACGGATACACGTCCGCGGCAACCAGACCGGCGACGTGCGCCATATCGACGAACAGATAAGCGCCGATGCTGTCGGCGATTTCACGCATTTTCGCCCAGTCGACAATGCCGGAATAGGCGGAGAAACCGCCGACGATCATTTTCGGTTTATGGGTGCGCGCCAGTTCCGCCATCTCGTCGTAATCGATCTTGCCGCTTTCATCGATACCGTAAGGAATGACGTTGTAAAGTTTACCGGACAGGTTGACCGGGGAACCGTGAGTCAGGTGGCCGCCGTGCGCCAGATTCATGCCCAGAATGGTATCGCCCGGCTGCAACAGCGCGGTGTAGACGGCGAAGTTGGCCTGAGAGCCGGAGTGCGGCTGTACGTTGGCGTAATCGGCGCCGAACAGCGCCTTGGCGCGATCGATAGCCAGTTGTTCAAC
Source organism: Brenneria sp. L4-2C (assembly GCF_040240335.1). Classification (NCBI taxonomy): domain Bacteria; kingdom Pseudomonadati; phylum Pseudomonadota; class Gammaproteobacteria; order Enterobacterales; family Pectobacteriaceae; genus Brenneria; species Brenneria sp. L4-2C. The sequence continues at coordinate 21,724 of NZ_JBEIAC010000012.1, read as the reverse complement.
CACGTCCACATATTCGCAACCGCCGTAATAGCGTTTGCCGGGATAGCCTTCGGCGTATTTGTTGGTCAGCTGAGAACCCTGAGCCTGCATGACGCGTGGGCTGGTATAGTTTTCAGAAGCAATCAGTTCAATATGCTCTTCCTGACGCACCACTTCCTGCTCCATTGCTTGCCACAGTTCGGCATCATAATCGGCAATGTTCATTTCACGCTTTAACATCCGCATCTCCTGACTCAGCTAACTTACAATATACTGGAAAACAACTACCCATCCGGGTACTGGCCTATAGTGTAAACCGTTTCTCCCTTATGAAGATAGGGCTTGACAGAGGTTTTTACGCAAACGATTAGCTACAGGCGGCGCAAGGGCTGCGCGCATTTAGGCCGCTGCGCGGGAAGCGGAGTTTTCTTCATTTTCAACCTGTTTTTTCTTCATCTTGCGCGCATAAAAAGTCGTTATCGATGCGGATCACCAGGCAGCAGGTTTTCATCTCGCCGTTTCGATGCTCCCCCTGTTAACCACAAAAAACCGCAGAATTATTGAAATATCGTTTCATATTAAATGAAAATTTAAGGCATCGCCGAGTTTAGGCACCCTCTTTGACAAAATTAGGTGCATAATAAAAACCCTCATCTTTTAATGAAGTTAGGCCCATAAGTCATTTGGCGACGTGTAAAATTTGCAAAAGTGTTTTTGCTGCCTGCAACAAAGGATATGTCTGATCATGTTAAAACGTTTTTCTGATGGTATGACCTTCGCTATCTTATTTTCCGCCCCCTGGCTACTGGCACATGCTGAATCGTCCGCCTCACCGCACAATGCAAAACAACAAAGCGCCATCGAGGCGATAGCCAGCGCCAAGCTTGGCGATAACACAACCTTGACCGGACACGTGACGCACCGTGAAATCCATTTACCGGCCACGATAATTATCCGCGATGGGCAGGGTCAGCGCAGGCAGACGCGGACTGATGATGAGGGCAATTACCATATTGATATTTCAGACTTATCCTCGCCATTACGTATTTTGGCTATCGAGTCAGGCGGCACCAACTGTCAGCTCAGCAATCTTCCCCGCGCAATTTGTCTGAATGCATTGGCGCCGTCGCTGCAATCCGGTCGTGACAATATCGTCAACATTAACCCGCTCACCGACCGTATTATTTCTGACGTCGCCGTGGCCGCAGGGTATCCGGGGCCGCAGCAGTTGGCTGACGATCCCTCGCCGCCGACGCTGGATAACGCCGCGTTGAAAAAGGCTTATGCCGCATTCCATGCAGGATTCAATAGCGCGCTGAAACAAGCCGGCATCGCCGTCCCGGCTCGTTTCGATCCCCTGACCTATCCCGTCGCCCAGCAGGAAGCGGTCGGCAAAATTATCGATGTCATCAATCACAACCGTAATTATGACAATAACACCGGCTACTCAGGCTATACCGTGTTGACGGACAGCGTTTTCCGGCCGATTACGGGATTGTACGGGCAAGGCGCCTATGAGCCGCTGGATTATCCGTTTGCCCGCCAGCACCTGACCGCCATCCAAAAAGCGCAAACCCGCATCTTTCTGGTCGGCGACTCCACGGCGGCGACCAATGAAAAAGTCCGCCAGCCGCGCATGGGCTGGGGGCAGATCTTTGAACAGCAGTTTCGTCCTGACAGCGGCGTGAAAGTCGTCAACGGCGCGCGCCCCGGAAGAGGGTCGCGCGATTATTTTTATGACGGCTGGTTCCGCCAGATGCGGCCATTGATGAAAGCCGGGGATTTTCTGTTCATTCAAATGGGGATCAATGACCAGAACTGCAACAGCGCCAGACCGGTGCGAGGCGCCGCCGATGTCGCCAATTTGTGTACTTATCCTAATAATGCGGCGGGTAAAACCCAATCCCCTCCGGGTAAAGACGATATGTCGTTTCAGACCTCGCTGGAGCGTTATATTACTTTCGCCCGCCAACATCAGTTAACCCCCGTGTTGCTGACGCCGACAGCCAGGGTGTTTACCGCGGAAGGCAAAGTCGGCACGCCCGCCGTGCATAACCACTTCACCAAACAAAATGCCGAAGGCGGATACGCGTTTACCGGCGACTACAGCCAGACCATCAAAGATACCGCCGCCGCCAATAAAGTCCCTGTGCTGGATATCGAAACGGCGACGATCGCGCTGGCGAATCAGGGGAACAGCAATCACTGGAAACAGTACTGGCTGGCGGTCGATCCCGCACGCTACCCGTTTTACCGTAATCAGATCGGCAGCCTGAAGAAACCGGATGCGACGCATTTCCAGAAAAAAGGGGCTATCGCGGTATCAGGGATTGTCGCGGATGCGATTAGCAAAACGCCGGAATTAAAAACGCTGGCGGATAAACTGGCGAGCAAGAGTAAACAATGACCCGCTAGATCAACCCGCGGCGCAGGCGGGAATCAGCCGATGACTATTCACGGTTTCAGCAGGAGCTCCCCGCTTACTGCCGCGGGGATGACGGGATATAGGCGGGGATGATGGAAGATAGGCGGGGATGATGGGATAGCGGCAGATACTGTCAGCTGATCCCCGCCTGCTAACGGGTTTAATACAGGGCGTTAGATCGCCTCTTCATCTTCCTCGCCGGTACGGATACGGATAACGCGGGCGACGTCAAAGACGAAGATTTTACCGTCGCCGATTTTACCGGTCTGCGCCGTGCGCATGATGGCTTCCACACACGTATCAACGATATCGTCCCCGACCACGATCTCAACTTTTACCTTGGGCAAAAAGTCGACCATGTACTCAGCGCCGCGATAGAGCTCTGTGTGGCCTTTCTGACGACCAAACCCTTTTACTTCCGTTACCGTCATCCCTGTGATGCCCACTTCAGCTAACGCTTCACGTACATCGTCCAGTTTGAACGGCTTGATAATCGCATCAATTTTTTTCATCGAAGAACCTTTTTATTACCTATGTTGCGGCCAAAGCCGGGCATCAGCGAGAAACAAGATTGTCAGAATCCGAACCGACAATCCATTAGCATTATTCTTTAAAATCGTTGGCGTCCAATTCATGACGGCCCAACAGTTTATAAAATTCCGTCCGGTTACGCCCCGCCATCCGCGCAGCCTGAGTGACATTGCCTTTGGCTATCTGCAACAGTTTGCGCAGGTAGTTCAGTTCGAACTGATGACGGGCTTCGACAAACGTCGGCAACGCGGTGTTTTCTCCAGCCAGCGCCTGTGCGACCAGCGCCTCGCCGATTACCGGCGCGCTGGTCAGCGCCACGCATTGTTCAATGACATTAACCAGTTGTCGGACGTTACCCGGCCAACTTGCCGTCATCAACCGTTTCATGGCATCGGTCGAGAAGGATCGCACAAATGGCTTATGCCTGGCGGCGGCCTCACGCAGCAAGTGATTAGCCAGTAGCGGGATATCTTCCGCCCGTTCGTGCAGGGCGGGCAATTTCATATTGACGACGTTCAGCCGATAGTACAGATCTTCACGGAACTCGCCTTTTTCCATGGCCTTAGGCAGGTCGCGGTGGGTAGCGGAGATAATACGCACATCGATATCCAGATCGCGGTTGCTGCCCAGCGGACGGATCTTGCGTTCCTGCAAGACCCGCAGCAGTTTGACCTGTAGCGACAGCGGCATATCGCCGATTTCATCCAAAAACAGCGTACCGCCTTGCGCCGCCTGAAATAGCCCTTCCCGACTGCTGACCGCCCCGGTAAAAGCCCCTTTCGCGTGGCCGAATAATTCCGATTCCAGCAAAGGTTCGGGTAATGCGCCGCAGTTAATGGCGATAAAGGCTTGCTTCGCGCGCGGGCTGGCCGCATGGATCGCCTGGGCCAACACCTCTTTCCCGGTTCCGCTCTGGCCGTTAATCAGCACGCTGACGTCCGACTGGGCGACCATCTTGGCCTGCTCCAGCAGGCGCAACATCAGCGGGCTGCGGGTAACGATGTTTTCTCGCCAGCCTTCATCGCCAACCGGCGCCGACAAAGCCAAGGCTTCATCAATCGCCTGATATAACGCATCCCGATCGACCGGTTTGGTCAGGAAGCTGAACACCCCTTGCTGGGTTGCCGCGACCGCATCAGGAATCGAACCGTGAGCCGTCAGAATAATGACGGGCATCCCCGGTTGATGGCGCTGAATCTCAGAAAAAAGCGCCATGCCGTCCATCTCGTCCATGCGGAGATCGCTAATCACCAGATCGAACTGTTCTCTGGTTAACAAACGCAGCGCTTCCTGACCGCTTTCCGCCGTCGTCACGCTGAAACCTTCGCTGGTCAGACGCATCCCTAACAGCTTTAGCAGGCTGGGATCGTCGTCCACCAGCAGCAAGTTCGCCGCTTTACGGGCTGTCATTGTTTTCTCGGCTCCTTGGTCGTCGATTTATCCGCGTCGGCATTATTGCGCTGATAAGATTCGGTATCGGGCATCTCCCCTGATAGCTGCTTACGGGTTGAAAGCCGACGCTCAATGTCCGTCAGGTTCTCCAACTTCCGCCTGGTGGTTTCGAGCTGATATTGCAAATGCCCTTGCTCGGCTTGCAGCGCCTCCAGTTGTTTATCCGTGGACTCCTGCAATCGCTTATAACGTAAACGCTCATCCGATAAGGCCAGCAACAGCGTTTGCCTGTCGCGCCAGGTCTGTATCAGCGGACGTAACGCGTCAGGGAAATCAAGACGGAACATGTTGAGTTGTTCTAACATCCGCTGCCGCTCAACCGGCGAAATACCGGCGTTATCCAATAAAATCCCCTGCTTGAACGCGCTATCCCAACCGCTGCCCGCCACTTGCCGCGCTTCTTCACGCGCCTGCGGCTCCGTCAGGCGTCCGGCGCAATCCATCGCACGCAGCCAGTACAGCGCATTGATCATGACTTCCCGATCGTCCACCTGCCAGAGATGTTCACACTGCGCCACTCGATAATCGGCGACCTGCTCTTTTGGCGTAAACTGCGCCGCCTCCCCGAAGGTCAAATAGCTGCCCGCATTATGTTTACAGGCGGTCAATAACAGTATCGCCGTTAAGCACAAGCATGGCATCACCACGGCCCCCGACATACGACGGACAAGCATATCGAATATGGCGGACGGCATGTGCGGGGGGGAGGGACGAGCGAACCATGCGTTCATTCTTTATTCATTCTCGGAAGTTAATAGCAATTCAATACGAAAACAGACATCGGCATAATCAACGGATATCAGACTTAATTCACCATGCATACGACGGATGCAATCACGGGCGATGCTCAGCCCCAGCCCGCTGCCTTTTACCGCGCCTTTACGCTGACGGCTTCCCTGGTAAAACGGCTCAAAAATCATGCCATGCTCCGCTTGCGGGATCGGCGCGCCGCTGTTGGCGACATCAATCTGCACCCGATTCCCAGTCAACCGACTGTGGATCCAAATGTTACCGGATTCCTTGCCATAGTGCACCGCATTGGAATAGAGATTGTCAATTACGCGCATCAATAACGTCGTCTCTGCCCAACAGTATTCCGACTCCAGTTTTATGTCGGTATGAATCATTTTAGTTCGGGCGGGCAGACTGTGGGACGACACGACGATATCGACAATTTCTTCAATTTCGACCCGCTCCAACTCCGTCGGCGCATCCGCCAGCTTGCGGTTGTAGTCCAGCAGTTGATCGATCAATTGCAGTAAATGGCGGCTGCTGCTGTCGAGAATGGACACCACTTCTTTCTGATCGGCCGTCAAGGGGCCGACCACTTCATCGGCCAACAGCTCCGTGCCTTCACGCAGGCTCGCCAGCGGCGTTTTCAGCTCATGCGAGATATGGCGCAAAAACTCATGCCGCTGCGACTCCAGCCAGGACAACCGCTCGCTCAGCCAGATAATGCGCTGCGCTAAAGATCGGATTTCTCGCGGGCCTTTGAAGGTACTGGTATTGCCCAAAGAGCGTCCTTCTCCCAGACGATTGATCATACGCTCGACGCCATTAACCGGGCCGATAATCATACGAGTAAACAAAACGACCAGTATCAGACTCACCAGAAACAGCAGCAGCGACTGCCAGCCGAAAAACCGGCCGCGTTCGGCAATCGCCTGTTGCAGTTGCTGACCGCGGGAAAAGACCACTTCACGGGTCATCTGAACCATTTGTCCGTTGGCGCGCGAGAAGTTTTCCAACAGTTCCGAGGCCGCCCGATCGGGACCGCTGGTTTGGCAATGTAGTTCCGCAAGCTGGGTTAAGTACTGACGCAGCGTTTGATAATAACGGGGGTCGGGCAGGACGGAAGCGTGCGAGTCCAGCATTTGAGAATACTGGTTGCGTTGATTCTGGTAGAGCGTCGCCAGGGTTTGATCGTCCAGCACACAGTATTGGCGATAGCTGCGTTCCATGGCTAACGCGACGCTGGTCATCGCCTCGCTGCGTCGGGCATCCGTGGAGGTCGTCCGATTGATCTCAGCGGCCTGTTCGCTGAGCGTATTCAGGCTTTGATACGCCTGATAGGCCAGTACCAATAAAGGCAACAACACCAGCACAAACGCCATGATTACTAACTGCCGCAGAGAACGCGGAAATAAACGCCATCGTTTCAAGGAAATCATCTCATTTACCCATCGGTCCGCTCTGATGCTAACTGAATCTGCTAGAAACGTCAGAACGTTTTTAACATCGCCGGATAGCAACGACACGGTAAACAAAGGTGATCATCAACAGGAGAGGAAAGCGGACTGGGCTTGGCATTACGCGGCCGGAGAATAGCTTCTGCCGGCCGCGTAACTGAATAGGCGGTGCCTCACTCAACGTGTCGCCCGATGTTTGATAAAGCCGGCTTACGCGGACTGTTATCGATCTGGTGGACGATAGGCACCCTTTCTTGTGGCGTCATTCCGGGCGTTATGAGCGAAGATGTCTGCCAATCAGCAGCGCAATCATAACCAATTGAATGAGCGACGCTGATTATTAAGCACATTTCATGCCAATTAGAAAAAAATTATATTAACTCGTTAATTTAAATGAATTTAAATCTTATAGCTCGCTTAATCAATGCGACTAAAAACGAAATGGATAGGCCGATAATCAGGTTTCTGTCGTCAAAAGCAGACACCTTTCCACACAGTTATGTCAACCCATTAAAATCAAAGAGTTAAATGTCTCTTATCGGAGACAGGCAACTGTATATTTGTCGCGAAAACACGACAAGGATAAGGCATTGCTATCGGCAAAGGGCAAAGATTGCCATTCGCGCGAAGGCAGGCATCAGCCGATGGCTGCTCCCGGTTTCAGTAGGAGATCCCCGCCTACTACCGCGGGGATGACGGTGTGTGTGCCGGGGATGACGGTGCTGTGTGCCGGGGATGACGGTGTTGTATGCCGGGATGACGGTGTGTGTGCTGGGATGACGGTGTTGTGTGCCGGGATGACGGTGTGTGTGCCGGGGATGACGGTGTGTGTGCCGGGATGACGGTGTGTGTGCCGGGATGACGGTGTGTGCCGGGATGACGGTGTGTGTGCCGGGATGACGGTGTGTGTGCCGGGATGACGGTGTGTGTGCCGGGATGACGGTGTGTGTGCCAGGATGAGCGAGTTGAAGGCCAGGATGACGGAGTAAAAGGCCGGGATGAGTTTTACCGCGGATGGGTTAAACGAATGAAGGGGCCGAAGCCCCTTGCGGTTGTACTCGGTTAGCAATTACCCCAGTTGTTTGCGCGCATTGCGGAACATGCGCATCCATGGCCCGTCCTCGCCCCAGTTTTCCGGATGCCAGGAATTGCTGACGGTACGGAAAACTCGCTCAGGATGCGGCATCATGACCGTCGCGCGGCCGCCGGCGCTGGTCACCGCAGTAATGCCGTTTGGCGAGCCATTCGGGTTGGCCGGATAATTTTCCGTCGCCTGACCGAAGTTATTCACATAGCGCAACGCGACCAGGTTATGCTGCTCCAGCGCGGCCAGATGTTCGCCATCACGCACCTCAACCAGACCTTCGCCGTGTGAAACCGCGATAGGCATACGTGACCCGGCCATGTCGTTCATAAACAACGATGGGCTCTTCTCGACCGCCACCAGGCTAAAGCGAGCCTCAAAACGCTCTGACTTATTCTTGACAAAACGCGGCCAGAGCTCGGCGCCTGGGATCAGCTCCCTGAGATTAGACATCATCTGACAGCCGTTACATACCCCTAGCGCCAGCGTCTGCGGGCGTTGGAAGAACTCAGAAAACTCATCACGCACCCGCGGATTGAACAGAATAGACTTCGCCCAGCCTTCGCCCGCGCCCAGCACATCGCCATAAGAGAAGCCGCCGCAGGCGACCAGCGTATGGAAATCCTTCAGATCCCGACGCCCCGCCAACAGGTCGCTCATATGGACGTCAACGGCGTCAAAACCGGCACGGTGGAAAGCCGCCGCCATTTCAATATGAGAGTTCACCCCTTGCTCACGCAACACGGCCACTTTCGGACGAGCCTGTTTGGCGATATAAGGGGCGGCGATATCTTCCTGCGGTTCGAAAGTGAGCGTCACGTTCAAGCCGGGGTCGTTGTCATCCTGCTTGGCGCTATGCTCTTGATCGGCGCATTGCGGGTTATCGCGCAGCCGCTGCATCTGCCAGGTAGTTTCCGCCCACCAGGTACGCATCGTGGTGCGGCTTTCGCGGTAAACCACGTCCGCGCCGGCGGTAATAACAAAGCGGGCGCCCTCTTCGGCACGACCAAGATAATGCACGCAATCCGCCAGACCATGGCGGGCGAGCACGCTTTCCACTTCCGCCCGGCGCGATGCCGCAACCTGGATAACCGCCCCCAGTTCTTCATTGAACAACGTAGCCAGCGCGTCGTCCCCCTGCGAGGCGATATCCACATTCACGCCGCAGTGTCCGGCGAATGCCATCTCGGCCAGCGTGACCAGCAAACCGCCGTCAGAACGGTCGTGATAGGCCAGCAAGGCTTTATCCGCCACCAGTTGCTGTATGGCGTTAAAGAAGCCGGCCAACTGTTGCGCATCGTGAACATCCGCCGTTTCACGACCTAACTGGCGATACACCTGAGCCAGCGCCGTCGCGCCCAGCGCCTTGCGCCCCGCGCCCAGGTCGATCAGCAACAACGCATTATCCCGATCGGCGCGCAGTTGCGGCGTTACCGTATTGCGCACGTCCTCCACCCGGGCAAAGGCGGAAATCACCAATGACATCGGCGAGGTCATGGCGCGATCTTCGCCGTCTTCCTGCCAGCGGGTTTTCATCGACATGGAATCTTTGCCGACGGGGATCGTTAATCCCAACGCCGGACAAAGTTCTTCGCCGATAGCTTTTACCGCATCGTAAAGCCCGGCGTCTTCGCCGGGATGACCGGCCGCCGCCATCCAGTTAGCCGAGAGCTTGACCCGAGTCAGCGGGCCGATATGGGTCGCCGCAATATTGGTTAACGCCTCGCCCACCGCCAGACGTGCGGAAGCCGCGAAATTACGCAGCGCCACCGGCGCGCGTTCGCCGATAGACATCGCCTCGCCGTAGTAACTGTCCAGACTCGCCGTCGTTACCGCACAGTCAGCCACCGGCACCTGCCAGGGGCCGACCATTTGGTCGCGGGCCACCATACCGGTAACCGAGCGATCGCCGATGGTAATCAGGAAGGTTTTCTCCGCCACCACCGGTAAATGCAGCACGCGCTCGACGGCGTCGGCCAGATAAATCCCTTCGCGTTTTAACGGCGCGCCTTCCACCTGCGTACGTTCGACGTCACGCAGCATTTTCGGCGTCTTACCCAGCAAGACATCCAGCGGCAGATCGATAGGTTGATTATTAAAATGGCGATCGTTCAACGTCAGATGCAGTTCTTCCGTCGCTTCGCCGATCGCCGCGTAAGGCGCGCGTTCACGGCGGCAGATTTCATCAAACAACGCCAGTTTTTCCGGCGCGACGGCCAGAACATAGCGCTCTTGCGACTCATTACACCAGACTTCCAGCGGGCTCATGCCCGGTTCGTCATTCAAAATGTCACGCAGTTCGAAACGCCCGCCGCGGCCGCCGTCGCTCACCAGCTCCGGCATGGCGTTGGACAATCCGCCGGCGCCCACGTCATGAATAAACAGAATCGGGTTCTGTTCGCCCAACTGCCAGCAACGGTCAATCACTTCCTGACAACGGCGTTCCATTTCCGGGTTATCGCGCTGAACGGAAGCAAAATCCAGATCGGCATCGGATTGACCGGATGCCATCGACGATGCCGCGCCGCCGCCCAGACCGATATTCATCGCCGGGCCGCCCAAGACAATCAACTTGGCACCGACGCTGATTTCGCCTTTTTGCACATGGTCGGCGCGAATATTGCCGATACCGCCCGCCAACATGATGGGTTTGTGGTAACCGCGCAGCTCTGTACCGTTATGGCTGTCTACCCGCTCTTCATAGGTGCGGAAATAGCCGGTCAGCGCAGGACGACCGAATTCATTATTAAACGCCGCGCCGCCGAGAGGCCCTTCGGTCATGATGTCCAATGCGCTGACGATACGATCGGGCTTGCCGAAATCCTCTTCCCAGGGTTGTTCAAAACCGGGGATACGCAGGTTGGATACGGAAAAGCCCACCAGACCCGCTTTGGGTTTGGAGCCTCGTCCGGTTGCCCCTTCATCACGGATTTCACCGCCGGAGCCGGTGGCCGCGCCCGGCCAGGGTGAAATGGCGGTCGGGTGGTTGTGGGTTTCCACTTTCATCAGGATATGCGCGTCGCCATGATGGTAATCATAGTTGCCCTGGGCATCGGCATAAAAACGCCCGACGGCGGAGCCTTCCATCACGGCCGCGTTATCTTTGTAGGCCGATAACACATGGTCCGGGGTATGCGTGAAGGTGTTTTTAATCATTTTAAACAGCGACTTCGGCTGTTCCACGCCGTCGATCACCCAATCGGCGTTAAAAATTTTATGGCGGCAGTGTTCGGAGTTCGCCTGTGCGAACATATACAGCTCGATATCGGTCGGGTTGCGTCCCAACTTGCCGAACGCCTCCAGCAGATAATCGATCTCATCTTCAGCCAGCGCCAACCCCAGCCGGACATTCGCTTTTTCCAGCGCCTGACGGCCCTGCAACAGGATTTCTATGCGTTTTAGCGGCGCAGGCTGCTGATGCGAGAACAGTTTCTCCGCCTGCCGCATATCGTCAAACACGCTCTCCATCATTCGGTCATGCAGCAACGCCCCCAGTTGCCGCCACTGTTCATCACTGAGCGTCGGCGCATGAATATAAAAAGCCAGGCCGCGTTCCAGGCGCAAAATCTTATTCAAGGCGCAGTTACGCGCAATATCCGTCGCCTTGGAAGACCAGGGGGAAATCGTGCCGGGACGGGGAGTCACCAACAGCAAACGGCCTTGCGGCTCATGTTCAGCGAGAGAAGGACCATACTTCAGCAAACGTGTCAGTTTGGCCAGTTCATCGTTGTTCAGTGGCGTACTGACATCGGCGAAATGTACGTATTCGGCATAGATATCGCTAATCGGCAAAAAGTGCTCTTTGCACCGGGCAAGCAGTTTATTAATACGAAAAGCCGACAAAGCAGGTGAACCACGCAGTATTTCCATAATCTAAAGTTCTCTCGTCTTCGATGCACTGACAGCGGTGCAGTCGTTGGGCGCTACAGGGGGGAAACGCGCGTCATTATAGAGAATCCTTTCCCAGGACGAAACCGTTTGCGTCGCTATTGTTCAACATCACATTGAGGTACTGACTAAACATTAAGCGAATCAATAAAAGTTGCACACTGCCGTTTTGTTACGCAAAATGCCCCGACTCCGGGACTTTCGTATAAAAAATCGCCTGGAGCGATTTTCAACGTCGCTTGCGACGGCCCGTAGGGCGAGTCTCACGGATGAGACGAGTAAAAAATCGCCTGGAGCGATTTTCAACGTCGCTTGCGACGGCCCGTAGGGCGAGTCTCACGGATGAGACGAGTAAAAAATCGCCTGGAGCGATTTTCAACGTCGCTTGCGACGGCCCGTAGGGCGAGTCTCA